>NZ_QBIZ02000004.1:0-304311 GCF_003057735.2 Pseudomonas sp. RIT411
TTGGAAGCTCCTCCCCTGTCCAAGGACCGCCCATGACCACCGCCCGCCCCATCGCCCTCGTCACCGGTGCCTCCCAGGGCATCGGCCGCGCCGTCGCCCTCGGCCTGCTGCAGGACGGCTTCCGCGTGGTCCTCGCTGCCCGTCGCGCCGAACCCTTGGAGGCCCTCGCCGAAGAGGCGCGGCAACAGGGCGGCGAAGCCCTGGCGGTACCCTGCGACGTCACCGATGCCGCCAGCGTCGAGGCGCTGTTCGCCCGCATCCGCGAGACCTATGGCCGCCTGGACCTGCTGTTCAACAACGCCGGCGTCGGCGCCCCGGCGGTGCCCATCGACGAGCTGGAGCTGGACGCCTGGCACCGGGCGGTCAACACCAACCTCACCGGCGTCTTTCTCTGCAGCCGCGCGGCCTTTGCCCTGATGCGCGCACAATCGCCCCGCGGCGGGCGCATCATCAACAACGGCTCGATCTCCGCCCACACGCCACGCCCCTTCAGTGCGCCCTACACCGCGACCAAGCATGCCGTGGCCGGGCTGACCAAGGCCCTGGCCCTGGACGGCCGCGCCTTCGATATCGCCTGCGGCCAGATCGACATCGGCAACGCCGCTACCGAGATGACCGAGCGCATGGCCAACGGCGTACTCCAGGCCGACGGCAGCACCGCCGTGGAGCCGCGCATGGACGTCAGGCACGTCGCCGACGCCGTCCGCTACATGGCCAGCCTGCCGCTGGACGCCAACGTCCAGACCCTGACCGTGATGGCGACCAAGATGCCCTATGTGGGGCGGGGCTGAGGGGTTCCACGTGGAACCCCAATGGGCTGCCAAGAGGGCGGTGAAAGCCATTCCTTCTGCCGCCTCGCATGAAGATGATTTCTAAGCTGCCGCGGAGGCAGCTTAGAAAACTCAGCCCGTCGTTGGTGAGCCGGTATCATGGTTCACTGCTGTATAGGCAGCATTAGAAAATGCCGGGTTTTTCCAAGGTGCGTAGCGATAGGTTCACTGCCGTGCAGGCAGCTAAGAAAGCATCCCAACCCAGACTGGGGTAAGGGAGAAAATTCATTGCCGCAACGGCAGCTCACAAACTAGGACTGGGACGGTCAAGCCTCCAACGCCGCCAGTACATGCACGGGATCGTTCTTTAGCGCTACCAACAAGGCCTTCGCCGGCCCGGTAGGTTCGCGGCGGCTCTGCTCCCAGTTGCGCAACGTACCGACGTCGATATTGAGCTTTCTGGCGAACTGCGCCTGGCTCAGACCGGTATTCTTGCGGATCTGCTTGATCTGCAAGGCATCGACGTGGAATTCACGGGAAGGTTGTCGCTCACCCCGGACGATTTCGTCCATTTGGGTAACGCTTTCCATGAGGTCATCCAGGAACTTGGTCATGCTGTCTATCTCCACTTTTCGATCATGGCCTTCAGGGCTTTCCGGTCCTCGACGGAAAGGTCATCCTTCTCACTCTTGGGGTAGATCAGTAGCAGGGCAATGCGAGCATCGGCAGCGAAGTGATAGTAGATCACCCGAAAGCCGCCACGCTTGCCATGGCCACCGCTGGCGACACGAATCTTGCGTAGGCCGCCGGTATCCCTGATGACATCGCCTGCCGTCGGATTCACGTTGGAAAGCGGCGTAGGCATCATCCTCAAGTAGCTCTTTGACGAGCCGAGTGAAGACCGGCGTTTCGATAAAGATCATGTCGCAATCCATGCGTCATTGGCGTACCCAATCATACGAGGGCCAACATATAAGTCAATGACGCACCACCCCATGACGCAGCCTCCTCGGATAGCCGCGTCTCACCGTACCAAGCAACCGTTTGCCGCAGGTCTCCAGGCTATGCTTTGTGGAACCACCACCCAGGCAAGCCGGGATCGATCGGAGGAAGACAGCATGCAACCACAGGAGGTCGTAACCTTCTGGCACTCTGCCGGCAGGCGCAAATGGTTCAGCGGCGGCCCCGAGTTCGACACCGAATGCCGTACACGCTTGGAGGCAGGGCATTTCGCTGCGAGTCGTCGCGAATTCGATAGCTGGGCCGCCAGCGCCGAAGGCGCCCTGGCCCTGTGCCTGCTGCTCGACCAGATCCCGCGCAATATCTATCGCCACAGCGGCCACGCCTTCGCCACCGACGGCCTGGCCCTGCAGCACGCGCGACAGGCGATAGCCGCCGGCCTGGATCAGCAGGTCGAAGCCGAGTTGCGCGCCTTCTTCTATCTGCCGTTCGAGCACTCCGAGAACCTGGCCGATCAAGAGCGCTCGCTCGCCTTGTTCGAGGCCCTGGGCATCGAGCACTACCGGCGCTATGCCGAGGCCCATCGGGAGGTGATCGCCCGCTTTGGCCGCTTTCCCCATCGCAACCGGGCGCTGGGCCGCATCAATACGCCGGACGAACAGGCCTGGCTGGATGCCGGCGGCGGTTTCTGAAGACCCAGGGCTCAGGCCAGGCGGCGGGCATCGCGGCGGATCATCTGCGGCGGTACGCCGAAGCCGCGCATGAACACCTCGCGCAGATGGCGGCGATCGCGAAAGCCGGTCTCGCGGGCGACCGTTTCCAGCGAATGACAAGTCTGCTCGATCATCAGCCGCGCCGCCTCCAGGCGCAGCCCCTCGATGGCCTTGGCCGGTGACTGCCCCGTCTCGGCGGTGAACACCCGGCTGAATTGCCGCGGGCTCAGATGAGCCACCTCAGCCAACTCCTCGACACTCAGGGCGCGGCTCAGGTGCTGCCGGGCGTAGGCGAGCGCGGTCTGGATACGATCCGACTTGGGCGCCAGGGCCAGCAGCTCCGAATGCTGGGTCTGACCGCCCGAGCGAAATTGCTGCATCACCAGGCGATGCGCTACCGAACGGGCCACGTCCATGCCCAGGTCCTTCTCCACCATCCCCAGCGCCAGATCCAGGCCGGCGGTCATGCCGGCGGAAGTCCATACCGGACCATCGACGATGAAGATGCGGTCTTCCTCGACGCGGATCTGTGGATAGCGTTCCTGCATGGCCCGGGCGAACGACCAGTGGGTGGTGGCCCGGCGCCCATCGAGAAGGCCAGCCGCCGCCAGGGCGAAGCCGCCGGTACAGATGCCGGCGGTGCGCCGCGCCTGGGCGCCGGCCTGGCGCACGAAGTCCAGCAGCGTCGGCGATGGCTCGGTGGCCAGGGGCGTCAGGTTGCCGACGATGAACCAGGTATCGGCGCGGCCCGGCGTACCCAGGGCTTCGGTCTCCACCAGCAGTTGCTGTGAAGAACGCACTAGGCCGCCCTGCTCGGAAAAGATCGCCTGGGTATAGAAGGGCTCGCCCAGGACCAGATTGGCGAATTCGAAAACGCTCTGGGTCGCCAGCGCCATCACCTGGAAACGCTCGCCCAATACATAGCCAATCCGGTGCATGGCTGCTCCTGATGTCCTAAATCATGACTATAAGCGTCATTTGCGCCATCGACCAGCGCGCTCATCATGGCCTCACACCCACCCCGGAGACCTGATGATGACCCGCTCCCCACAAGGTACTGCCCTGATCACTGGCGCCTCGTCCGGCATCGGTGCCCACTACACCGAACAACTGGCCCAGCGCGGCTACGACCTGATCCTGGTCGCCCGGGATCGCCAGCGCCTGGATGCCCTCGCCCAGCGCCTGACCGACGCGACCCGCCAGAGCGTCCAGGTCCTGCCGGCCGACCTGGCTGACCCTGCCGCCCTGGCCGAGGTCGAGCGCACTCTGCGTGAAGACGCCAGCCTCACCCTGCTGGTCAACAACGCCGGGATGGGTACCCATACGCCGCTGCTGCAGAGCGATCCGGCGCAGATGCTGCGGATGATCGCCCTCAACGTCACCGCCCTCACCCAGCTGACCTATGCCGCCGTGCCCGCCTTCGTCGCCCGCGGCCGTGGCGCCATCATCAACGTCTCCTCCATCGTCAGCCTGGCGCCGGAGTTGCTCAACGGCGTCTACGGCGGCAGCAAGGCCTATGTCACGGCCTTTACCCAATCCCTGCAGCGCGAGCTGGCCGGGACCGGCGTGCGCGCCCAGGCCGTGCTGCCCGGCGCCACCGCCACCGACTTCTGGGCGCGCGGCGGCCTGCCGCTGGCGCACCTCGATCCGGAGATCGTCATGAGCCCGGCCGACCTGGTCGCCGCCGCCCTGGCCGATTTCGAGCGTGAGGTCGCCATCTCGATCCCCTCGCTGCACGACCTGTCCCGCTGGGAGACCTACGAAGCCAGTCGCCTGGCCATGGCCGACCAGTTGTCCAGCCGCCAGCTCGCCCCCCGTTATCACACCGCCCATTGATCTTGATCCCGAGAGGAGCACACCCCACGAAACTGACCGACAACACCGTCTTCATCACCGGCGGCACCTCCGGCATTGGCCGCGCCCTGGCCGAGGCCCTGCATAGTCGCGGCAACCAGGTGATCGTCGCCGGTCGCCGCCAGGCGCTGCTCGACGAGATCGCCGCCGACAATCCTGGTATGGATACCGTGCTGCTCGACATTGGCGACCCGGCGCAGATCAAGGCCGTCGCCGCCGAAGTCATCGCCCGTCACCCCAACCTGAACGTGGTGATCAACAACGCCGGCATCATGCCCTTCGACGATGCCGGCGCCGGCGATCTGGACGATGCCCAGGCGGTGCAGCTGGTTACCACCAACCTGCTCGGCCCGGTGCGGGTGAGCGCCGCCTTCATCGAGCACCTCAAGCGGCAGCCGACGGCAACGCTGATCAACAACACCTCGGTGCTGGCCTTCCTGCCGCTGGCGGCCACGGCGCTCTACTCGGCCACCAAGGCGGCCTTGCACTCCTACACCCTGTCCCAGCGCTTCCAGCTGCGCGACACCTCGGTGCAGGTGCTGGAGATCGCCCCGCCGTGGGTGGACACCGACCTGGTCCACAAGAGTGGCGACAGCCGCGCCATGCCCCTCGACGATTTCATCGCCGAGACCCTGGACAAGCTGGCCACCGCCGAGACCGAGGTGCTGGTGGATCGCGTGGTGCCGCTGCGCGCCAACCCCGGTCCCCAGGAGCATGCGCTGATCAACCAGTTCAACCTCTCGCTGGTCGAGAACCCCATCCCCGTCGCCTGACCTCGGCACGCCGGCCGCCTTCTGCGGTCGGCGTGCGTTCTGGAGCCTCCCATGTCCTCACTTCCCTTGCCCGGGGCGCTGCGGCCCCTGAGCCTGGCCTACTTCGTCCAGGCGGTCGGGGCGCTGTCGGTCGTCGGCTGCCTGCAGGCGATTTCCCGCGAGTGGCAGCTCAGCGACAGCCAGAGCGCCTACCTGCTCAGCCTCTTCGGTGTCACCTTCGCCCTGGCGGCGCCCTTGCTGCAGATACTGCTCGGCCATTGGGCGCGGCGTACCCAGGTGCTCGGCGGGCTGCTGCTGTTCAGCCTGGCCGCCCTGCTGCTCGCTTGCGCCGCCGATTACCCGACCCTGCTGGTCAGCCGGGTGCTGATGGGCGTGGGCGCCGGTTTCATCGGTCCGGTGCTGGGCGCGCTGGGCGCCGGTCTGGTCAGCCGCGAGCAACAGGGCAGCGCCATCGCCACGGTGCTGCTGGGGCTGAGCCTGGCCAGCCTGGTGGGTCTGCCGCTGAGCGCCTGGGTCGCGACGGCCCTTGGCGTGCGCCCGCTGTTCGCCGGCATCGGCGGACTGGGGCTGCTCACCGCCTGGCTGATCTTCAGGCAGGTGCCCGATCGGGTCCCGGGCGAGCGCATCGCCCCGGCCGTGGTCGCGCGGCTGCTGACCACCGCCCACTCGCTGCACACCTTCCTGGTGGTGTTCTTCATCGCCGCCGGGGTGTTTTCCACCTACGCCTTCCTCACCCCCATCGTGCGCCAGGACTTCCACGGCAGCGTCGCCGATGTCTCCCTGGCACTCGCGGTGCTGGGTGTCGCCGGGGTACTGGGCAACCTGCTGGTGATCCGCGCCGCACGCCGCTTCAGTGCCGAGCGGCTGCTGCTCGGCGGCCTCCTGCTACTGGCCCTGGCGCTTTCGATCCTGGCCCTCGGCCAGGGCCGCTTCGTGGCGCTGCTCCTGGGCCTGGTGGTCTGGGCGGTGGCCACCGACATCCTCTGGCCGTCCCAGCAGAGACGTATCCTCGAACAGCTCGCCGAGGCCAGGGGCATCGCCCTGGCGCTGACCGCCTCCTTCATGTTCTGCGGCATCGGCGTCGGCACCTTCGTCGCTGGGCAGGTCTATCCCCGCCATGGCTTCCAGGGACTGCTGCTGACGTCGCTGGCTTTCCTGCTGCTGGCGCTGTTCAGTCTGCAGCGCTCCAGGCGCACGGCGACCGCGCCGCCGCTGCCGGCCTGACCCGGCCATGAAAAAGGCCCCTGACCGGGGCCTTTTTCATGCTCAGGCGGCGGGCGGAAAATCCACTTCGGTTGCCGCCAGGTTGTTGAGGTAGTTGGTCAGGGTCAGCAGGCTGACCTGAGCCACCACCTCGACGATCCTGGCATCATCTAGACCGGCTGCGCGGGCGGCCTGCAACTGCTCGTCATGCAACTGGCCACGCTGCTCGGTCACCTCCCGCGCCAGGCGCGCCACGGCGCTGAGCGTACCCGCCCGGGCGGCGGCCAGCTCCGCAGCGGTCAGGCCGGTCTTGCCACCGAAGAATTCATGGGCCGCCAGGCAATAGTCGCAACCGTTGACCGCCGAGGCCGCCAAGGCCACCACCTCGCGCTCCTGGGCGCTGAGTCCGCTCCTGCCCAGCGCCTGGGCCAGCGCCAGATAGCCTTTGAGCGCTGCCGGCGAATGCGCCAGGGTTGCGAAGGCGTTGGGTAGGAAACCGAGGCCCTTCTGGATGCCCTGCAGGGCGGTTTGCGCCTCGGCGGAAGCCTGGTCGAGGGTAAGGGGGGCGATACGGGTCATGAGGGTGCTCCTTGGGTTGCGGCCTGGTCATCAGGCGTGGAACCAGATTAGGCAGGGCGACTTGACGCCTGGACGCCCAGCGTCCAAACATCGCGACAGATCGTCCAAATCGGTACCTCATCCATGGATCGCCTCGCCGTCTTGCTCGACCACTTCGCCTTCACTGCGGACAGCTACCACCAGGGCGCCTTCTGTGGCGTGAGCCGCCATGCGGACGGTGAAGCCACCGGCCAGGTCCACCTGCTGCGCGGCGGACGTCTGAGCTTCGCAACCGCACGGGGCGAGCGGCAGGATCTGGTCGAGCCCAGCCTCATGCTGGTGATCCGTCCGCGCGCGCATCAGCTGAGCACCCCGGACGATAGCCCTGCCGAGCTGGTGTGCGCCTCGCTGGCCTTTCGCGGTGGTCCGGATAACCCGCTGACCCGCGCCCTGCCGGATTACCTGGTCAGTCCACTGCGCCAGCTGCCAGGTCTCGCCGCCAGCGCCGACTGGCTGTTTGCCGAGGCCTTTGGCAACGACTGCGGGCGCGGTCTGGTGCTCAACCGCCTGTTCGAACTGATGATCATCCAGCTGCTGCGTGAACTGCTGACCCGCCCCAGCGCCACGCCTGGCATGCTCGCCGGCCTGGCGGATCGCCGGCTCGCGCGTGCCCTGACCGCCCTGCACGAACGGCCCCAGCAAGCTTGGACCGTAGCCGAGCTGGCGGGCCTGGCCGGCATGTCACGCGCGGGTTTCGCCGCACATTTCCAACGTGTCGTCGGCAGTGCCCCAGGCGACTACCTCACCCGCTGGCGCATCGCCCTGGCGCAACAGCGCCTGCAGCAGCGCCGCCCTCTGGCGCTGATCGCCGACGAGGTCGGCTACGAAAGTCCCTCGGCCCTGGCCCGCGCCTTTCGCCGCATCATTGGCGCGAGCCCGACCGAATGGCAGCGGGCACAGGCCTAGGCCTTGCCGACAGCCGCCCCATCCCGCCACTCCACCACCAGATCCGCCCGCGCCCGGTCGCCGTCGATCAGGCGTGCATTGGGCTCGTCGGTGCTCGCCACCCAGGCCTCCGCGTCCGCGCGGCTGCGGCCGAAGTGCATGTGCCGGGCGACCAGCCGCTCGCGACGCTCCGCGGGATCGACGCGCACATACCAGCACTCGTCGAACACCTCGGCCACATCGCTCCAGGGCGCCTGGGTCAAGAGCAGGTAGTTGCCCTCGCTGATCACCAGTTGGGTCTCGGCGTGGACCGGGATGGCATTGGCGATGGGTTCTTCGATCTCGCGATTGAACAGCGGCGCATAGACGGTCTCGCCGGCCACCGGCGTCTTCAGCCGCTGCAGCAGGGCGCGATAGCCGCGGGCGTCGAAGGTGTCCGGCGCGCCCTTGCGCTGGGCGCGGCCCAGACGCGCCAGCTCGCGATTGGCCAGGTGATAGCCGTCCATGGGCACCACCACGGCGCGCTCGCCGAGCGCCGCCGCCAGGAGCTCGGCCACCGTCGACTTGCCCGCGCCCGGCGTACCGGCGATGCCCAGCAGGCGGCGCCCCCCCTGGGCCAGCAGTGCCTCGGCGCGGGCGAGGAGTTCGGCGGGGAGTTGCAGGCCATCGACCGGACGCTGACTGCTCATGCCGGCACCCCCGGTAGCGCAAGGATGGAAACGGCAGGCAGGCACGGGAGAGCGGTCATGGCGGAGGTTCCGGCAGTGGGGATCGCGGCACGCTAGCACCCCGTGGAGCGGGTCGTCGACTCGGCACCGACACCGCCGGAAAGCCATCACAGTCTGTGGCCCAGCGAGGCGATCCCGGCCGCTCCCCCTCGGCATCCACCCGGCGCTCTCGTACACTCCGCTTCCTATCGGCCGTGCGCCGCCGTGAGCCTCATGCAAAGGGATTTGGTCACCATGAAGAAACCGCTACTTACCACCCTCGCCGGTGTGGCCCTGGTCGCCGTCGGCACCGCCGTGGGCGGCGCCTGGTACACCGGCACCCGGCTGGAAGGCGAATTACGCCAGGCCGCGAGCCAGGCCCAGCTGGCCCTGCAGGCGCAACTGCCCGAGTACCCCTTGCAACTGCAGCTGGTCGAGTTGCAGCGCGGTGTCTTCAGCAGCACCGCCACCTTCAGCCTGAGCGTGCAGGCCGAGGATCGACCGCCGGTGGAGGTGCTGCGGGTGCTCGACGACATCCAGCACGGCCCCTTCCCCCTGACCCGCCTCAAATCCCTGCAGCTGGCGCCGGTCATGGCGGTCAACCGCGTCACCCTGGCGCGCACGCCGCTCACCGCCGATCTCTTCACCCTGGCCAAGGGCGCCGAGCCCGTACGGCTCGATGCCACCCTGGGCTACGACCGCACGGTGGACGGCGGTCTGACCCTGCCCGCCCTGCACCTGGACCAGCCCCAGGGCGCGGTGGCCTTCTCCGGCCTGACCGCCACCTTCGCTACCGACATGGAGGCCAGCCGGCTGCGCCTGGACAGCACGGTCGGCCAATTCAGCCTCAATGTGCGCACGCCGGATGGCTGGGCCAAGCTGGAGACCGAAGGCTTCGGCCTGACCGGCGACAACCGTCGCAATGCCGATGGCTTCTGGCTCGGCCCGGGGCAGTTGCGCCTCGGGCGCCTGCTGCTGGCCATGCCCGGCAAGCCGGCAGTCGAGTTGCGGGATCTGCAGCTCCAGGGCGACACCCAGCAACAGGGCCAGCAACTGGCGGGCACGCTCAACGCCATCCTCGGCCAGCTCGACATCGCCGGCCAGACCCTGGGCAA
The DNA here is from genome assembly GCF_003057735.2 of Pseudomonas sp. RIT411. Classification (NCBI taxonomy): domain Bacteria; kingdom Pseudomonadati; phylum Pseudomonadota; class Gammaproteobacteria; order Pseudomonadales; family Pseudomonadaceae; genus Pseudomonas; species Pseudomonas sp. RIT411. Next base: position 9,599 of record NZ_QBIZ02000004.1, read on the forward strand.
GGCGACCCTGAAAAGCCACTACAGCCAGCTCGACAGCCCGGCCCTGGCCCAGCTCAATGCCCTGCTGCAGCACCTGCAGCTGGATACCGAGCAGGGTCTGGATCCCACCACCCAGGCGACCCTGCAGCAGCACCTCGGCGATGTGCTCGCCGCGCGTCCCCAGCTGGTGGTGGATGAGCTGCGCTTCGACACCCCTGGCGGCAGCAACCGCCTGCACCTGGACCTGACCCTGGCCAAGCCGGCGACCTACGATCTGCCGCCGGAGCAACTCGCGGCCCAGTTGCTGGCCGGTCTCGATGCGCGCCTGTCGGTGGCGCGGGGCAGCCTGGTGGATGGCGTGCTGTTCCAGGCGGGCGCCCAGCGCAGCCAGCCGGCCATGCAGCAACAGGCCCAGGCCACCGCCGAAGCCCTGGCGGGCATCGGCCTGAACAGCGGCCTGCTCAAGGCCGAAGGCGAGGATCTGGTGGCTACCCTGAATTACAGCGCCGGGCGGCTGCTGCTCAACGGCCAGGAGGTCCCGCCGGAACAGCTGCTGGCCCTGCTGGAACGCCCGCAACCCGCGGCACCCGCCAAACCCCAGGGCAAGGCGCCGAAGCGCTAGCGGATGCCGGGGCGGTTGGGCTTCGACGATGGCGCCGTCTCAGCCCAACCTACACAGCTCCCGTGGGTTGGGTTGAGCGCAGCGAAGCCCAACAGCCTGGTACCGCGCCCCTCACCCCAGCCCTCTCCCCAGGGGAGAGGGGTGCCATCTGGCCCCTGCTGTACCTTGCGTAGGCTGGGTTGAGCCCAGCGAAGCCCAACAACGCCCCGGCCGTCCCAACCGCCCTACTTCAACTCCAGCCCGCCACTGGCCTTGTTCAGCTCGCGCAGGTGCTTGCCGAGCAGGTCCAGGTTGGCTTCGGTCAGGTCCAGGCCATCGCGGGCCTCCGGTGAGAGCAGCTGGCGAACCTCGTTGTTGAGGGTGTCCCTGAGGCTGCGCAGGTGCGCCTGGCGCTTCTGGCTCTCGGCGGTCAGCTGTTCCCACTCGCCCGGTTGCGGCAGGCCGTAGCCGTCGGTGCCGAGCAACTCGGCCGGACGACTCAGGTAGCCGCTGTCCTTGAGGATCTGTTCCAGGGCGCCACCGGCCTTGCCGAAGCGTGCCTTGTCCACCGCGTCCTGGCCCAGGTAACGATCCTTGAGCTCGGTCTGGGCCTGCAGCAGCGCCCGGCGATAGGCTGCCTGCTCCAGCAGCAGCAGGGCGGCGCTGGCGCGCAGGTCGGCACGCTGGAATTGCTCGCGACGCTGCTGCGGGGTCAGCGCCAGCCAGGCCTCGACATCCGCCTGGGGCAACTGCAGGCGCTCCCGCGCCACCTTGAACATCGCTTGGAAACGCTCGCGGAAGCTGTCGAAGCGATAGCCCAGCCGCAAGGCCTCGCGCGGATCGTCGAGCACCGAGGTGTCCACCAGGTCCTTGAACCTCAGCGCATCCATCAGGCCCGTCGGGGTGATGACATCGAGCTGGGCATCGGCCAGGCGCGGCACCCCGTCGTGCAGCAGCTTGAAGGTCTCCACCGCGCAGTTGTTGGTCACGAAGTAGTACTGGCCGTCATAGCTCCAGTGCACCTGGGCGGTCCGCTCGAGGAAGTCGGCGATCTCCGGGCGGGTCAGCTTGAGCGGCACGGATTGCAGACCGCGCAACTCCACCTTGGTGTACTCATCCACCACCTGGGCCAGCGGCAGCACGAACAGCCGCGACGGATAGGAGCCGGTCAGGCCGCGCCAGCTGGAAAGCTGGACGTCATTGACGAAGGCGCGGAACGACAGCACCAGGTGGTATTGCAGATCCAGCCGGCAATCCGGGCCACGCGGCCGACCGGGGGCGCAGACAACCAGGCGCAGCATGCTGTGCCCCCAGCGGCTCATGACCTTCTCGTTGCCCTCGGCCAGCAGGTAGTCCACCGCATAGACCCGCTCCGGATCGAGCCAGCCCAGGGGCGCCTCGCCGAAGTCGTTGCCGGCGTTGAGATAGGGATAGCGCCCCGGACAGGCATCGTGCTCGGGCGACCAGCCGAAGTGCTCGGCGAAGTAGCGCTGCAGCGCCGGCCGCCGGCAGGCGTAGCTGGGGTCGAGCAGGAAGTACTCCATGTTCACCGCCACGAATTCCTTCGGGTTGGTGACTTCATAGAGATCGGGACTGCGGGCGATGAAGAGATTCTTCGACTCGCGATTGCCGTGCTTGCGGGTCTTCACCTGCCAGCCGGCCAGGTCCAGCAGCCGTGGATCGTCGGACAGGGTATAGCTGCGCCCGGCCTGGCCCTGGCATTTCAGCGGCAGTTGGTCGGAGGTCAGCCCCAGGCCGCCGCAGGAGAGGATCAGCTGGCGCTGCGCGGGCGTCCAGACGCGCTCGCGGTCATAGAAGTGGGTCAGCTCGTGCAGCACCGTGGCCAGCAGCTCGCGGTGCTGGGTGCCATGGGGCCGGCCGGTCTGGATGCGGGTGTCGCTACCGTCGACCAGGCTGGGCAGCAGCCGGCGATTGAGCAGCAGATTGCGCCGGTCCGCTTCGCCATAGGCTTCTTCCAGCAGCTCGCTGCTCCAGCGCGCCGGGATGCGCTCGTCCAGCGCTGCCTTGAATCTGGGTGGCAGCAGGGCCTGGGCTTCATCCAGCAGTTGCTGGGTCGCCTGGATCTGCGCGGGCGTCAGGCCCTGGGTATCGAGTTCGAGGTGCAGGGCGGCCTGGGCCCCACCGAGGGCCAGGCCGGCCGCGAGGCCGGCCAGCCACTGCCGCAGCCGGCCGGCGCGGTTCTTCACAGTGCCAGGATGGCCTGGGCCAGCTGCAGGTCGTTGGCCTGGCGCGCGGCCGGGAACTGGTCGCGCAGGCTGCGGAAGGCTTCTTCCAGCTGGACGCCACGGATGTCGCCGTCGGTGGCGACAAAGCTGGCGGCATCGCCACGCGCGGCCTGGATCATCTTGGCGTCGCGGATGGAGGTGGTGGTATCGGAGGTGAAGTCGATGCTGCGCTGCAGCGCCCGCACCACGATGTTACTGGTGGCCACCAGGGTCTGGGCCTGAGCCAGGCTCGAAACGCCCAGGGTCAGGGCAGCGGCGATAAGCAGGGAACGGCGCATGGATACTCCAGGGATGTCACGGAATTGAAACGGACTACTGACTCAGAATCGCCTGGGCGAGTTCCCGGTCGGAGGCGTGCAGTGCCGGATCGGCTGCGCGCAGGGCGCGGAGTGTTTCCTCCAGCTGAGCACCGCGCAGGGCGCCGTCGGTGGCGACGAAGGCTGCGGCATCGTCACGCGCCGCCAGGACCAGCTTGTTCTGGAAGGGGCCGGTGGTGAGCTGGCTGGTGCCGTAGATGGTCTTCACCAGCCCCTCGGTGGTGGAGTCGAACGCCAGGACCGGCGTGGCGAGACAGAGGCCGAGCAACAGCGCGGCAGAACGACGGATATGCATGGATGACGACCCTCCGGTGGCAGATGGTCGCCAAGGCTAACGCAGCCCCCCGCTCCGGGCTAGCAGCCACGGGGTACGGGGGGTATCGCGGTGTTGCCCGTCAGATGGCGAGAATCGCCTGGGCCAGTTGGTCATCGCTGGCCTGCCGCAGTTCGGGCGCCTGGCTGCGCAGGTGGTCCAGCGCCGCTTCCAGGCGTACGCCGCGGATGTCGCCGGCGCTACCGACGTAGGTGGCCGCATCGTCACGGGCTTCCTGGACCAGCTTGTCGTTCTTGAAGGAGCCGGTGATGGACGAGGTGGTGTCCGAGGTCGCATCGATGGCGTTGACGATGATGTCGGTGGTGACATAGAAGCTCGACGCCGAGGCGGCGGTGGACAGGCAGAACAGCGCCGCGGCGGCGCCCAGGTGCAGGGTTTTCATGGGGGACTCCCGTCTGGATAGGCCTGAGTGAGACTACCGTCAGCCCGAGGAAGTCGCATCCCGGCGCAGATTTTCACTCGCGCCAGAAGGGTTTGTCGCCTTCCCGCCGCTGATCCGCCAGATTCAGACCCAGATCACCCAGCGCCCGGCCGTCCAGCTGCTGCAATTGCCGCCGGCCCAGGGCACGCAGGCGCCAGCGGACGAGCAGCGCGAACAGGGCGCGGCATCCGCGCCGAGGGGAGACCAGGCGGGTAATGGCACTGTCGGGCGAGAGGCGATCCATGGCGATATCCAGCGAAGCGGTGGAGGAACTCAAGCTTCGCCGCTGATGCGGGACCAGACCACTTACAGCTGCACAGAACTGTATCCGTACAAATCATCAATTTTTAGATCTGTACCTGGCGATCATGCCTGAACCGCGCTGATCCGGCCTACTGCGCCGGTCAGACGAGTTACGGCTGTATCCGCTTTCCACGGCGTATGCCTGATCTGTCCGAGTCGCTACAATCGAGGCTTTCAGCGCCCATCCGCGAGAGGCACCGCCATGAGCTTCAAAGTTTTCGTCGACGGCCAGGAAGGCACCACCGGCCTGCGTCTGCTGGACTACCTGACCGGCCGTTCGGACATCGAACTGCTGCGCATCGACGAGAGCAAGCGCAAGGATCCGGCCGAGCGTGCGCGCTTCCTCAATGCCGCCGACGTGGCCTTCCTCTGCCTGCCCGATGCCGCCTCCCGCGAAGCGGTCAGCCTGGTGACCAATCCCAACACCTGCATCATCGACGCCAGCACCGCCTTCCGCACCGACAGCAGCTGGACCTACGGCCTGCCGGAGCTGGCGCCCGGTCAGCGCGAAGCGCTGCGCGCCAGCAAGCGCATCGCCAACCCTGGTTGCCACGCCACCGCCTTCATCCTGCTGGCCCGGCCGCTGGTGGATGCCGGTCTGCTGGCCGCGGACACCCCGCTGTCGGCCTTTTCCCTGACCGGCTACAGCGGTGGCGGCAAGCAGATGATCGCCGCCTACGAAGCCGGCGGCGATGCGCGCCTGCTGAGTCCGCGCCCCTATGCCATGGGCCAGGGCCACAAGCACCTGCCGGAAATGCTCGTGCAGAGCGGTCTGACCGCCGCGCCGGTGTTCAGCCCCATCGTCGGCCCCTTCCTCAAGGGCCTGGCGGTGACCATTCCGCTGCATGCCAGCCAGCTGCGCCCGGGCACCACCGCTGCCGACCTGCAGGCGGCGCTGGCCCGTCACTATGACGGCGAAGCCTTCATTCGGGTGGCCCCGGTGGCCGCCGAGGAGGAGCTGGACAATGGCTTCTTCGACGTCCAGGCCAGCAACGACACCAACCGCGCCGATCTCTTCGTCTATGGCAATGCCGAGCGGATGACGCTGGTGGCGCGCCTGGACAATCTGGGCAAGGGCGCGGCGGGTGCTGCGGTCCAGTGCATGAACGTGCACCTGGGCGCCGACGAGGGTCTGGGGCTCGCCAGCGGCCGCTAGTCAGGGCACCGGCTTTCTGCTCGGACGAGGCGAACCTTTTTCCTGGCGCCCCGTCTGAACTGCTGAACGGTTTGGATAGCCGTTCTGCTCCTTTGCTGTTTAGTGTTGGCAGATGCTGGACCCCTGCTTGGCGGTCCAGTCTTGAACTCCGGACTTCTCCCCTCCCCCGATGGAAGTCCGGAGTTTTTTTATGCCTCGGCGACGGGCTCGTCGAGGCCCAGCCAGCGGGCCAGCACACGCTGGGCGTCTTCCACGCCCTGACGCTTGGGCGCCGAGAACAGCTGGATGCTGGCGGTATCGCCCCAGCCCTGGCGTATGTCGCGCTGCACCTTGAGCAGGGCATTCTTCTGCGCCCCGAAGGCCAGCTTGTCGGCCTTGGTCAGCAGGATGTGCAGCGGCATGGAACTGGCCTGGGCCCAGTCCAGCATCAGGCGGTCGAATTCGGTCAGCGGATGACGGATATCCATCATCAGCACCACGCCGCTGAGCGAATTGCGGCTGCTCAGATAGGCCTCCAGGTGCTCCTGCCAGTGCTGCTTGAGCGGGATCGGCACCTTGGCGTAGCCATAGCCGGGCAGGTCCACCAGGCGCCGCTCGTCGTCGAGGCTGAAGAAGTTGAGCAGCTGGGTCCGCCCCGGCGTCTTGGAGGTACGCGCCAGATTGGCGTGGGTCAGGGTGTTGAGCGCACTGGACTTGCCGGCGTTGGAGCGACCGGCGAAGGCCACTTCCAGGCCGCTGTCGAGCGGGCACTGATCGACCTTGGCGGCGCTGATGAGAAAGGACGCCTGCTGGCACAGACCGACGATGGGATTCTTGAAGCTGGACATGGGGGTACTCGCGAGCGCGCGGCAAAGCCAGCAGTATATCGGATGCGCCGGGCGAGAGCCGTGCCCCCGGCAACCTGAACGAAGCCTGAACATGGCCGGCCTCGGGCGCGTCGGCGACTAGGCGCGGCGATGCACCCGGCTACAATGCCCGCAATCCGTCATGCCCGGTTGGTGGGCGTGCCTTCTTCCAGGAGTAGTCCCATGCGCAACCTGCTTTTCTCCGCCGTGTTCGCCGCCGCCAGTCTGTTCGGCGCGGCCGCCCATGCCGACGACATCCAGGCCGGCAAGCAGTACACCGAACTGAGCAGTCCGGTTCCGGTGTCCGAACCCGGCAAGATCGAAGTGGTTGAGCTGTTCTGGTACGGCTGCCCGCACTGCTATGCCTTCGAGCCCACCCTCAACGCCTGGTCCAAGAAGCTGCCCGACGACGTCGCCTTCAAGCGCGTGCCGGCCATGTTCGGCGGCATCTGGAACGTCCACGGTCAGCTGTTCGTGACCCTGGAAGCCATGGGCGTGGAAGCCAAGGTGCATGACGCCGTCTTCGCCGCCATCCACAAGGAGCACAAGAAGCTGGCCACCCCCGAAGAGATGGCCGACTTCCTCGCCACCCAGGGCGTGGATCGCGACAAGTTCCTCAGCACCTACAACTCCTTCGCCGTGAAGGGTCAGGTGGAAAAGGACAAGAAACTGGCCATGGCCTACCAGATCACCGGCGTACCGACCATGGTGGTCAACGGCAAGTACCGCTTCGACCTGGGCTCCTCGGGTGGTCCGGACGAGACCCTGAAGGTCGCCGACTTCCTGATCCAGAAAGAACGCGCCGCCAAGTAAGCGTTACCCGCCGCCGCGTCCCGCAGCGGCGGCTCCTCAGCTCGTCCCTCTCAAGCGGCCTCCGGTCGTCCTGCTCAAACTTTCCCCGAAACCGCCGATACCCTAGCCACTATCAAGTCGGCTGGCCGCCCCGTCGTGCCTGCCTGCTGGCCACCCTCAAGCCTTTGGAGCGGGCGGATGGAGCGCGCGGACGTCGAACGCTGGAAAAGCAAATACCTGGAGAGCCTCGAGAACCTCGAACGCCTGGAGAGCCGGTGGGAAAACCGCCTGGACCTGGTGCGTCGTGGCCTCGTGCGCAGCAGCCTGGCCGCCGAAGGCAACGACGCGGCGGTGGACGCCTGCCTGGTCGAATTGCGCGACATCCTCCGCCGTGACGACAGCGACGCCGACCTCGCCAAGCTGATTCCGCGCCTGGAGCGCACCGTGCTCGATTCCGAGCAGCGCCGGGAAATGCGCGCGCGCCAGGTGGCCGAGGCCTTTGCCGAACTGTGCCGGCTCTTGCAGACCCTGGAGTTGCCGCGCGACCAGCGCAAGGCGCTCAAGGGTTTCGCCAAGCGCGCCCAGGCCGCGGCCGACCAACCGGGTGAATTGCCCGCGCTGCTCGGTGAATTCAGCCGTCTGCAGCAACAGGCGCTGAGTCAGCTGCACCCCGAACAGCCCGCCCGCGCCGGTTTCCTGCAGCGCCTGCTGGGCGGTCGGGGCGAGGCGGCGGAAGAGGCGCCGGCGACCGCGTCGAGTCCGCTAGCTGAAGACGCCTCGCCGGCGCCAGTAGCCTCGCCAGCGACGGAAGCGCTGGCAACGCCCGAACCGCCGCCGCTGCCGGTCGAAGGTATAGCCGCTGCGCCATCTGAAGCCCCTGTAGAGCCTCTGGCAGTCCAGGCCGATCCGGCCTATGCCCTGCCCCCGGTGCCCGAACCCGGCTACAGCGCCATTGCCCCGCACCTGGAAGCCACCCTGCTGCGGCTGCTCGACGACCTGGCACTGCCGGACAGCCACAAGCCCCAGGCCGAGCACCTGCGCCAGCGCATCCAGGGCAGTCTGAACTGGTACGAACTGGTGCCGGTGCTCGACGATCTGTCGGTGCTGGTGCTGGCGCTCAACCATTCCGGGCAGAGCGAATTCCAGCTCTACCTGCGCCGCCTCAACGAGCGCCTCGCCGCCTTCCAGACCGGTCTGCAGGACGTCCACGTCGGACGCCAGGACGGCCAGACCCAGGAGCGCGCCTTTGGCGACGCCCTGCGCGGCCAGGTCAATGAATTGCAGAACGAGGTGCAGGAGGCGACCGACCTGGACAGCCTCAAGCTGTCGCTCGACAGCCGCCTGGAAGGCCTGCTGACCAGCCTGGCCGACCAGCAGAGCCAGCGCGAGACCCGCGAGCAGGAAGCCAGCGAAAGACTCAGCGCCCTCACCGAGCGCGTCGCCGGCATGGAGCGCGAGGCCCAGCAGTATCGCGGCCACCTGGAAGAACAGCGGCAGAAGGCCCTCTGTGACCCCCTCACTGGCCTGCCCAATCGCGCCGCCTGGAGCGAGCGCCTGGAGCTGGAGGTGGCCCGCTGGCAGCGCCACGGCGGCGATCTGCTGCTGGCGGTGCTCGACGTCGATCTGTTCAAGCGCATCAACGATGGCTACGGCCACCTGGCCGGTGACAAGGTACTCAAGATCATCGCCAGCGAATTGCAGCGCCGCCTGCGCAAGACCGACTTCATCGCCCGCTTCGGCGGCGAGGAATTCGTCATGCTGCTGGGTGCCACGCCGGTCGCCGGCGGGGTCACCCTGATCGAGCAGCTACGCGCCGCGGTCGCCGCCTGCCCCTTCCATTTCAAGGGCGAACGGGTGGTGATCACCCTGTCCGCTGGTCTCGCGGCCTTTGCGCCGGGCGAGGATGCCGATACCGTATTCGAGCGTGCCGACCAGGCGCTCTACCGCGCCAAGCGCGCCGGACGCGATCGCCTGGACGTGGCCTGACCCCTTCCACGTTCGCGAGGTAATCGTGCGAAAGCCCTTCAAGCTCCTCCCCTGGCTGCTCTGCGGCCTGCTCCTGGCCGGCTGCTCCAGCGGCCCCCGCATCAATGACGACTACACCGCCCGCGATCAGGACAGCCGGGTGCAGTACATCGTGCTGCACTACACCGCAGCCGATTCCAAGCAGTCGCTCAAGCTGCTGACCCAGGCCGGCGTCAGCGCCCACTATCTGATCGATACCGACGGCACCATCTATCGTCTGGTGGACGAGAATCGCCGCGCCTGGCATGCCGGCGTGAGCGAATGGGAAGGCCGCACCTGGCTCAATTCCACCTCCATCGGCATCGAGATGGTCAACCTGGGCTTTCGCGACACCCCGGCAGGACGCCAGTGGTATCCCTTCAGCGAAGCCCAGATCAAGGCGCTGATTCCGCTGCTCAAGGACATCGAACAACGCCATGGCCTGGATCGCCGCGCCATCGTTGGCCACAGCGATATCGCCCCGGGGCGCAAGCAGGATCCGGGTCCGCTGTTTCCCTGGGCGCGCCTGGCCGCCGCGGGCCTGATCAACTGGCCGGATCCGGCGGTGGTCGCCCAGCGTCAAGCCAGCCTGGGCGGCGTGCTGCCACCCCCGGCCTGGTTCCAGGACCAGTTGGCACGGATCGGCTATACGGTGCCCCGCACCGGCGTGCTCGATGCGGCCACCCGCGATGTGATCGGCGCCTTCCAGATGAAGTACCGGCCGGGCCGCTTCGACGGCCAGCCGGATCTGCAGACGGCGGCGCTGCTGCTCAGCCTGCCCAGCGGTCGCTAGGCGGCCGCAGGCGGCTTACAGCCGCACGCTGGCAAAGGTGGATTCGCCCTGGGCCTGGCTCAGGGCCGCCAGCGCGGACGAGGCCGGCATCAGCGACAATTCCTGGGACAGCGGCATCAGCGCGATGGGCTGCTGGATGGTCGGACCCTGGCGCTCGTCGCGCGGCGGGATGCCGAAGTATTCGCGGTAGCACTTGGAAAAGTGCGGGGTAGAGACGAAGCCGCACACCGAGGCCACCTCGATGATCGACAGGGTGGTCTGCTTGAGCAGCTGCCGGGCGCGGATCAGCCGCAGCTTGAGGTAGTAGCGCGACGGCGAGCAGTGCAGGTACTTCTGGAACAGCCGCTCCAGCTGGCGTCGGGACACGTCCACATAGACCGCCAGTTCGTCGAGGTCGATGGGTTCTTCGAGGTTGGCTTCCATCAGCGCCACGATTTCCTGCAGCTTGGGCTGGTTGGTGCCCAGCATGTGCTTGAGGGGAACGCGCTGGTGATCCTGCTCGTTGCGGATGCGCTCGTAGATGAACATTTCCGAGATCGCCGCCGACAGCTCGCGGCCATGCTCGCGACCGATCAGGTGCAGCATCATGTCCATCGGCGCGGTGCCGCCCGAGGCGGTGCAGCGATTGCGGTCGATGGTGAACAGGCGGGTGCTGAGCACCACGCGCGGATAGGCTTCCTGCAGGGCCGCCAGGGTTTCCCAGTGCACGCTGCAGTCGTAGCCATCGAGCAGGCCGGCCCGGGCCAGGGCCCAGCTGCCGGTACAGACCGCGCCCAGCTTGCGGCCCTGGCGCGCCTGGCTCTGCAGCCAGGTGCAATGTTCGCGCGACACGCTGCGCTGGATGCCTACGCCGCCGCAGACGATCACCATGTCCATCACCGGGGCGGCGCTCACGGCGCTGTCCGGGGTGATCTGCAGGCCATCGCTCGCCCGCACCGGTCGGCCGTCCAGGCTCAGGGTGCACCAGCGATAGAGTTCCCGTCCCGACAGCTGGTTGGCCATGCGCAGCGGCTCCACCACCGACGCCAGGGAGATGAGTGTGAAGTTGTCCAGCAGCAGAAAGCCGATGGACTGGATCGCACGGGCCTGTGACGAGGTGGGAATGGGCGACATGGTTTGAATCTCCTTCACGCAGGCTGGGGCCCTTGGCTGGGCTCTAATGAGGTGCGACGGACAACGTTGGGTGAAAGATGTGTCGCGGACGCATAAGTCATGTCGCAATTCCCATGCCGAAACTGGGTGAACCCTGCCCAGGCAAGCTGTCTGGCACGAACAACCCATTCAGCAGCGCTCAATGACGTTGATTAGCTAGGGTTTTTATTTGCGACCTTTCTGATCCGAGACCGACCCTTTGCCGATGGCACTTCGCCAGGTGGACGCCATCGGTAACACCGAGACGTAACCGACGCGCGCCAAAATGTGGCATGGCGACTCAACGGGCACGGTTGTAGGTCAGGCCCTGCGACCGTCCGTCGCCCTTCTGGCCACTTATGGCGAAAAGCCACCAGCCCCTGGGCCAGACGGACCGGTACGTGCAGCGGCCAGCGGCCCTTCCCCTCGCGACCCCTGGAGTTCAGGATGAAAATCTACCCAGCGCTGTGGTTGTCCGGTCTGTTGCTGAGCGCTGCCGTACAGGCAGGCGAAGCCGAGAATTGTCAGCAGGTACGCCTGGCCGATGTCGGCTGGTCGGATCTCAATATCACCAACGCCACGGCCCGCTATCTGCTCAGCGCCCTCGGCTACGAGACCGAGGTGCTGCGCCTGTCCCTGCCGCAGACCTACGACGCCCTGGCCGCGGGCGAGGCCGATGTCTTTCTCGGTAACTGGATGCCGGCGCAGGCCAAGCTCAGTCAGCCGCGGGTCGATGCGGGTGCGGTCGAACGCCTGCACGCCAACCTGGAAGGGGCCCGCTACACCCTCGCGGTCCCCCAGTACGTCTATGACGCCGGGGTGAAGAACTTCGCCGATATCGCCCGCTTCGCCGAGCGCTTCGATCACACCCTCTACGGCATCGAGCCCGGCAACGACGGCAACGCCCTGGTGAAGAAGATGATCGCCAGCAACGCCTTCGGCCTGGGCGACTTCAAGCTCGATGAATCCAGCGAGCAGGGCATGCTCACCCAGGTGCGGATGAAGGAATTGCTGGACCACCAGTGGATCGTCTTTCTCGGCTGGGAACCCCATCCGATGAACGTCCGGCACAAGCTGGCCTACCTCGACGGTGGCGACGAGTATTTCGGCCCGAACCAGGGCGGGGCGACGGTCTACACGGTGGTGCGCAAGGGCTACGCCCAGCAGTGCCCCAACGTGGCCCGGCTGCTGGGCAACCTGGTGTTTTCCCTGGACATGGAAAACCAGCTGATGGATCGGGTGCTCAATGAAAAGGACAATCCGCGCCGCGCCGCGCGCAACTGGCTCAAGCGCAATCCCGAACGCCTCGACGCCTGGCTCAAGGGCGTCGCCACCCGCAGCGGCGCGCCGGGTAACGTGGCGGTGAAGGCCAGTCTGGCCAACTGATCCAGGGCCGCTCCGGCCGACGCCAGCGCCTCTGGCCAGCGTTCCGCCACGGCGAGGGACGCTGCTGCCCGCCTCTCTCGCTCTGCCACAGCGCTCCGGGCGCGGACGTGCCCTGGGGCTCACGCTGGATACGACATCTCCGCTTCTGGTTACGACGCCGCGTACACTGGTAGCGACGCAGGCGGTAGGCGAGCCTGGGGGGATGGGTTACAGATAAATACACGTGGGGCGCACCGAAAGGTACCCCGCCAAACGCAAGGAGATGTGTCCATGAAAGGTTGTTCCCGTTGGCTCTTGAGTGCCGCCCTGCTGGCGCCACTCGCTGTTCAGGCGGCTGAACCGGCTTCCTGTGCCAAGGTGCGCTTTGCCGATGTCGGCTGGACCGACATCACCGTGACCACGGCCGTGACCAGCGAGGTGCTGCACGCCCTCGGCTACCAGACCACGACCAACATGATCTCCGTACCGGTCACCTACAAGTCCTTGCAGAACAAGGACATCGACGTCTTCCTCGGCAACTGGATGCCGAGCATGGCGGCGGACATCAAGCCCTATGCCGACAACGGCAGCGTCGAGACCGTACGCGCCAACCTGGAGGGCGCCAAGTACACCCTGGCCGTACCCCAGTACGTCTACGACGCCGGGGTGAAGAGCTTCGCCGACATCGCCAAGAACGCCGACAAGTTTGACGGCAAGATCTATGGCATCGAGCCGGGCAACGACGGCAATCGCCTGATCCAGGGCATGATCGACAAGAACACCTTCGACCTGGGCAAGTTCAAGCTGGTGGAGTCCAGCGAGGCGGGGATGCTGTCGCAGATCCAGCGCGCCGAGCGCCGCCAGCAGTGGGTGGTCTTCCTCGGCTGGGAACCCCATCCGATGAACACCCGCTTCAAGATGGCCTATCTCGAAGGCGGCGACGACGTCTTCGGTCCCAACTTCGGCGGCGCCACCATCTACACCAACGTCCGCAAGGGCTACGTCCAGGAATGCCCCAACGTGGGCAAGCTGCTGACCAACCTGTCCTTCACCCTGGACATGGAAAACCAGCTGATGGACAAGGTTCTCAACGAAAAACAAGCCGCGAGCGCCGCCGCCAAGGCCTGGCTCAAGGCCCATCCGCAGGTGCTCGACCAATGGCTGGCCGGCGTGACCACCCGCGATGGCAAGCCTGCGCTGGAAGCGGCCAAGGCCACCCTGGCCCCTTGATAGAACAATAACATTCGACTGTCCCGCGCCAGTTCGGGCGGGTACTGCCACAGCCGAAGCACGAATCCGCGGTTCTCGTGCTTCGACCTGTCCACTCCTACCTGACGGGCACCGTTATGTTACTTACCGACCACAAGCTCCCTCTCGGTCAGCAGATCGCCGACTTCATCGACTGGCTGACGCTGCATGGCGCCAGCGTCTTCGACAAGATCTCCGATGTGCTGTCCGGCCTCATCCACGGCCTCACCGCCGGCCTGATGTGGTTCAACCCGCTGGCCTTCATTGCCCTGGTCGCGGTAGGGGTCTATCTGTTGCAACGCAGCATCGGCCTGGTGATCTTCGCCCTCGTCTCCCTGCTGCTGATCCTCAACCTGGGGTACTGGCAGGAAACCATGGAAACCCTGGCCCAGGTGGTCTTCGCCACCCTGGTGTGCATCGCCGTCGGCGTACCGCTGGGCATCGTCGCCGCGCACAAGCCCTGGTTCTACACCGGCCTGCGCCCGGTCCTGGACCTGATGCAGACGGTCCCCACCTTCGTCTATCTGATTCCGACCCTGACCCTGTTCGGCCTGGGCGTGGTGCCCGGGCTGATTTCCACGGTGGTATTCGCCGTGGCCGCGCCGATCCGCCTGACCTGCCTGGGCATCCAGGACGTTCCCGCCGAGCTGATGGACGCCGGCAAGGCCTTCGGCTGCTCGCGCTGGCAGCTGCTGACCCGCATCGAGTTGCCCCACGCCATGCCCAGCATCGGCGCCGGCATCACCCAGTGCATCATGCTGTCGCTGTCCATGGTGGTGATCGCCGCCCTGGTGGGTGCCGACGGCCTCGGCAAGCCGGTGGTGAACGCCCTCAACACCGCGGACATCGCCCTGGGCTTCGAAGCCGGCCTGTCCATCGTCCTGATCGCCATCCTGCTCGACCGGGTGTGCAAGCAACCCGCCCCTCGCGAGGTTAAGTAAATCATGACCGCCATACGTTTCGAACACGTCGACGTCATCTTCGGCAAGCAGAACAAGCGCGCCCTGGAGCTGCTCGACCAGGGCAAGGGTCGCAGCGAAATCCTCCAGGAGACCGGCCAGGTGCTGGGTGTCGAAGACGCCTGCCTGGAGGTGCAGAAGGGTGAGATCTGCGTGCTGATGGGCCTCTCCGGCTCGGGCAAGTCCAGCCTGCTGCGCTGCATCAACGGCCTCAACACCGTGAGTCGCGGCAAACTGCTGATCGAGCACAAGGGCAGCGAGGTGGACATCGCCAACTGCTCCCCCGCGGTGCTCAAGGACATGCGCACCACCCGCATCGCCATGGTGTTCCAGAAGTTCGCCCTGATGCCCTGGCTGACCGTGGCCGAGAACGTCGGCTTCGGTCTGGAGATGCAGGGCCGCTCGGCCGCCGAGCGCAAGAAGCTGGTCGAGGAGAAGCTGGAGCTGGTCGGCCTGACCCAGTGGCGCAACAAGAAGCCCGACTCCCTGTCCGGTGGCATGCAGCAGCGCGTCGGCCTGGCCCGCGCCCTGGCCATGGACGCCGACATCCTGCTGATGGACGAGCCCTTCTCCGCTCTCGATCCGCTGATCCGCCAGCAGCTGCAGGACGAATTGCTGCAACTGCAGGCCAAGGTCAACAAGACCATCGTCTTCGTCAGCCACGACCTCGACGAAGCCCTCAAGATCGGCACCAACATCGCCATCATGAAGGACGGTCGCATCATCCAGCACGGTCGTCCCGAGGACATCGTGCTCAATCCGGCAGACGAATACGTGCGCACCTTCGTCGCCCACACCAATCCGCTCAACGTGCTCAGCGGCTACAGCCTGATGCGCGGTCTGGACAAGTGCGGCCGCGAGGGCAACGAGATCTGCCTGGAACGCAGCCACGACATCTGGCTGGCCCTGGACAACCAGACGGTCAAGGCGCTGCGCCGCGGCGGCGAGAGCCTGGCCCTGCAACGCTGGACCCCGGGCATGCCGATCAACAGCCTGCAACGCCAGCCGACCCTGGCACCGGCCGATATCCGCATGCGCGACGCCCTGGAGATCCGCTACCACACCGGGCACAAGCTGGTGCTGGAGACCGATGGCCGCGCCGTGGGCATCCTTGGTGACAAGGAGCTCTACCACGCCCTGCTGGGCAAGAACCTGGAAAAGGCCGGCGAAGACGTCGCCCCGCCCGCGGTCCGCTCCACCCTGTCCCAGGCGGGCTGAGCGCTCGCCCCGCCACCCGCCTCTCCGCTGCAGAGGCGGGTGCGCCCCTCTCCTGCTCCATCGCCGGCAGCCAGCAGGCTCGCCTGACCGGCTCCCGCCTCCCGTGACCCTGAGCTCCGCCTTTGGCCCTGACCAAAAGACGCGCAGACGCCTTCCCCGGCAACACCTGACGGTGCCGCCGCGCGACTGGGAGATGATCGAGGTGATACAAGGCAGGCAGGCTGCGAGCGCCTCGGCGATCTCACAGCCTGCCTGAAGAGGTAGCGGGAAGGCCTTAGAGCACCACCGTCCGCCCGGCGTTGAGGAAGACGCGGCGTTCCAGGTGATAGCCCACCGCCCGAGCCAGGGTCAGGCACTCGATGTCGCGGCCGCGGGCCACCAGGTCCTCGGCGTAGTGGGCATGGTCCACCGACTCGACGCCCTGGGCGATGATGGGGCCTTCGTCCAGGTCGTTGTTGATGTAGTGCGCCGTGGCGCCCACCAGCTTGACGCCCTTGGCATAGGCCTGGTGATAGGGCCGCGCGCCCTTGAAGCCGGGCAGCAGCGAGTGGTGAATGTTGATCGCCCAGCCGTCGAGGCGACGGCACAGCTCGGGCGACAGCACCTGCATGTAGCGCGCGAGAATCACCAGCTCGGCACCGGTCTCCTGCAATACCTGCCAGACCCTGGCTTCCTGGGCCGGCTTGTCCTGGGGATCCAGGGCGAAATGGTGATAGGGAATGCCGTGCCAGGCCGCCAGGGGCTCCAGATCCGGGTGGTTGGAAATCACCGCCACCACGTCCATGGGCAACTGGCCGATGCGCTGGCGATAGAGCAGGTCGTTGAGGCAGTGGTCGGCCTTGGAGACCATGATGGCGACCTTGGCGCGATAGCCGGGCGGGGTCAGTTCGAAGGTCATGTCGAAGGGCGTGAAGCGCAGGTCCAGACCGACGCGAAACAGGCCTTCGTTGAAGTCGCTGGGTACCTGGAATTCCACCCGGATGAAGAAGCGCTGGGCTTCGCGATCGTCGAAGCTGTGATGCTGGGTGACATAGCAGCCTTGCTCGAACAGGTAGCGCGTGACCACGTCCACGGTGCCGAGGCGACTCGGGCTCTGGGCGGTGAGAATCCAGGTATCGGGCGTGCGGCTCATGATGAATTCCTTTGCATGGAGATGAAGCCAGAATCACAAAACCCGACCTGCGCCTCACGCAGGTCGGGTTCGAGAGAACGACTGGACGCAGCGACCGATCAGGCCTCGATGCGCAGTCCGTACTCGGCGCTCGCGTCCTGCAGCCACAGCCAGACGTAGTCGGCGAAGCTGCGTCGCACCACCAGCTCCCAGGTGTCTTCCGCGGTATGGCGGATCATCAGCTGGGACTTGGCGAATACCGTCCCCACCGCCTTGCCCACCGGGAAGTTGCTCGGATGGACATCGTAGGAGGTGGACTTCATCAGCACTTCACGCACCTTGGGGCCCTTGAGCTCGACCAGGGTCTGGCCACCACCGACGTTGACGATGGCGACATGGCGCTCGCCCAGGGCCTGGCGCAGAGCCTGCTCGGTGGCGAACTCGCTGCCACCGGGCACCACCAGCAGCCACTCGTCCGGGCCGAGCCACTGCAGCGAGCTCTCGCCCTTCTGGGTGATCGCCAGGGGACCGGGCACTTCCAGGCCGACCACGCTCTGCACCGCACCGGTGAAGCCTTCGTCATGGGCATCGCCACGGAGGACCAGATGCCCCAGCAGGGCCCGCTCGCGCAGGGTCACCCCGGCGGTGGCCGGGCCGCGGCCGGCGAGCTTGTTCAGCTCAGCGTGGAACAGCGGGGATTCGGCGCGCGCCGTGGCGGAGTATTGGTCGTAGACATTGATGTTGTTCATGGGGCGCTATCCTCGTTAGGCGACGTTCTGCCGCTCACCCTTGGGGTCGTAGAACACCGGCGAGACGATCTCGGCAGCGATGTAGCGGCCATCGGCCAGCGGGGCGTAGACGGTCTGGCCCATGCGGCCCAGGCCACCCTTGACCATGGCCATGGCGAAGCCGTAGCCCAGGGTCGCGCTGTGGTAGCTGGAGGTCACGTGACCGACCATGTCCATGGGGATCGGCTGGTTGCGCTCGAACACCAGTTGCGCCCCTTCCGGCAGGACGTCGCGGGCATCCAGGGGCTTGAGGCCGACCAGCTGCTTGCGATTCTCGCGGACGCAATCCTGGCGATGCATGCCGCGCTTGCCGATGAAGGAGAAGCTCTTGTTCAGGCTCACCGCCCAGCCCATTCCCAGGTCCTGGGGCGTGACCGAACCATCGGTGTCCTGCCCGATGATGATGAAGCCCTTCTCCGCCCGCAGCACGTGCATGGTCTCGGTGCCGTAGGGGGTCAGGTCGAATTCCTTGCCCGCCGCGACCACCTGCTCCAGCACGCCCATGGCGTAGTTGGCCGGCACGTTGATCTCGTAGGAGAGTTCGCCGGTGAAGGAGATACGGAACACCCGCGCCGGTACCCCGCCCACCTGGCCTTCCTTCCAGGCCATGAAGGGGAAGGCGGCGTTGTCCAGATCGATGTCGGTCAGCTTGGCCAGCAGCTTGCGGCTGTTGGGACCGGACAGGGTCAGGGTCGCCCAGTGGTCGGTGACCGAGGTGAAGTACACCTCCAGCTCCGGCCATTCGGTCTGGTGGTAGAGCTCCAGCCATTCGAAGACGCGTGCGGCGCCGCCGGTGGTGGTAGTCATCAGGAAGTGGTTGTCGGCGAGACAGGCGGTGACGCCGTCATCGAAGACCATGCCGTCTTCCTTGCACATCAGACCGTAGCGCGCCTTGCCGATGTCCAGCTTGGTCCAGGCGTTGGTGTAGACGCGGTTGAGGAATTCCCGCGCGTCCTTGCCCTGGATGTCGATCTTGCCCAGGGTCGAGGCGTCGAGCAGGCCGACGCTGCGGCGCACGGCCAGGCACTCGCGATTGACCGCGGCGTGCAGGTCCTCGCCCGCCTTGGGGAAGTACCAGGGACGCTTCCACTGGCCGACGTCCTCGAACAGCGCGCCCTGCTTGAGGTGCCAGGCGTGCAGCGCGGTGTAGCGCTTGGGCTCGAACAGGGCACCGCAATGGCGACCGGCGATGGCGCCAAAGGTCACCGGGGTGTAGTTCGGGCGGAACATGGTGGTGCCGACTTCCGGGATGGCCTTGCTCTGCACGCGGGCGGCGATGGCCAGGCCGTTGATGTTGCCCAGCTTGCCCTGGTCGGTGCCGAAGCCCATGGCGGTGTAGCGCTTGACGTGCTCGATGGACTCGAAGCCCTCGCGGCAGGCCAGCTCGATGCCGGCGGCGGTCACGTCGTTCTGCAGGTCGACGAATTGCTTGGGGGCCCGCGACGACGGCTTGTCGTGGGGCACCTGGAACAGCGCCAGACTCGGCTCTTCCTGACGGAATTCGGCCTGGGGCAGCTCGCCGCTGACCACCTTGGCACCGGCTTCGGCCGCGGCGGTGGCGCCGGCCTCGAAACCGTCGGCCAGGACATCGCCCAGGGCGAAGACGCCATTCACGCCACCGGCGCAGAGGCGCTTCTGCGGCGCCGGACCGGGCACGAAGGCCTGGATGTCATCGCGCCACAGCGGACGACCGCCCAGGTGCGAGGCCAGGTGGACCACCGGGCTGTAGCCGCCGGAGGTGGCGATGAGGTCGCAATCGAGCCACTCGCCGCCACCCAGGGTACGGAAGGCGGTCAGGTCGATGGTGGCGAGCTTGGCGCCGGTCACGCGGGTATTGCCGCGGGCTTCGCTGACGGCGGTACCGCCCATGACGCGCACGCCACGCTTGCGCACTTCCTCGACCCAGGCGCCGCGGGGATTGGGGCGCGCATCGGCGACTGCCACCACCTGGCGACCGGCTTCGAGCCAGTCCAGGGCCACGCGATAGGCATAATCGTTGTTGGTGGACAGCACCAGGCGCTGACCCGGGGCCACCGCATAGCGGCGGATGTAGGTGGACACGGCACCGGCCACCATGTTGCCCGGCAGGTCGTTGTTGGCGTACACCAGCGGCCGCTCGTGGGCGCCGGTGGCCAGCACCACGCGGGTGGCGCGGACACGGTGCAGGCGCTGACGCACCTGGCCATGGGGCGCGCGATCACCCAGGTGATCGGTGAGTCGCTCGTGGATGGTGAGGAAGTTGTGGTCGTGGTAGCCGTTGACCGTGGCACGCGGCAGCAGCACCACGTTGTCCAGGCCCTGCAGCTCGGCGACGGCCTTGGCGGCCCAGTCGGCGGCCGGGGCGCCGTCGAGACGCTCGCGGCTGTCCAGCAGGCTGCCACCGAATTCTTCCTGTTCGTCGGCCAGGATCACTCGGGCGCCGCTGCGACCGGCGGCCAGGGCGGCGGCCAGGCCGGCGGCGCCACCACCCACCACCAGCACGTCGCAGTGCTGGTTGAAGTTGTCGTAGGTATCCGGATCGACCTGGGTCGGCGCACGGCCGAGGCCGGCGGCCTTGCGGATGTACTTCTCGTAGGTCATCCACAGGTTCTGCGGATACATGAAGGTCTTGTAGTAGAACCCGGGCGGCATCATCTTGCCGCCGACCTTGCCGAGGATGCCCATGAGGTCGTTGTTGACGCTCGGCCAGCCGTTGGTGCTGGCCGAGACCAGGCCCTGGTACAGCGCCTGCTGGGTGGCCCGCACGTTGGGCACCTGGGTGGCCTCGGTGGCGCCGATCTGCATGATGGCGTTGGGCTCTTCGGCACCGGCGGCGACGATGCCGCGCGGCCGGGAGTACTTGAAGCTGCGGCCGATCACGTCCACGCCGTTGGCCAGCAGGGCCGAGGCCAGGGTGTCACCCTTGAAGCCCTGGTAGGTCTGACCGTTGAAGGTGAAGGTGATGGCCTGGCTGCGGTCCAGGCGACCGCCCTGGGTGAGTCGATGGACCTGGCTCATGTGCGCTCTCCTCGCTCGGCGGTGAAGCGGGGTTGCTCGCCGATCGGATAGGTTTCGAGAATTTCGTAGGTCTCGGTGTTACGGGTCGCGTTGAAGTACTGGCGGCAGCCCGAAGCGTGGACCCACAGCTCGTGACGCAGGCCGCGCGGGTTGTCGCGGAAGAACATGTAATCGCCCCACTCCGCGTCGCTGCAGGCCTCGGGATCCAGCGGACGCGGGATGTGCGCCTCGCCGGCGGCGTGGAATTCTTCTTCGGAGCGCAGTTCCCCGCAGTGGGGGCAATGGATGTACAACATGCTCGGGCTCCTTAGTGCGCGACGGCCGCTGCGCCGTGTTCGTCGATCAGCGCGCCGGTGTGGAAACGGTCGATGGAGAAGGGCTTGGCCAGCGGATGCATCTCGCCGGAGGCCAGGGACGCCGCGAAGACGTTGCCCGAGCCGGGGGTGGCCTTGAAGCCGCCGGTACCCCAGCCACAGTTGAAGAACAGATTTTCCACCGGGGTCTTGGAAATGATCGGGCAGGCGTCGGGCGAGGTGTCGACGATGCCGCCCCACTGGCGGTTCATGCGCACCCGCGAGAGGATCGGGAACATCTCGACGATGGCCTGCAGGGTGTGCTCGATCACCGGGTAGGAGCCGCGCTGGCCGTAGCCGACCCAGCTGTCGATACCGGCGCCGATCACCAGGTCGCCCTTGTCGGACTGGCTGATGTAGCCGTGCACCGCGTTGGACATGATGACGCTGTCGATGATGGGCTTGATCGGCTCGGACACCAGTGCCTGCAGCGGGTGGGATTCCAGCGGCAGGCGGAAGCCGGCCAGCTTGGCCATGTGCCCGGAGTTGCCGGCGGTGACCACGCCGACGCGGCGGGCGCCAATGAAGCCACGGTTGGTTTCCACGCCGATCACCTTGCCGTCCTGCTTGCGGAAGCCGGTGACCTCGGTCTGCTGGATCAGGTCGACGCCCAGGGCGTCGGCGGCGCGGGCGAAGCCCCAGGCCACGGCATCGTGACGGGCCACGCCGCCGCGGCGCTGCACGGTGGCACCAAAGATCGGGTAGCGGGTGTTCTTGCTGCAGTCCAGGTAGGGAATCTCCTCGGCCACCTGGCGGGTGTCGAGCAGTTCGCCGTCCACGCCGTTCAAGCGGTTGGCGCTGACCCGGCGCTCGGAATCGCGCATGTCCTGCAGGGTGTGGCAGAGGTTGTAGACGCCGCGCTGGGAGAACATGACGTTGTAGTTGAGGTCCTGGGACAGGCCCTCCCACAGCTTCATGGCGTGCTCATAGAGGTGCGCCGATTCGTCCCACAGGTAGTTGGAGCGGACGATGGTGGTGTTGCGCGCGGTGTTGCCGCCGCCCAGCCAGCCTTTCTCGATCACCGCGACGTTCTTCACGCCGAATTGCTTGGCGAGGTAGTAGGCGGTGGCCAGGCCGTGACCGCCACCGCCGACGACGACCACGTCGTACACCGGCTTGGGCGTCGGGGTGCGCCACATCCGCTGCCAGTTCTCGTGATGGCTCAGGGAGTGCTTGAAGAGGCCGAAGCCGGAATAGCGTTGCATCTGGAGACTCCTGCAGACGACGCCCCTTTCCGCAAAGGGGGAAAGGGGTTGGATAAGGGTTGCGTCAGGCGCGTGGCGACTAGCGGTAAACCGGGTAGTCGCGGCACAGCGCGGCCACCTGGCGCGCCACCTGGGCTTCCACATCGGCATCGCCGAGGTGGTCGAGGATGTCGCAGATCCAGCCGGCGACGCGTTCGCTTTCGCTGACGCCCAGGCCGCGGGTGGTCAGGGCCGGGGTGCCGATGCGCAGACCCGAGGTCACGAAGGGCGACTGGGGATCGTTGGGCACGGCGTTCTTGTTCACGGTGATGCAGGCGCGCCCCAGGGCGGCGTCCGCGTCCTTGCCGGTGATGCCCTGCTTGATCAGGCTGACCAGGAACAGGTGGTTGTCGGTGCCGCCGGAGACCACGTCGAAGCCGCGGGCCTTGAACACGCCGGCCATGGCCTGGGCGTTCCTGATCACCTGCTGCTGATAGGTCTTGAAGCCCGGCTCCAGGGCTTCCTTGAAGCACACCGCCTTGCCGGCGATGACGTGCATCAGCGGGCCGCCCTGAGCCCCTGGGAACACCGCGGCGTTGAGCTTCTTCTCGATGTCGGCGTTGGCCTTGCACAGGATCAGGCCGCCACGGGGGCCGCGCAGGGTCTTGTGGGTGGTGGTGGTCACCACGTCGGCGAAGGGCACCGGGTTCGGGTAGACCCCGGCGGCGACCAGACCGGCCACGTGGGCCATGTCGACGAACAGGTAGGCACTCACGCTATCGGCGATGTCGCGGAAGCGCTGGAAGTCCAGGGTCTTGGAGTAGGCGGAGAAACCCGCCACGATCATCTTGGGCTTGTGCTCTTCGGCCAGACGCTGGATCTCGTCGTAGTCGATCAGCCCGGTGTCGGTGTCGATGCCGTACTGTACGGCGTTGTAGAGCTTGCCGGAGGAGCTGACCTTGGCACCGTGGGTCAGGTGACCGCCGTGGGCCAGGCTCATGCCCAGGATGGTGTCGCCAGGCTGCAGCAGCGCCAGGTAGACAGCCGAGTTGGCCTGGGAACCGGAGTGCGGCTGGACGTTGGCGTAGTCGGCGCCGAACAGCTGCTTGGCGCGCTCGATGGCCAGCTGCTCGACCTTGTCGACATGCTCGCAGCCACCGTAGTAGCGCTTGCCCGGATAGCCTTCGGCGTACTTGTTGGTCAGCACGCTGCCCTGGGCTTCCATGACGCGCTGGCTGGTGTAGTTTTCGGACGCGATCAGTTCCAGGTGATGCTCCTGGCGCCGCGCTTCCTCGCCCATGGCGGCGAACAACGCATCATCGTAGCCCTGGATTTGGTCCTGCTTGCTGAACATCGCGGCGCTCCTAAAGTCTGTGGCGGTGAAAACCACCCCCTTGGCCGCGATGGTAGGCCCGGCCCCAGACCCCAAGATGCCTGTTTACGCCCCGGGCCGGCGCGTTTGCGACAGCCACTCAACGGCCGAGTTCTGCCGTTCGCCGGGTGCCATCAAGTCGCTCCGATCCGCGCCGATAGGCTGACTACCTCCCCCCCGGCCAGCGAGTTCTGCCATGTTCAATGCGCACCACAAGAAGACCATCGCTCGGCTGGAGGCCGAGTTGCACGCCAACCAGGGCCTGACCCAGGCGCTGGAGCGGTCCATGGCGGTGATCGAGTTCGATACCGACGGTACCGTCCTGCGTGCCAACGACAACTTTCTCCGCCTGACCGGCTATCGTGCCGACACCCTGGTCGGTCAGCACCATCGCCGGCTCTGTCCGGCCAACGTGGTGCAGGGTCGCGACTATGGCGATTTCTGGGCCCGCCTCAAGCGCGGCGATTTCGTTTCCGGCACCTTCCACCGCCTGGACGCCCAGGGCCGTACCCTCTGGCTGGAAGCCAGCTACAACCCGGTGCCCGACAGCAGCGGCAGGATCGCCAAGGTGGTGAAGTACGCCCTCGACGTCACCGCCCAGGTCGAGCGCGACAGCGAAGCCCAGAGCAACCTCAAGGCCTTGGACCGCGCCCTGGCGCGCATCGAATTCAACCTGGACGGGCGCATCCTCACGGCCAACGACAATTTCCTGGCCACCCTGGGCTACAGCCTCAAGGAGATCCAGGGCCAGCAGCATCGCCTGTTCTGCGAGCCGGCCCTGGTCAATAGCAGTGAATACGCCGACTTCTGGCGCCGCCTCAATGCCGGCGAGTTCTTTCGCGGCCAGTTCAAGCGGCTGGGCAAGCACGGCCGGGTGGTCTGGTTGGAGGCGAGCTACAACCCGGTGTACGACGCTACCGGTCGGCTATACAAGGTGGTCAAGTACGCCAGCGACATCAGCGAGCGGGTGGAAAAGCACGAAAGCGACAGCCGCAGCGCCTCGCGGGCCTATCACATCTCCGCCGAGACCGAGAAGGTCGCCGAGCACGGCACCCGGATCATCCAGGCGGCCGCCGGCGAGATGCGCGAGATCGCCCACAACGTCAGCGCCTCCGCCGAGGTGATCGGCCAGCTGGGCCAGCGCTCCGAGCAGATCACCGCCATCGTCAACACCATCCGCGGCATCGCCGACCAGACCAACCTGCTGGCGCTCAACGCCGCCATCGAGGCCGCGCGCGCCGGTGATCAGGGGCGTGGCTTCGCCGTGGTCGCCGACGAGGTCCGCCAGTTGGCGGGGCGCACCAGCAGCGCCACGGCGGAGATCGCCGAGATGATCGGGCGGATCCTGAGCGAGACCCAGCAGGCGGTCGCCAGCATGGAAAGCACCCAGGGTCGAGCGGTCAAGGGCGTCGAGCTGGCCGACCAGGCCGGTGCGGTGATCGTGCAGATCCGCGATGGCGCCAGCGACGCCGTGGAAGCCGTGAGCATGTTCGCCAGCAAGCTGGACGAATCCGAGGTGATTCCCAAGGGCGCGCGCAACTGGGTGGGGCATTGAGGCCGCGGGCTTGATTGGGATCAAGCGTCCCTGACAGCCAGGGTCTAGCATGAAGGCATACCCCTCTCGTGGAGATGCCCCATGCACAATGTCCTGGTCGCCTACGACGGTTCCCCCAGCGCCGACAACGCCCTGCGCTACATCCTCGACCTGGTGAAGGCCGGGCTGTCGCTGGAGCTGCACCTGCTCAACGTCCAGAACGAGCCGGAAATCTACGGCGCGCCCTTCGACGACCGCATCCTGCGCGAATGGCGCGGCAGCCTGCAGGACAAGGCCGAAGACATCCTGGTCCGGGCGCGCCCGGCCCTGCTCGAAGCCGGTATCGAGGCCCAGACCCACGTGGGCTTCGGCGGCATCGCCGAGACCATCGGCGAGACGGCGCGGCGCCTGCAGGTAGACACCGTGGTCATGGGCACCCGCGGCCTGGGCTCGCTCAGCGGCCTACTGCTCGGCTCGGTGGCCCATCGCGTGGTCCATCAGGTGCCGCTGCCAGTGATCCTGGTGAAATAGTCGCCCAACAAAAAACCAGCCCGCGGGCTGGTTTTTTCGTTTCGGAGCAGCGTCTGGATCAGATGCTCAGGGTCCAGTCGTAGTCGACGATCAGCGGCGCGTGCTCGGAGAAGCGCGGTTGCCGCGGCAGGCGCGCCGAGCGGACGAAGCGGCGCAGACCCGGGGTCAGGATGTTGTAGTCGAAGCGCCAGCCCAGGTTGAGGTGCTCGGCCTGGTCGCTGTCCGGCCACCAGCTGAACTGGTCGCCTTCGCGGCTCACTTCGCGCAGGGCATCCACATAGCCCATGTTGCCGATCACCTCGTCCATCCAGGCCCGCTCGGGCGCCAGGAAACCGGGGATCTGCTGGCAGTCGCGCCAGTTCTTCACGTCCTGCTTCTGGTGCGCCACGTACAGCGAGCCGCAATAGATGTACTCGCGACGCTTGCGGCGCTGCTTGTTCAGGTAGTGGGTGAAGTCGTCCATGAACTTGAATTTCATGTTCAGGTCTTCGTCACCGCGCTTGCCGGAGGGCAGCAGCAGGCTGGCGATGCTGACCTTGTCGAAGTCCGCCTGCAGGTAGCGACCGAAGCGATCGCAGGACTCGAAGCCCAGGCCGCTGATCACCGCCTTCGGCTGGACCCGCGTATAGAGCGCGACCCCGCCCTGGGACGGCACTTCGGCGTCGCAGGCATAGAGGATGTAACCCTCCAGCGCATAGGCCGGATCGTCCATGTCGTAAGAAGAGGCGCGCGTATCCTGCAAGCAGATCACGTCGGCATTCTGCGCCTTAAGCCAGGGCAACAGGCCCCGCTCCACAGCGTCCTGAATACCATTGACGTTCAAGCTGATGATCCGCATAAATGGCCCCCAAAAAATCGTGGATGTATGATACCCGAGCTAAACCGGTTTAGCTAAATACAAGCCGCGCAAGGACTTATATGCAGGCGTATCAGCGTAATTTCATTCGTTTCGCCATCGAGCGCGGAGTTCTGCGCTTTGGTGAATTCACCCTGAAATCGGGTCGTATCAGCCCCTATTTCTTCAACGCCGGCCTGTTCCACAGCGGTGCGGCCCTGGCTCAGCTCGGCCGTTGCTATGCCGATGCGCTGGTGCAGGCCAACCTGCCCTTCGATGTGCTCTTCGGCCCGGCCTACAAGGGCATCCCTCTGGCCGCGGCCACGGCGGTGGCCCTGGTCGAGCACCACGGCCGCGACGTGCCCTGGTGCTTCAACCGCAAGGAAGCCAAGGACCACGGCGAAGGCGGCCTGCTGGTGGGCGCGCCCCTGACCGGCCGGGCGCTGATCATCGATGACGTCATCACCGCCGGCACCGCCATCCGTGAGGTCATGCAGATCATCGAGGGCCAGGGCGCCAGTGCGGCCGGGGTGCTCATCGCCCTGAACCGCCAGGAGCGTGGCCGCGGCGAATTGTCGGCCATCCAGGAAGTCGAGCGCGACTACGGCATTCCGGTGCTCAGCATCGTGGCGCTGGATCAGGTGCTCGAATACCTGGCCGAGGACGCCGAGCTCAAGCGTCACCTCCCCGCCGTCCAGGACTATCGCGCTCAATACGGCATCTAGCCCCAGGAGAGACGGCCATGGTCGTACGTCGCGCCGCTGCCAGCCTGTTGCTCATCGCCCTGCCGCTGACCGGCCAGGCGGCCGAGCTGTACCGCTATCTGGACCGCAACGGCACCCTGGTCATCGACCGCCAGGGCGTGCCGCCGGAATACGCTGGCAAGGGCTATGACGTGCTCAACGAGCAGGGCCGGGTGATCCGCAAGGTCGCGCCGGCGCTGCCCGCCGCGGAACTCGATCGCCAGGCGCGCGAGCGCCAGCAGGCGGTCGTCGATGGCCAGTTGCGCAAGCTCTACAGCAATGTCGAGGACGTCGATCGCGCCAAGGCGCGCAAGCTGACGGAGCTCGATGGCCTGATGCAGATCAAGAAGGCTAACCTTGAGGCCGCACGCCAGCTGCAGAGCCAGTTGATGGAGCAGGCGGCGGTGCAGCAGCGCAACGGCCAGGCGCTGCCGGCGGACCTCCAGGCCCGCCTCGACGCCGCGGCGGCCGATCAGGTGCGTCTGCAGGCCGATCTGCAGCGCTACGCCGAATTGCGCACCAGCACCAGCGCCGCCTTCGACGCCGATCGTGCGCGCATGCAGCGACTGGAAGCGGCTCAGGCCACGGATCGCTAGCCCTTCTGCGTGCACTGCCGACGGTCCCCTCCGCCGATGGCCTGCTGGGCGGCACGACAAGGTTGCCGCCTCTTCACGCCATATTCTGGCACGTACCGTGCAGTTCGATTTTCTACGCATTGTTGAACAATCGGGCGTGAAGACCTATGAGCGGCAAAGACGCAGGCGCGCTGTCCCTGGGGGCTCAGCTGCTGCTGGAAATGCGCGAAGACATCATCGGCGGTCGCCTGCTACCCGGTACGGCGCTGGTCGAGGCTGAACTGGTCAAGGCCTACAACGCCTCGCGCAACACCATTCGCGAAGCCCTGCACCAGCTGGATCGCGAGGGCCTGGCCACCTATGTGCGGCACAAGGGGGTGATGGTGCGGCGCCTGGGCCTGGCCGAGGTGCGCGACCTCTTTACCGTGCGCCGCACCCTGGAACTGCAGGCCATCCTCACCAGCCGCCCGCTGCGCGAATACCAGTCCGATCGGATGCTGGACGCCCTGGAGGCCGCCGAACTGGCGCAGTCGCGTGAAGACTGGCGCGCCCTCGGCACCCACGGCCTGCATTTCCATCAGCACATCGTCGGCCTGCTGGGCAGTCCGCTGTTCGATGAATTCTTCGCCACCGTCGCCGCCCAGATACGCCTGCTGTTTTCCCTCGCGCCCGACGAGGAGCACTTCCAGCGGCCCTGGATCATCCGTGACCGCCAGATCCACGACCTGCTCGCCGCCGGACAGCGCCAGGCGGCGGCCGAGGCAATGGCCAGCTATCTCGACGATTCCGAAAACCGGCTGCTGGATCTGCTGAGCGCAGCCAGGCCGCTCTGACCGAGGAGACCTCCCATGTACAAGGACTACCCCGCCGCCTACCAGTCCACCCAGGGTTCCGCCCTGCAGGTCGACCAGGCCTTCTACGATCGCCTGCGCGAGGACAAGGACGCGCGTACCCTGATCGAGCAATTCGAGATCCCGATCCGCACCGGTCGCGCCTGGAAGGTCCCGGCGGGCCATCTGTTCCGCGTCACCACCCCGCACGGTCCCCAGGTGGGCGACTTCAACGTCTGGAACGCCGAGGACCCACGCGAGCGCATGTGGGCCGCGCGCACCCGGCAACTGCAGGGCGCCCACGTCAGCACCTACGACCGCCTCTGGTCGAACCTGCCCTTCCTGCGTCCGCTGCTGACCATCACCGACGACAGCCTGGCCGGCTACGGCATCGACGAACACGGCGGCCGTCTGCATGACCTGCTCGGCACCCGCTGCGATCCCTACGTCAACAAGATGCTCACCGGCGAGGACTTCCACCACCACTGCCACTCGAATCTGACCCGCGCGGTGCTGCCCCACGGTCTCACCGAATTCGATGTCCACGATGTGCTGAACATCTTCCAGTGCACCGGCCTCAACCATGACGACCTCTACTTCATGAAGGCCTGCCCGGCCAAGCCCGGCGACTACCTGGAATTCTTCGCCGAGATCGACGTGCTCTGCGCCCTGTCCACCTGCCCGGGCGGCGATCTGTCCCTGGCGATGTGGGGTCCTGACGCCGAGGACCCGCTCAAGGTCTGTCGCCCGTTGGGCGTCGAGATCTACCGGGTCGAGGAGGCGTTGCTGCAGGGTTGGGAATCGCCCAAGCGGGCGGCCTACAACGGCCAGCACGGTCTGACCCTGCCCAAGGCCAGCTGGGAGCAGTGAGTTCAGTCCACCAATGAAAACGGCGCCCTGGGGCGCCGTTCCTGGTCCGACCGAAAGCGCTCAGCGCTTGCGGTTGGAGATCAGGGTACCGACGCCGACATCGGTGAAGATTTCCAGCAGCACCGCGTTGGGCACCCGGCCATCGATGATGTGGGCGCTCTGCACGCCGCCCTGCACCGCTTCCAGCGCGCAGCGGATCTTTGGCAGCATGCCGCCGTAGATGGTGCCGTCGGCGATCAGCGAATTGACCTGCTCGGTGGACAGCCCGGTGAGCACCTGGCCCTGCTTGTCCATCAGACCAGCGATGTTGGTCAGCAGCATCAGCTTCTCGGCCTTGAGTGCCTCGGCCACCTTGCCCGCCACCAGGTCGGCGTTGATGTTGTAGGACTCGCCGTCCGGACCCACACCGATGGGCGCGATGACCGGAATGAAGTCGCCGCGCACCAGCATGTTGATCAGGTCGGTGTTGACCCCGGTGACCTCGCCCACATGGCCAATGTCGATGATCTCCGGCTTGGTCATCTCTGGCGTCTGCCGGCTGACCTTGAGCTTGGTGGCGCGGATCAGGCCCGCGTCCTTGCCGGTCAGGCCGATGGCCTTGCCGCCATGGCGGTTGATCAGATTGACGATGTCCTTGTTGACCTGGCCGCCCAGCACCATCTCCACCACGTCCATGGTCTGGGCGTCGGTGACGCGCATGCCATCGATGAAGTGGCTTTCGATGGACAGGCGCTTGAGCAGGTCGCCGATCTGCGGACCGCCGCCGTGCACCACCACCGGGTTGATGCCCACCGCCTTCATCAGCACGATGTCACGGGCGAAACCGGCCTTGAGCTCGTCGCTCTCCATGGCGTTGCCGCCGTACTTGATCACCAGCGTCTTGCCGACGAACCGGCGGATATAGGGCAGCGCCTCGGACAGCACCTCGGCGACGTGCGAGGCATCCTCGCGGCTCAGGGTCATGGCTCACCTCTCAAGGTCGACATAGAAAAGACAAAGGGCGCCTAGGCGCCCTCTGTGCTACCGCTGACCCGAGGTCAGAACGGCAGATTCAGATCCGGCTGTACCGCCAGCAGCTGCTTGCGGAACACCGTCTTGATGCGCTCCAGCTCTTCGAGGGTTTCCGCCTCGAAGCGCAGCACCAGCACCGGCGTGGTGTTGGACGCACGCACCAGGCCCCAACCGTTCTGGTAATCGACGCGGACGCCGTCCAGGGTGGTGATCTGGGCATCGCCCCACTGGGCGTCGCGCTGCAGGGTTTCGATGATGCCGAACTTGTTCTCTTCGGTCACCTGGATATTGATCTCCGGGGTGGAGATGTCTACCGGGAAGGTATCGAACACCTGTTGGGCGCTGTTCTTCTCCTGGCTGAGGATCTCCAGCAGGCGCACGGCGCTGTAGATGCCGTCGTCGAAACCGAACCAGCGCTCCTTGAAGAACACGTGGCCGCTCATCTCGCCGGCCAGCAGAGCGCCGGTTTCCTTCATCTTCTTCTTGATCAGCGAGTGGCCGGTCTTCCACATGATGGGACGACCGCCGTAGCCGGCGATGAGGTTGTTCAGGCGGCGGGTGCACTTGACGTCGAAGATGATGTCGGCGCCCGGGTTGCGGGAGACCACGTCCTTGGCGAACAGCATCAGCAGCTGGTCGGGATAGATAATCTTGCCTTCGTTGGTCACCACGCCGACGCGGTCGCCGTCGCCGTCAAAGGCCAGGCCCAGGTCGGCACCGGTTTCCTTGACCTTGGCGATCAGGTCTTCCAGGTTCTCGGGCTTGCCCGGATCCGGGTGGTGGTTGGGGAAGTTGCCGTCCACCTCGCAGAACAGCGGGATGACCTCGCAGCCCAGGGACTCGATCAGCTGGGGCGCGTTGACCGCGGCGACACCGTTGCCGGCGTCCACCACCACCTTGAGCTTCTTGGCCAGCACCACGTCGTTGCGGATGTAGTCGGCGTAGCTCTTGAGCACGTCGACCTGCTTGATCTGGCCCTGGCCGCTGGCCACGTCACCGGTCTCGATGCGCTCGCGCAGACGCTGGATGGATTCGTTGGCCAGGGTCTCGCCAGCGATGACGATCTTGAAGCCGTTGTAGTCCGGCGGATTGTGGCTGCCGGTCAGCATGACGCCGGACTTGCCTTCGAGCACGTTGGCGGCGTAGTAGAGCACCGGGGTCGGCACCATGCCGACATCGCTGACATTGGCGCCGCTGTCGGCCACGCCCTTGATCAGTTGGGCGACCAGCTCGGGGCCGGACAGGCGGCCGTCACGGCCGACGGCCACGTTGGGCTCGCCACGTGCCAGGCTCTCCGAGCCGATGGCGCGCCCGATCCAGTAGGCGGCTTCGGCGGTCAGGGAGTCACCCACCACGCCACGGATGTCGTAGGCGCGGAAGATGCTGGCGTTGAGTTGGGGGGCTTGCGGGGTAGTGCTCATCGGGGGTTTCTCCAATCCCAGGAGATCCTGGTCTTCGTCGAGGATACTGATATCGAGGATGTCGGTGGTCTGGAACAGCGGCTCGCTCTGCTGCGAGCGGCCTCTGTCGGCAAACTCCGCCAGGGTCTTGGCCACCGCATCGCTGGGAGCGGTGGCGTACAGGTCCGGCGACGACCCGGCCGATCGGCTGGCCAATCGGGCCGTCGACTTGGCCACGGGTTCCATTACCGCCAGGCGCAAAGTCGGGCTTTTGGCTATCTGATTGGCTTCTAGTTCCTCGGCATAGGCCGTCAGACTGCGGACGTCGTCACGGAGCCGGCGTGACAGCTCCCGGGAAAACAGCCAAAAGCCCGCCAGCACGCCAAACAGCGCCAGCAGCAGCGCCACCAGGGGGATGCCCAGCGGTGTATCTGCGCCGGCCTCGGCGGCGGGTGCCAACTCCAGCGTCCAGAGCGGGCTGCCGGTGGCGAGCCGCCGCATCAGCGCCGGATCGCCCGGGCTGCCGCCACTGGCCAGCACCTGCACGCTGCCACCTGGAAATTGCTGCAGCAGGCGCCACTGGCCGACGTTCGCCGGTGGCGTGGCCCAGCCCTGCAAGACGGCCGGGAGTTCTTCCACCAGCACGGCGCTGCCAAGCAGCTGATCGCCGCGGCGGATGGGCTGGGCGCTGTAGACCAGCCAGCGATCGCCCAGCCGATAGGCTTCCGGCGGGGTCCGCTGGCCGCTTTCCAGGCGCTTGAGCAGATCGAGGGCGGCATAGTTGAGCGGGCCGGGGCGATCGTCTTCGATCTGGCGCATGCCGGCCGGCACCACCAGCACGTCGACCACGCCGAGGCGCTCGCGCAGCTGGCTTTCCGCCGCCGCGCGCGCCGCCGGATCGTCGCCCTGCAGGGCCTGCAACACCAGGGCATCCCCGGCGACACCCTGCAGCCG
This sequence comes from Pseudomonas sp. RIT411, assembly GCF_003057735.2. Taxonomy (NCBI): domain Bacteria; kingdom Pseudomonadati; phylum Pseudomonadota; class Gammaproteobacteria; order Pseudomonadales; family Pseudomonadaceae; genus Pseudomonas; species Pseudomonas sp. RIT411. The sequence goes on from NZ_QBIZ02000004.1 coordinate 42,399, forward strand.
GCGGGTCAGGCCGACCAGCAGCTGATTGAGGGAGGTCGCCTGCGCCTGCAGCGCCTGGTCCGCCTGCTGCTCCTGATTGCGCGCGCCCTGCGGCTGCAACACCAGGAACCACAGCAGCAGCGCGGCCAGCAGCAGGCCGGCGAGCGCCAGCAGCAGTCCCGCGCCCATGCCGGGCAAGCCAGCGACCCGCGGGGCCGCCTTGCGCACATCCTTGTCGTTCTTGCCCCTTGCCATGCCGTTCTTCTCCTTTATGTCACGGCGCGCCTTGCGTGTCTGGCGTCAGCGGGTACCGGAGTGGCCGAAGCCGCCCGCGCCCCGCTCGGTCTCGGTAAAGCTGTCGACGATATCGAAGTGCGCCTGGACCACAGGTACGAGCATCAGCTGGGCGATACGTTCGCCCACGCTCACGGTGAAGGTGGTCTGGCCGCGATTCCAGCAGGACACCATCAGCTCGCCCTGGTAGTCCGAGTCGATCAGGCCGACCAGATTGCCCAGCACGATGCCGTGCTTATGGCCCAGGCCCGAGCGCGGCAGGATCAGCGCCGCCAGCGATGGATCGGCCACATGGATGGCGAGCCCGGTGGGGATCAGCACGGTCTGCCCCGGTTCCAGCACCAGATCCTCCTGCAGCATGGCGCGCAGGTCGAGGCCGGCCGAGCCGGGAGTGGCGTAGGACGGCAGCGGGAAATCGCGCCCCAGGCGCGGGTCGAGGATCTTGGCTTGAAGGCTATGCATGGTTCTGGGTGGTGTCTTTCAGGTGGGTGGAAATCAGGGCGATGAGCTGCCGGGCGATCTTGCCCTTGCTGGTCTGCTCGAAGCGGATCTCGTGCAGGCCACGGTCGATCACGGTGACCGCGTTGTCTTCGCTGTTGAAGCCGATGGCTGGATTGGCCACGTCGTTGGCGACGATGAGGTCGAGATTCTTGTCGCGCAGCTTGCGCTGGGCGTACTCCAGCAGATTCTGGGTTTCCGCAGCGAAGCCGACGCTGAAGGGCCGATCCGGACGCCCCGCCAGGGTGGCGAGGATGTCCGGGTTGCGCACCAGCTCCAGCAGGAGACCGTCACCGCGGGTGGGGTCCTTCTTCAGCTTGTGCGGCGCGATGACCTCGGGGCGATAGTCCGCCACTGCCGCCGAGGCGATGAGCACGTCGCAGGGCATCAGCGCCTCACAGGCGGCCAGCATGTCGCGAGCGCTGATCACGTCGATGCGCTCGACGCGATCGGGGGTCGGCAGATGCACCGGGCCGCTCACCAGGCTGACGCGCGCGCCCGCCTCCGCCGCCGCTTCCGCCAGGGCGAAGCCCATGCGGCCGGAGCTGTGGTTGGTGATGTAGCGCACCGGATCGATGTTTTCCTGGGTCGGCCCCGCGGTGATGACCACATGGCGACCGGTCAGGTCGAGGCGCTGGAAGCAGTCGGCGGCGAGCTGGGCAAGGTCGGTGGCCTCCAGCATCCGGCCGGGGCCGACGTCGCCACAGGCCTGACTGCCGCTGGCCGGGCCGAACAGCTTGATGCCACGGCTGCGCAAGAGCTCGGCATTGGCCTGGGTGGCCGGATCGCGCCACATGGCCTGATTCATGGCCGGTGCCAGGGCGACCCGGGCATCGGTGGCCAACACGATCGTCGTGAGCAGATCATCCGCCACGCCCTGGGCCAGGCGCGCCATGACATCGGCGGTGGCCGGCGCGACCAGCACCAGATCGGCCCAGCGGGCCAGCTCGATATGCCCCATGGCCGCTTCGGCGGCCGGGTCCAGCAGATCCAGATGCACCGGCAGACCCGACAGTGCCTGCAGGGTCAGCGGCGTGATGAATTCGCGACCGCCGCGGGTCAGCACCACCCGCACTTCGGCGCCCTGATCCTTGAGTCGGCGCACCAGCTCGGCGCTCTTGTAAGCGGCGATGCCACCTCCGACGCCCAGCACGATGCGTTTACGATGGAGCCGCTGCATATAGCCTTTCCGTTCTCAAACCTTCTAGAACGGGCATTACGCGGCCAATCGAGGCCTGCGCGCACCCGCGAATGATCCGGTTAAGATAGCACAGCGCCTGCAGGACGCAGGCGCCCCGCCAGACAAGGAGCGTCCATGAGCATCAAGGATTGGCCGGCCCAGGAACGGCCGCGGGAGAAACTGCTGGAACAAGGCGCCCAGGCCCTCACCGACGCCGAACTGCTGGCGATCTTCTTGCGCACCGGCGTAGCCGGCAAAAGCGCGGTCGACCTCGCCCGCCAGCTGCTCGGGGAATTCGGCAGCCTCAGAGCCCTGCTGGAGGCCGATCTCGCCGCCTTCAGCGCTCACCTCGGCCTCGGCCCGGCCAAGTTCAGCCAGTTGCAGGCGGTCCTGGAGATGGGCCGCCGCCACCTGGCCGAAGGCCTCAAACGCGACTCGGCTCTGGAAAGCCCGCAGCAGGTCCGCGACTATCTAAAGGCCCGCCTGCGCCACGAACCCCACGAAATCTTCGGCTGCCTGTTCCTCGACACCCGCCACCGGGTGCTGGCCTTCGAAGCCCTGTTCCACGGCACCATCGACGGCGCCAGCGTCTACCCCCGCCAGGTGGTCAAGCGCGCCCTCGCCCACAACGCCGCTGCCGTCATCCTCACCCACAACCACCCTTCCGGCATCGCCGAACCCAGCCAGGCCGACCGTCTGCTCACCACACGACTCAAGGATGCCTTGGCGCTGGTCGATGTGCGGGTGCTGGATCACTTCATCGTGGGGGATGGGGAGCCGCTGTCGATGGCGGAATATGGATGGCTTTAATAGCTTCGCGAACAGGCAAGCCCGGCCCAACTTAAAATATAACTTTATAGTTGTGACTTATCATATCTTTTAAAACTGAAGATGACTGTCAGGTTTTCACAGTTAGTTCGGACAATTTTTGTCACTTCACTAAATAGGCTTATTTTTCATTAAGAATTAAGCAATAAAAATTGGACATAGATCACAATTTTTTGCTACCAAAGCTCATAAAACCGCTCTAGGATGCGCCTCTAGAACATTTTGAGCCAATAGCTGCCCAGCAGCAGGCGAAAAGCTCTCCAGTAATGTTCGTATTAAGAAGTTCAAGGAATAGAACTTCAATCCCGTGAGGTCATGGATGACTTTATTGTCTTCGCTCGCCCAGAACTATATAGCGGTCGCCGATCAACCCATCACCACGGACAACTTCGCCGGGGAAGATCGCCGCTATAGCCCCGAGTTCGAGAGACTCGAAGCGGTCTGTCAGAACACCCAGGCGCTGCATCGCGACGTCATGCCGGACTGGGAGTCCACGGCCGAGCAGGCGACCACCTTTCTGCGTGAGCACTCCAAGGACCTGCGCGTCGCCGTCTGGCTGACCTGGGCCCTGTACTGCACCCGGAACTGGACGGGGCTGGAAGCCGGCCTGGCTCTGCTTGAGCGATTGCTGGAGGCTCACTGGCAGGATCTTTACCCCCGCAAGGAGCGTACTCGCGCCGCGGCGCTCGGTTGGCTCCAGATCCGCCTGGAAGGCGTCTTCGATAACGCCGCCCTGACGACGCTGGAAGCATACTGGCTACAGACCTTCAGTACCCAGCTCGGCCAGTTGGAGGCACTCCTCCAGCCGCGCCTGGGCGAGGCCGCTCCGCTGCTGTTGCCGTTGGTACGTCGCCTCGATGAGCAACGACGTCGCCAGATCCAATCCACCGCTCCAGCGGAGTCGACCATCGCAGCCCTGTCACCTAGCCCGGTCGTGACCGCTCAGGCCCTCCAGGGCCCGCTGGACTCGGACAAGGACGCCCATCGTCTGCTGCGCCAGCTACAGGAAAGCGCCCGCACGCTGAGCGGCTGGTGGCTACGTCAGCGGAGCGGCGACCACCGCGCCCTGCGGCTGAATCGCGCCTTGCTGTGGAGCGGCATCGACAGTCTGCCCGCTCATGATGCCCGGGGTGTCACCGGCTTGCGCGGCCTGCCAGCTGATCGCCTGAGATATTTTCAGGAGTGCCAGGCCGCCGGTGACTTTTCTCTGCTGCTCGGCGAACTGGAGGTCAGCCTGACGCGGGCGCCTTTCTGGCTGGATGGCCAGCGGCTGGCCTGGGAGTGCCTGCAGGCCCTCGGTGCGACAATGAGTTGTCGAGAGATCGAGTGGCCGCTGATGTTGCTGCTGGAACGGCTGCCAGGCCTGGAAGCCCTGGCCTTCCATGACGGGCAACCCTTTGCCGATGCCCAGACCCGCCTCTGGCTGTCCGGTCTGACGGCGGCTAAGGCGACGCAACCCGTCTCCGCCTCAAGCGAGGCGTGCCAGGACAGCTGGAGCGAAGCCCTTGCCGAAGCCCTGGGGGAGTTGCGCGCGAGCGGCCTTAGGAGCGCCGTGCGCCACCTGCGGCAGCGCAGCTGCAGTGCCCAGGGCGAACGCCAGCGCCTGCTGTGGGATCTGGCCAGCGTCCGGTTGCTGATCCAGGCCCGCCAGTTCGAACTGGCACACCTTCAGCTCGCGGCCCTGGATGCCGAACACGGCGCCCTGCTGGCGCACTGGGAGCCGCAACTGGCGCTGGAGATCCTGCAGGCCCGCCGCCAGTGCCTGGAAGCCCTTCCCGCCACCGCCGACAGCCGGATGCAGCTGCAACAGCTGCGTCCGCGACTCTGCCGCCTCGATCTCGAAGCGGCTCTCGACTGAGGCTTGTCCTCATACCCAAGGAGAAACACATGGCCAAAGAAGGCTCGGTTGCCCTGAAAGAACGCATCAACGTCACGGTTCGACCCGCCAGCGGCGGTGCCGAGGAAGAACTCGAACTGCCCCTCAAGCTCATGGTGCTGGGCGATTTCACCCAGCGAGCCGACGACCGCAAGCTCGAAGACCGCAAGCCGGTAGCCGTCGACAAGGACAACTTCGATGAGGTGATGGCCAAGCAGCAGCTGGGCCTGACCCTGGCGGTACCCAATCGCCTGCAGGACGACAGCCAGGACGATCTGGCCGTCCAGCTCGACCTCAAGGCCATGGCCGACTTCAGCCCGGCGCGGCTGGTGCAGCAGGTGCCCGAACTCAAGCAACTGATGGATCTGCGCGATGCCCTGGTGGCGCTCAAGGGGCCGCTCGGCAACGCCCCGGCGTTCCGCAGGGCCATCGAGCAGGTGCTCGCCGATCCGGTCGCCCGGGCCACGGTGCTCGGCGAACTCGGCTTGCCGAATCAAGACGTCTGATCAGGAAGATCATCATGACCGCTACCCTGCTCCCGCAACCCGCTGCCGACGTCGCTGAAGACCGTGGCATCCTCGACCGCATCATCGCCGAGACTCGCCTCGCGCCCCACGACGAGGGCTATGGCGTGGCCAAACGCGGCATCTCCGCCTTTATCGAAGAGCTGCTCAAGCCGCAAAACGCCCAGCAACCGGTCAAGAAGGCACTGGTCGATCGAATGATCGCCGAGATCGACGAGAAGCTCAGCCGCCAGGTCGACGAGATCCTCCACCACGCGGAGTTCCAGTCGCTGGAGGCGGCCTGGCGCGGCCTGCACCTGCTGGTGGAGCGCACCGACTTCCGCGAGAACAACAAGATCGAGATGCTCAACGTCTCCAAGCAGGATCTGCTGGAAGACTTCGAGGATTCGCCGGACATCGTCCAGTCAGGCCTCTACAAGCACGTCTATACCGCCGAATTCGGCCAGTTCGGTGGCGAGCCGGTCGGCGCCATCATCGCCAACTACGACTTCGATCCCACCGCACCGGACATCCGCACTCTGCAACAGGTGGCAGCGGTCTCGGCCATGGCTCATACGCCCTTTATCGCCGCCGCCGGTCCGCGCTTCTTCGGCCTGGAAAGCTTTACCGGTCTGCCCGACCTCAAGGACCTCAAAGATCACTTCGACGGTCCGCAATTCGCCAAGTGGCAGAGTTTCCGCGAGCAGGAAGACGCGCGCTATGTCGGCCTGACCTTGCCGCGCTTCCTGCTACGCACGCCCTACGATCCGGAAGAGAATCCGGTCAAGACCTTTGCCTATCGCGAAAACGTCAGCCGGGACCATGCCCACTACCTCTGGGGCAACACCGCCTACGCCTTCGCCACCCGCCTGACCCACAGCTTCGCCAAGTACCGCTGGTGTCCGAATATCGTCGGTCCGCAAAGCGGCGGCGCGGTGGAAGACCTGCCGCTGCATCACTTCGAGAGCATGGGCGAGATCGAGACCAAGATCCCCACCGAGGTGCTGATCTCCGATCGTCGCGAATACGAGCTGGCCGATGCCGGCTTCATCGCCTTGACCATGCGCAAGGGCAGCGACAATGCCGCCTTCTTTTCCGCCTGTTCGACGCAGAAACCCAAGTTCTATGGCAACAGCGAAGAAGGTCGGGCAGCTGAGCTGAACTACAAGCTGGGTACCCAGCTGCCCTATCTGTTCATCGTCAGCCGCCTGGCCCACTACCTCAAGGTGCTGCAGCGCGAGCAACTGGGTGGCACCAAGGAGCGCACCGACCTCGAGCTGGAACTCAACAAGTGGATCCGTCAGTTCGTCGCCGATCAGGAAAACCCCAGCGCCGAGGTGCGCGGTCGTCGACCGCTGCGTGCCGCCAGCATCCGCGTCAGCGATGTCGAGGGTAATCCGGGCTGGTTCCGCGTGGGCCTGAGCGTGAGACCGCACTTCAAGTACCAGGGCGCCGATTTCACCCTGTCGCTGGTCGGCAAGCTGGACAAGGAGTAACGGCTCATGAGTTACGGCAGTCTGTTCGAACGCCTGGCCGGTCCGGGCAGCGCGCACAGCCGGGGCGCGTCCGCCGACGCCTTGAGCGCCTCGGTGGCCGCCCACCTGGCCAAGATGCTCAGCACCCGTGCCGGCAGCGTCCCGATCCAGGTCGACTACGGACTGCCCGACCTCAATGACTTGCGGCTGTCGCTGCACGACTCGCTACAGCGTGCGCGGCTGGCCATCGAGGCGTTCGTGGCCGCCTACGAGCCGCGCCTGTCCGGTGTGAAGGTGCTGCCGCTGCAGCGGGAAGGCACCACCCTGGCGTTCGCCCTCGAAGGCCAGCTCGAGCTCGACGGCCAGCGGTGCCCCATCCGTTTCACCGCGAGCCTGGATGGCAGCGGCCAGGTCAAGGTCAGCCAGGGATAGGTCCATGTCCTTCAATCACTACTACCAGAGCGAGCTGGCCGAGTTGCGTCAGCTGGGCGCGCGCTTCGCCGAACGCAATCCTGCGCTGGCACCCTTTCTGGGCCAGGCTGGTCAGGATCCAGATGTCGAGCGCCTGCTGGAAGGCTTCGCCTTTCTCACTGGTCGGCTGCGGCAGAAGCTCGACGACGAGTTGCCGGAATTGACCCATTCGCTGCTCAACCTGCTCTGGCCCCATTATCTACGGCCCCTGCCAAGTTGCGCCATCCTCGAATTCGATCCGCTACCAGCACCAGGCGCGGCCATTCAGGTTCCACGTGGAACGGAAGTGGAATCCCGGGCGCTGGACGAGGTGAGCTGCCGCTTTCGAACCTGCTTCACCACCGCCATCCAACCGCTACGCGTGGATGAGCTGAGCCTTGCCCAGCAGGGCAGCGGCGCGCGCCTGACGCTGCGCCTGCAGATCACCGGCAATGGCACCCTGGACACGCTGGACCTGCGTCAGTTGCCGCTGCATCTGGCGGGCGATCGCACGCTTAGTCAGGATCTCTATCTTGCACTGCTGCACAAACTGGACGGCCTGAGCCTGGTACCCCTGGATGCCGAACGCCAGCCGCTGACTGACCTCCAGGGCAGCGAACTCGTCCTGCCGCTCGCTCGCGACCAGGTCCAGCCGCTGGGCTTCGGCGAAGACGAGGCGCTGCTGCCCTATCCACCCAATGCCTTCCGCGGCTATCGCCACCTGCAGGAATATTTCGCCTTTCCGGAGAAATTCCTCTTCGTCTCGATTCAGGGAATGACGAAGCTGAAGCAACTGGCAGACCCGGTGCGCCGCCAGATCCGCGGGCTGGAGGTGCGCTTCGACATCGCCCGGATCGCCCGGCAGCCGCGGCTCCCCAGTCGCGACAACCTGCGCCTGCACTGCGTCCCGGTGGTCAATCTGTTCCGCCATGACGCCCTGCCGATCCGCCTCGACGGCAAGCGCGACGAGTACCCGTTGTTTCCGGCCGGCCACGGCCGCGAACACCTGGGGGTCTTTGCCGTGGAGCGGGTGACCGGCTGGCAACCGGGCGGCCTGGGCCATCGTGACTATCTACCCTTCGAATCCTTTGCCCACGACCTGAGCTTCGGCGGCCAGAGCTGTCGGCCGCACTATGCCGTACGCCAGCGCAGTGCCCTGCTGCACGGCGGCATCGATACCTATCTGGCGTTTGGCGATCCGGGTACCGATCAGGACACCCTGTCCATCGAACTGACCTGCACCAACCAGAACCTGCCCCAGCGCCTGCGCGCCGGTGATCTGTGCCTGCCCACCGAAAATACCCCGGGTGGCCTGGGCTTTCGCAATCTGGCCGCCCCAACTGCCTGTCATGCGCCGGTGCTGTCCGGCAACCGGCTGTGGCAGCTGGTTTCCAATCTATCGCTCAATTATTTGTCGCTCACCGATGTCGCGGCCCTGCGTACGGTGTTGGCCAGTTACGACCTGCCCAGTCAGCACGACCGGCAGGCCGAGCGCATCAGTCACCAGCGCCTAGCCGCCCTGCAGGGCATCAGCCATCGCCCGGTGGATCGCCTCTACCGCGGCCTGCCGATCCGCGGTATCGCCACCCAGCTGGACATGGATGCCAGCGGCTTTCGCAGCGAGGGCGAGCTGTACCTGTTCGCCAGCGTACTCAACGAGTTCTTCGCGCTCTACGCCAGCCTGAATTCCTTCCATCAACTCAGCGTTCGCAGCCTGCAGGGAGAGGTGTATCTATGGACACCGCGCATGGGTCAGCAGCCGCTGATCTGAATCGCTCGGCGCTGTGCCGCGAGATTCGCGAGTACGCGCTTTTCCAGGGTATCGGACAGGTGCTCCTGCAGTTGCAGGGCCTGATGCCGAGTCTCTCGGAGGAGCAGCTCTATGAACGGCTGGAGTTCCATGCCAACCCCAGCCTGGCCTTTCCGGGTAGCGATATCGAGCGCCTGCACTTCGTCGAGGACGCCGATGGGCTGCGCGCCCGCCTGCAACTCAACCTGGGCGCCCTGATGGGCAGCGGTTCGCCGCTGCCGGCTTTCTACAGCGAACAGGCGCTGAGCGATGGCGAACAAGGGCGTACCACCCGCGACTTCCTCGACCTCTTCAATCACCGGCTGCACCGGCTGCTGCTGCAGATCTGGCGCAAGTATCGCTATCACGCCCGCTTCCGAGAGGGCGCGCGTGACGAGTTGTCGGCCCGGCTGTTCAGTCTGATCGGCCTGGGCGACAGCAGCCTGCGCCAGGCGCCGGAGCTGAACTGGAAACGCCTGCTGCCCTATCTCGGCCTGCTCAGCCTCAAGGTGCATTCGGCGACGCTGATCGAAGCGGTGCTGCGCTATTACCTGGAGCAGCCCGAGCTGCAGCTGGAGCAGTGCCTGGAGCGCGCAGTGGTCATTCCCCCAGAACAACGCGCGCATCTCGGGCGGGCCAGCGCCCAGCTCGGAGAGACAGCCGTCCTGGGTGTGCAGGTGCGCGATCGTGGCGGCAAGTTTCGCCTGCACGTGCTCGAACTGGACTGGGAAGCCTTTCATTCATTCCTGCCCGGGGGCAGTCGGTACGCCGCCGTGCGTGCCTTGCTGAATTTCACCCTGCGCGACCAGCTGGACTACGACCTGCGCCTGCATCTGCGGCGGGACGCGTTGCGGCAATGGCGGCTGGAAGCCGCCAGCCCCTGCCGTCTCGGCTGGACCACCTGGCTCGGCCTCGGCCGAGCCAAGGGTCAGGTCACCCTGGCCTGCCACCGTTAATCAAGGACGATCAACATGCTCACCCTGGACCTGAACCTCCTTATCAACAGCCTTTCCGTGACCGCGCGCCAGGACCTGGAACAGGCGGCGCAGCGCTGCGTCCGTCGAGGCGGCCGGCACATCCTGATCGAAGACCTGCTGGCGGTCCTGCTGGAATCCCGCGACGGACTGCTCACTCGCGCGCTGAAAGCGGCTGACCTGGACCCGGTGGATTTCGCCGCGACGCTGCAGCCGCGCCAGGGCAATGGAGAAGGCGGCGACCCGGTCTTCGATCCTGCACTGCTGCTGTGGCTGCAGGATGCCGTGCTGCTCGCCCGTCTCGAACTGGAACGGGCTGAGACCGATAGCGCCGCCCTGCTGCTGGCGTTGTTGCGCCATCCCGAGCGGCTATTGGGCACAGGTTACGGTCGCCTGCTGGAGCGGGTGGATGCCGCGCAGCTCCTGGACTTCGTCAGGGCTCAGCGGCCCGAGGGGCCACCGGTCATCAGCGAGTCCCCTCTGGACCGCTTCACCCATGACCTCAGCGGCCAGGCCCGTGCCGGGCGCCTGGATCCGGTGCTGGGCCGCGAGGCCGAGATCCGGCAACTGGTGGACATCCTCTCGCGGCGGCGCAAGAACAATCCCCTCGTGGTAGGCGAAGCCGGCGTTGGCAAGACCGCCATCGTCGAGGGGCTGGCGCTGCGCATCGCGGCAGGCGAGGTGCCCGACAGTCTGCGCCGGGTGGAAATACGCAGTCTCGATCTCGGGTTGCTGCAGGCCGGCGCCAGCGTCAAGGGCGAATTCGAACGCCGCCTGCAAGGTGTGATCGATGCCGTACGCCAGGCACCGTACCCCATCATCCTGTTCATCGACGAGGCTCATACCCTGATCGGTGCGGGTGGCCAGCCCGGGGGCTCGGACGCGGCCAATCTGCTCAAACCTGCCCTGGCGCGCGGCGAGCTGCGCACCATCGCCGCCACCACCTGGGGCGAGTACCGGAAGTACTTCGAAAAGGACCCGGCCCTGGCGCGGCGCTTCCAGCCGGTAAGGCTGGACGAATTCGACGTCGCCACCGCCATCACCGTCCTGCGTGGGTTGGCGCCGACCTATGCCGAGGGCCATGGCGTTTATCTGCGCGACGATGCGGTGGTGGCCGCCGCCGAGCTGGCCGCCCGCTATCTGAGCGGGCGCCAGTTGCCGGACAAGGCCGTGGATGTGCTCGACACCTGCTGCGCCCGGGTGCGTATCAGCCTGGCCAGCCCGCCTCCGGCCCTGGATGCCTTGAGCGCACGCCTGGCCGCTACCGAGCGCACGCTCTCCGCCACCCGCCGCGATGCCGATCTCGGTCTGCCCGTCGCGCCCGGCCATCTGGATAGCCTTACCGCCCTGCGGGACGCCGAGCACCTGGCAGCCACTGCGCTGCAGGCCGACTGGGAACGCCAGCGGGAGCTGGCCGAGCGCATCCTGACCCTGCGTACGGCCTCGGTCAGCGCTGCGCTGGCAGCGACCCAGGCAGAGCTGGAGCAGCTGCAACGCCAGCATGGGCGCCTGGTCAACCTGGAGGTCTGCCCGCACCTCGTGGCGGAGGTGATCGCGGCCTGGACCGGCCTCCCGGTCGACCAACTCGCCCGTCGCCATGACCAGCGCCTGGCCCGCTTTGCCAGCGATCTACGCGGACGCCTGCGTGGCCAGGAGCAGGCGGTGGTCGCCCTGGATCGCGCCCTGCGCGCAGCCGCGGTGGGTCTGAACGCTCCCGAGGCGCCGGTCGGCGTCTTCCTGCTGGTCGGCCCCAGCGGGGTCGGCAAGACCGAGACCGCCCTGGCGCTGGCCGAGTTGCTCTATGGCGGAGAGCGCTTTCTCACCACTCTCAACCTGTCGGAATTCGCGGAAAAACATAGCGTGTCGCGCCTGATCGGCGCACCGCCCGGCTATGTCGGCCATGGCGAAGGAGGTCTGCTCACCGAGGTCGTGCGCCGCCAGCCCTATTCGGTGGTCTTGCTGGATGAAGTGGAAAAGGCGGATCCCGAGGTACTCAACCTCTTCTACCAGATCTTCGACCGTGGCCAGGCCACCGACAGCGAGGGCCGGCAGATCGACTTCCGCAACGTGCTCTTTCTGCTGACCTCCAATCTGGCCAGCGGCGAGATCCAGCGGTTGTGCGCCGACGTACGTCCGGACGTGGCCCAACTGACCGAGGCGATTCGCCCCACCCTGACAGGCCACTTCAAGCCTGCCCTGCTGGCGCGGATGCGCGTGGTGCCCTACTACCCGCTAGATGCCGAGCTGCTGCGTGAGCTGATCGTGCTCAAGCTCGAACGACTCGGCGTCCGGCTGGCCGCCCGCCAGGTCGCCTTCAGCTATGCCCCGGCCCTACTGGAGGACCTGGCGGCACGTTGCTTGGACGCCGACAGTGGTGCTCGCCGGATCGACCTACTCCTGGAGCAGCGAGTGCTGCCGCTGCTTACCGACCAGTTGCTCGACGCCCTCGCCCGTGGTCAGACGCCAGGGCGGCTGCACCTCACCTGCAACGACCAGGGTGATTTCCGCTGTGAGGTGGCGGCATGATCCCGTCCCCCGCGCCAGAAGCCATGCTGCCCCTGTTCATCGCGCTCGGCCAGCACGAAGACCCCGCCCAACTCGCCCTCGGCCTGGTGGAAGGCATCCAGCGTCTGGCCCGGCTCGACCTGGTGCAGTACTACCGTCTGGACGCCACTCATACCCAACTGGTGTGCCTGGCACAAAGTCTGGACAGCACCGCCGCCATGGCCGGTAACGCCCTGCCGCTGGAGCAGGAGAGTCTGCTGCACTACTGCCTTTCGCAGAATCGCAGCCTGCACCTGCGTGAGCTGGACCCGCTGCTGCACACCACTACCTTCCTGCCTGGCGACGGCTGGCGCAGCCTTGGTTGCCTACCCCTGACTGGCCCGTCGGGCAGCGTCGAGGGTCTGCTGGTACAGGCCAGCCGCTGCCGCCGCGAACTGGAAACCCATGCAGAGGTACTGACACCGCTCGGATGCTTCGCCCTGGCGCAGAGCCAGCTGCTAGAGCGCGCCCAGACTCAGCCATTGGGCGCCGTAACGGAAAGGCCAACGTCACCGGCAGTGGGCGATGGCTTCGGCATGCTTGGCGATAGCGGCGCCATGCGGCAGGTCCATCGCTTGATCGGCAAGATACTGCACAGCCCCATCACCGTGCTGCTGACCGGTGAAACCGGCACCGGCAAGGAACTGGTGGCTCGGGCCATCCACGAACGGGGCTCGCGACGGACCCAGCCCTTCGTGGTGCAGAACTGCGCGGCGCTGCCCGAGCACCTGCTGGAAAGCGAGCTCTTCGGCTATCGCAAGGGCGCCTTTACCGGTGCCGAGCGCGATCGCGCCGGTCTGTTCGATGCGGCCAATGGCGGCACCCTGTTTCTCGACGAGATCGGTGATATGCCGCTGACCTTACAGGCCAAGCTGCTGCGCGTGCTGCAGGAAGGCGAGGTCCGCCCGCTGGGTAGTGCCGAAACCCACAGGGTCGACGTACGCATCGTTGCGGCGACCCATCGTCAACTGGTGCGGCTGGTCGAGCAGGGCACCTTTCGTGAGGATCTCTACTATCGCCTCACTCACTTTCCCATTCAGCTGCCGCCCCTGCGCGAGCGCGGCGAGGACCTGCCGCTGCTGGCCCGGCACTTCGCCGACCAGGCCTGCGCATGCCTGCAGCGGTCACGTTGTCGCTGGTCCAGCGCCGCCCTGGACCTGCTGGCGGGCTATGCCTTTCCCGGCAATGTCCGCGAACTCAAGGGGCTGGTGGAGCGCGCCGTCCTGTTGTGCGACGGCAACGAGCTGTTGCCCGAACACTTTGCCATCCGCTCCGCCGCCCTGACCGGCAATGCCGGCAGCCTGACCTTGCGTGAGCGCCTGGATCAGCTCGAACGCGGCCTGCTGATGGACTGCCTGCGCAAGAACCGCGGCAACCAGACCCAAACTGCCCAGGAATTGGGACTGCCGCGCCGCACCCTGCTCTATCGCCTGCAGCGACTGAGCATCCGCAGCGCCGATCTGCAACTTTCCTAGAGGAACGCCCCATGCCTGCGCTACTTCGCTCCCTGTTGCTGCTGACGTTGCTCGCCATGGCCGCCTGCACCTCGTCGCCCGGGGATCTGCAGGACTATCGCCCCCTGGGCGAACCCCAGACACCCCACCGCCTCACCTAGGACAGGACAAGACCATGGAACTGGTATTCGATCTGGTCGGCAGTCGAGCGCACGCCCCCGGAATGCTCACCCAAAAGACCTTTCGCCACGTTGGCGGACTCATCGGCCGCAGCGAAGACTGCGACTGGTACCTGCCCGATCCGCAGCGGGTGCTGTCCAGTCAGCACGCCCGCATCAGCTACAGCGAAGGCGACTATTTTCTCACCGACCTGAGCAGCAATGGCGTCCAGCTTGCCGATGGTCAGCGTCTGACCAAGGGCGAGCCTTGGCGGATCCAGCATGGCCAGACCTTCGCCCTAGGCACCTTCGCCCTCGCTGCCCGCCTGGTCCGCGATCCGTCCGGGTTCGCCGACGATTTCCAGGTCCCAACCAGTGCCCCTGGACTGATCCCGGACGACGCCTTTCTCGAACTGGATCCGTTGCAGGCGCTGGAGCGTCGCGATCCTCACGGCATCGACGAGCTCGAGGGTCTGGATCCCTTCGCCACTGACATTACTCGCAGCGACTATGCCCGGGTCGATCTGGACAGCCTAGGCATTCCTGCTCTGGTAGAGCACAGCGCTCCGGCTCCGGTCGAGCGCCCGGCGGCGGCTCCGCAGCGCCAGACACCAACGTTCTGGAAGGCCTTCGGGGTGGCCCTGGGTCTGGAGCTTGCCGACCTCGACCAGGAGGCGCGTGAAACCCTGGCACTCGAGGTCGCGCGCCTGCTGCGCCTGGCGACCCAGGGCCTGCACGGCTGCCTGCGGACCCGCAACGAAACGCGCAATGAACTGCGGCTGCCGCTTACCACGGTACAGAGCAGCGGCAACAACCCCTTGGCCTTCGCGGCCGACGGCGACGCGGCCTTGAGTCAGTTGTTGCGCCCCAGCGCTTCCGGCCAGCTCACCGCGGACCAGGCTCTGCTTCGTGCCTGCCGCGAACTTCAGGCCCATCAGGTCGGCCTGGTCGCGGCCAGTCGCCAGGCGGTGCTGGCCACCCTTGAACAGCTGGCACCGGCCCAGTGCGAAGCCCGCCTTGAGCGTGACGGTCGACGCCCGCGCTGGGGGCGCGATGCCAGACTCTGGCGTGCCTGGCAGCGCCAGTATCGCGAACTGCACCAGGACGACGACTGGCGCGAACGGCTGTTCGCCAAGGACTTCGCCCAGGCCTACACCGAGCAGGTCCGCCTCATCGCCACCCTCAACCCCACCCAGCAAGGACGCTGATATGAACACCCTATTACGCCTCGGCGCGCTCGGCCTGGCCCTGCTGCTAGGTGCCTGCACCAGCCCCAGGGCACCTGATCCGACCCGCCTCGACCTGACCCTGAAGGGCGGTGAGGACCTCAATCCCGACCTCAACGGCCGGCCCTCGCCACTGGTGGTGCGCCTGATCGAACTGAAGAATCCGGTCGGCTTCGAAAATGCCGAATTCTTTTCCCTCTATGAAAACGCCAAGCAGACCCTGGCTCCCGACTGGGTCGCCGAGGAAGAAGTCGAGCTACGGCCCGGTGAGTCACGCGAACTCAAGCTGAGGGTGCAGGACGCCAGCCGCTACGTCGGCATCTATGGCGCCTACCGCAACCTGGGCGGCAGCCAGTGGCGGCAGGTCGTCCAGCTCAGGCCCGCGGCGCTGGCGCAGATCCGCCTGGATTTCACGGCGGATGGCATCCAGGCCGCTCCGCCGATCAAGGAGTAGGCCATGCAGCAACTCAAGGTGATCTGGCAGGAAGGCATGCTGCTGCGGCCGCAGCACTTCCAGCAGAACGACCGCTATCACGCCCAGCAGCTGCAGATTCGTACCCGTCGCCTGGGCGAGCCGGCATGGGGCTTTTTCGAGCTGACTCTCGATCGCCAATTCTTCGCCATGGGCAAGGTAGTGGTCAGCCAGGCCAGTGGCATCCTGCCCGATGGCACCCTCTTCGAACTGGGTGCCGACGGCGAGCCCCTGGCTCTCGATGTACCAACCAATACCCGCGACAGTGCGGTCTGGCTGGCGCTCCCCCTGACCAGCGGCCAGCGCCTGGAGAGCCGTCCAGTCGACCAGGACGACGTCATCGCCCGTTACCTGAGCGTCGACAGCGAGATCGCCGACTCCCATGCCGGTTTCGGCGAGCGGGGGGCGGTCACCTGCGGACGTCCCGATTTCCGGCTGCTGCTCGATAGCCATCCGCGACTGGACGCCTATGTCCGCCTGCAGGTCTGTCAGCTACTGGAAACGGCGCCAGACGGCAGCCTGGAGCTGGATACCGCCTTTACCCCCAGCGTCATCCAGGTGCGGGCGGCCGAGCCTCTGCTGGCGGGTCTCAAGGAGGTCGCCTCCCTGCTCGCCCATCGCGGCGAGGTACTTTCTCAACGCCTGCGCCAGGCTGGCAGCCTGGGCACCGCGGAGATCGGTGACTTCCTGCTGCTGCAACTGGTCAATCGCCATGAAGCGGTTCTGCGTCACTGCCTGGATTATGAACAACTGCATCCACGCAGCCTCTTTCGCGAACTGCTCGCCCTGCACGGGGAGCTAGCTACCTTCGCGGCTGCCGACCGGCGTCCTGCACTGGACCTTCACTATCGCCACGCCGATCAGTCCGGCAGCTTCGCACCGCTGTTCCAGGCCCTGCGCCAGGCATTGTCCATGGTGCTCGAACAGCATGCCCTGCCACTGCCCCTGCAACAGCGTCAGTACGGCATCCAGGTCGCGCCCCTGCAGGACCACGGTCTGCTAGCCAGCGCCAGCTTCGTGCTCATCGCCGGGGCCGAGTGCAGCACCGAGGAATTGCGTCAGCGCCTGCCGGCGCACCTCAAGGTGGGACCGGTGGAGCGCATCCGCCAGCTGGTGAATCTGCACCTGCCAGGGCTCACCCTCAAACCGCTGCCGGTCGCGCCGCGTCAGCTGCCCTTCCATACCGACAAGGCCTATTTCGCCCTCGAACTCAGCGCCACCGACATCGCCCAGCTCGAGCAATCCGGTGGCTTCGCCTTTCATGTCTCCGGCGCCTTTCCGGGCCTCGACCTCGCCTTCTGGGCGATCAGGAGCTAAGCATGCAGACCGCAACCGACGCAGGCCGGGACGACAGGACCGTGGTGCTGAGTCGCCACGCCCAGGGGCCGGACACACCCCGCAGCCCGCTCACCGACTTTGCCGAGCCACCACGCTACGCCCAGCTGGAGGAACGCATGGTCCAGGCGGCACGCCTGCGACCGGGCGAGACCCTGAATCTGAGCATCAATCCCATGATAGGCGCTGCCGCGCCACTGCTCTCCGAGGTGGTGCGCCTGCGCCAGAGTTACGCCGCGGAAGACCTGCATGTACTCAAGGAGCGCCTGGCCGCCGGCCTGCGGCTGTTCGAACAGCGCGCCCTGGCCAGCGGGCTGGACAGCGGTGAGGTCATGGCCGCTCGCTATGCCCTTTGCACCACGGTCGACGAGGCGGTGGTCACCACCCCCTGGGGCAATGCCGGTGACTGGTCGCAACTCAGCCTGCTGAGCAGCTTTCACAACGAGACCTTTGGCGGCGAAAAGTTCTTTCTGCTGCTCGAACGCCTCAGTCGCAATCCAGCCAAGCACCTGGCTCTGCTGGAGCTGCTCTACCTCTGCCTGGCGCTGGGCTTCGAAGGCAAGTATCGGGTGCTGCCGCGCGGCATGCTCGAACTCGAAGCCATCCGCGACAGCCTCTATCGGCAACTTCGCCAGCTGCGTGGGGATGTGCCGCGCGAGTTGTCGCCGCACTGGCAGGGACTGGATGCCCGGCCACGACGGCTGGTCCGCCTGGTGCCCTGGTGGCTCGTCGCGCTGTTCACCCTGATCTGCCTTGCCACCCTCTATGGCGGTTTCAGGCTGGCGCTGGAACAGCAGCGCGACGGCCTGCTGCAAGGCTATCCCGGTGGTCCTGCGGTCACCGCGCCAGTGGCCGCCCCGCCCCACGCCTGATACGGAAGCGCACCCATGAAAGGATTCATCATTGCACTCGGGCGCATGCTGCGCCGTCCCTGGACCTGGACGCTGCTCGTGACCCTGGGCCTGGGCGGCATGGTCTGGACCCTTGGTCCTCTGCTGGCCTTTGCCGGCCACAGCCCCTGGGCCTCGGTCACCCACCGCCTGGCCACCCTCTGCGGTCTGTTCCTGGCCTGGGGCCTGGTCATGGCGCTGCTGCAGGGCTGGCAGCAGCGCAAGCAACGGCAGCGTCTCGCCACCGAAGCGGGCCAGCACGATCAGCTGCGCGCCGAGCGCATCGACGACGAGGCCCACGAACTGGAGTCCCGCGCCCGGGACGCCTACCGCACCCTGCATGGCGCCGGCCTCTATCGGGGACGCAGCCAGCGTTGGCGGCGCGAACTGCCGCATTACCTGCTACTGGGACCGGAGGGTGCCGGCAAGACCTCGTTGCTGGATTTCTCCGGTCTGGAATTCCCGCTCAATACAGAGCGTTCCCGGTTGACCCGCGATGTCAGCGGCACCCGTCACTGCGACTGGTACTTCGCCGAACAGGGGGTGCTCCTGGACACCGCCGGCCGCTACCTGACCCAGGGCGACGCTCCGGTGGACAGCAGTGCCTGGCAGACCCTGCTGCAACTGCTACGGCGCCAGCGGCGAACGCGCCCGCTCAATGGCATTCTCATTGCTATCCCGGTAGTTCAGTTGGCCAGTGGCAACGAAGTCGCCCTGGAAACCCTGGCACGTCAGGTACGCGCCCGCCTGCACGAGGTGGCTCGCCAGCTCAAGGTCGAAGTCCCCGTCTATCTGGTGCTGACCCAGGCGGATCACCTGCCTGGCTTCGACGCCTTCTTCGACGGTCTTTCTCGCGAGGAAAATGAGCAGGTCCTGGGCACCACCTTTCGTGAAGCCCAGAACGGTACCGATCCCGGAGTGCTGCGCCAGGAATTCGAGGAACTGCTGCGCCGCCTCAACAGCCAGGTCATCCCGCGTATCCATCAGGAGCGCGACGGCCAGCGCCGCGGCCAGATCCTCGACTTCCCACATCAGCTCGATCGTCTGGGCGATGGCCTCGCCCTCTTCGTCGAATTGGCCTTCGCGGGCAATCGCTACCAGCGCGCGGCCCAGTTACGCGGGTTCTACCTGACCAGCACCCCGGCGCTGAGCCAGCCACTCGACGCCCAGACCCAGGGCATCGGCGATCAGCTCGGTCTGCCCAGCAGCCTGCTGCCCCAATACCGTAGCGGCCAGCCACGCTTCATCCGCCAGTTGTTCAGTCGCGTGATCTTTCCCGAGGCGGCTCTGGCTGGCCTGGACCAGCGCGAGCTGCGCCGCCTGAGCTGGGGGCAGCGGGGTCTCTATGCCGCAGCCCTGGCCGGCCTGGCCTTGGGTGCGGCGCTCTGGACCAGCAGCTTCGCCGGCAATCACGCGCGACTGGAGCGCCTGCGCGACCTGGTGCAGCACGGTGTGCAAGCGCGCAGTCAGCTCAAGGCCGACGCCGATGCCCGTGCCGTGCTGCCGATACTGGACAACGCCTATGCCGGCACCCAGGTCTTTCCAGCCGCAGACGCTACGCCGCTGCGCGAACGCACCGGGCTCTATCAAGGAGAGGCCGTACGCCCAGTCACCGAGGCCGCCTATCACCAGGCCCTCGACAACTATCTGCTGCCGCGGCTCAAGGCGCAGCTGGAAGAGCGCATCCGTGGCAGCCTCGGCGACCGGGAGCGGCTGATCGGTCACCTGCGGGCTTACCTGATGCTGCAACTGCCCGAACGCCGCGACGCCCGCACCCTGCGCGATTGGGCCGCCGCCGACTGGTCCCAGCGCTATCCGGGTGACGCCCTCACCCAGAACAGTCTGGATACCCATCTGGCGCGCTTGCTGGAGCAGGGCTTTGGCGCCTATCCGGTGGATACCCAGCTGGTGACCCAGGCGCGCCAGGTACTGCGCAGCGAATCCCTGGCCGCGGTGGTCTATCGCATCCTGCGCGACCAGGCCAGCGGCCTGCCGATCTATCGGCTGAGCCAGCAGCTGGGCGCCCAGGCGCTGGCCTTCGAAGGCGCCGACTACCCCATCCCCGGGTTCTATACCCGTCAGGGCTATGCGCAGACCTTTTCCACCCAGGGCCTGGCCGTGATCCAAGAGCTGGCCGCCGACAACTGGGTGCTGGGCGATGGCGACGGCATCACCGGCATGGACCTGCGCCACCTGCAAGGGGAACTCGAGCAACTCTATTTCCGCGACTACGCCAATCAGTGGAGCGATGCGCTCGCCCGGATCACGCTGCAACCCGTGGGCGACGCCAACCAGGGCGCCACCCTGCTGGCCGGACTCACCTCGGCCAACTCGCCGCTCTTGCAGCTCCTGACCGAAGTCCGCAACAACACCCGCCTCGCCGCGGCGGCCAGCCAGGGTGAAGCCCTGCCGGACACCGCGCGCCGCAGCCTGCAGAGCCGCTTCGAGAATCTGCATCGGCTGCTCGACGACCAGGGCGCTGCAGTGGCCGACCTTGCTCCGGCCATGGCGGCACTCAATGACCTCCAGCAACAACTGGCAGGCCTGGCCCACGCCAGCGCTCCGGAGCAGGCCGCCTTCGAACTGGCCAAGGCGCGCATGGCCGGCAACCGCGACGCACTCAACAGCCTGCGTAATGCCGCCGGCCGGCTGCCCACCCCGGTCAACGGCTGGCTCGGTCTGCTGGTCGACGACAGCTGGAATCTGATCCTGGCCGGCGCCTACGACTACATCAATGGGCGTTACCAGAGTGAACTGCTGGCGAGCTATCGCAACGGCCTGGACAGGCGTTACCCGTTCAAGGCCGACAGCGAAAGCGATGTCTCTCTGGTCGATTTCCGCGAATTCTTCAAGGCCCAGGGTATCGCCGACAGCTTCTTCGAGACCTATCTGAAGCCCTTCGTGGTTCGCGGCGAGAGCGACGCCTATCGCGCGCGCAGCATTGATGGCCACAGCCTGCCGCTGTCTCGGGACTTCCTCGCCCAGATGAGCCGCACCCAGCAGATCAGGCGCGGCTTCTTTGCCGAGAATCCGGCCGAGCCCGGCATCGTCTTCAAGCTCGAGCCCTATTCGCTGGATCCAAGCCTGACCCGCGCCGACCTCAATATCGGCAAGGAGCGTCTGGAATACCGCCATGGCCCCATCGTCGCCGCCACCTTTCGCTGGCCGCAGAACGATGCCTTGAGGACGACCCTGGTCCTGGAGGAGCTGGGTGGGCGCCGCGTGGGCCTGGAGCAGGACGGTAGCGCCTGGTCGCTGTTCCGCCTGCTGGATCGCATGAAGCTACAACAGCACAGCGCCCGCGACGTGCTGCTGGTGCAGGCCGACCTGGAGGGCCGCCATGCCGGCTATCTGCTGTCCAGTCAGCGTTCGCCCAACCCCTTCGACGTGGCCACCCTGCGCGGCTTCAGGCTGCCGGAGCGACTCTGATGGCGACGGCCCTGAGCATTGCCCGTACCCATCCGGGCAAGGTACGTGCCCATAACGAAGATGCGCTGCTAGAGCGCCCCAGCGACGGCCTTTGGGCGGTGGCCGACGGCATGGGCGGCCATCAGGACGGTGCGCGCGCCAGTCGCCTGGCTATCGAGCGCCTGGCCGAGACGCCCTTAAGCGGTGGGCTCGACCAGCGTCTGGAACAGGTGCGCCGAGTGCTTCACGACATCAATCGACGACTCACCCAGGATCTCACGGTACTGGCCGAAGGTACCGAGCGCCTGATCGGCACCACGGTCGTGGCGCTGGTGGTCAGTGGAGGCGAGGCGGCCTGCATCTGGGCGGGTGACAGTCGCGCCTATCTCTGGCGTGGCGAACGGCTCTACCAGCTGACCCGCGACCATCGCCTGCTGGAGCGCCTGATCGATGTCGAAGGCCTCAGTCCCCGCCAGGCAGCCCGCCATCCGGGCGCCCGCGCCCTGACCAAGGCGCTGGGTGCCCGGGAGGCCTTGGCCCTGGACATCGTCCGCTTCGAGTTGCAGCCCAGGGACCGCCTGCTGTTGAGCAGCGACGGCCTGCACGATGCCCTGGAAGAGCGCGCCCTGGGCGCCGCACTCTCGCTGCCCTCGCCCGCCCTGGCCCTGGAGCGCCTGCTCGATGGCGTGCTCAAAGGCCCCGCGCGCGACAACCTCACCGCCATCGTCATCCATCTTCGGGAGGCTGCATGAACCTTCAGGATCCAGCCGTCGATGACGGTCTCACCCACTTCGCCTTCGCTTCTCCCAGCACGACGGCTGCTACCCGCCAGCTGGCTCCACTGTCCGATGTGCTGGGCAGCCGCTATCGACTGGAAAGCCTGCTGGGCGTTGGCGGGATGGGCGCCGTCTACCGCGCCCGCGACCTGTTGCGCGAGCAGTATGGTGATCCCGCACCCCAGGTCGCGATCAAGGTGCTCAACGACGACTTCGCCGAGTACGGCGATGCCAACGCCCTGCTCTATGGGGAGTTCGCCCTGACCGTACGGCTGCGCCATCCGCATATCGTTCGCCTGCATGGTTTCGAGATCGACCCTGGCAGCGAGCGCGCCTTCATCACCCTTGAGCTGTTGCGCGGCCCAACGCTCGATGCCCTGCTCTGTGACCGTCCCGAGGGACTCGACTGGACCGAACTGCAGGAGATCGCCCTGCCGCTGCTGGATGCCCTGCAGTTCGCTCACGCCAACGGCGTCCTGCATGGCGATCTCAAGCCCAGCAACGTGATCCTCACGGAGAGCGGTCTGCGCCTGTTCGATTTCGGTCTTGGTCAGCCCTGCGAAGACCTGCTGCCCGGCCTGCCGCGGTTGAGTCGTGCACGCTTCAATGCCTGGACGGTGCGCTACGCCGCGTTCGAACTGCTCGAAGACGGACGGCTGACCCCAGCGGGCGATCTCTATGCCTGCGCCTGCGTGCTCTATGAACTGGCAACCGGCAAGCATCCCTATCGCCGCCTTAGCGCCAAGCAGGCACGCAGCCTGCAAATCGAACCCGAACGGCCAGCGGCCATGCCTACCGACGCCTGGCAGGTGCTTCGCCAAGCCCTGGAAATCGATCCCGCCCGCCGCCAACAGGACCTCGGCGAGTGGCGCACCGCGTGGCAGGCGCCGGCGCCTCCGCAGCCATGGTGGCAGCGTCTGCTCTCGCGTTCCACGTGAAACCTCTCACTGTCAGGAAGACACCCCATGTTCAGCCCCGCCAATGCGCCGCGCTTCACCCTGACCCTGCCGGGCCTGCCCCATGACTTTCAGGTGCTGGCGTTCCATGGGCAGGAAGCCCTCAACGAACCCTATCGTCTGCAGGTGGAAGTCGTCAGCGAAAAGCCCGACTGGGCCCTGGAAGACCTGCTCAACCGTCCCGCCTGGCTTGGCCTGGGTCCTATGGACGTGGGCCTTCACGGACTGCTGGGCGCCATCGTTCAGGGTGACTCAGGACGACGCCTGACCCGCTATCGGCTCGAACTGGTTCCCCGTCTGACCTATCTGGCCCAGCGTACCAACTCGCGGATCTTCCAGAACCTCGCGGTGCCCCAGATCCTCGCCAGGTTGCTCGAAGAGCATGGGATCCTGGAGGGTGCCTATCGCCTGGCACTCGGCCCAACGCCCTATCCTGCGCGCGACTACTGCGTGCAGTATGGCGAGAGCGATCTGCACTTCCTCAATCGCCTGTGCGAGGAAGAAGGCATCCACTACCACTTCGAGCACCGGCCTGACGGCGCCGTGCTGGTGTTCGGTGATGACGCCACCAGTTTTCCCCGTCTCGCCGCCACGCCCTATCATCCAGGCAGCGGTCAGGTCGCCGATCATCCCGTCGTGCGCGGACTCGAAGTCGGAGTCCAGACCCGCAGCACCCAGCTGATCCTGCGCGATCAGGATCCCCTGCAGCCCCGGCTGCGCCTGGAAAGCCGCACCGACCTCGAGCAGCAGCCGACCTTGGAAAGCTACCGTTTTCCTGCCGGCTTTCGCGATCGGAATCGCGGCAAGCAGCTCAGTGCCCGCGGCCTCGAGGCGTTGCGCGTCGACAGCCAGACAGCCCAGGGCCACGGCGATCAGCCGCGTCTGGCCAGCGGCCATTTCCTACCCCTGACCGAGCATCCCCGCGCAAGCTGGAACCAGTTGTGGTTGCTCACCCGTATCGAGCATCAGGGCCACCAACCCCAGGTGCTGGAAGAAGGCCTGGGTACCCCGGCACTGCTGGGGCTGCCAGACTACGATGGCTGGAGTCAGGGCTACCGCAATCGTTTCCACGCCATTCCCTGGCAACTGCCCTTTCGCCCCCTGCCCCGTCATCCCAAGCCACGCCTGCTCGGCCAGCAGAGCGCCGTGGTCACCGGCCCGGCTGGGGAAGAGATCCATTGCGATGCCCTGGGTCGGGTCAAGGTCCAGTTTCATTGGGATCGTGAAGGGCAGGCAGACGAACGCACCAGTTGCTGGCTACGGGTAGCCAGCAACTGGGCCGGTAATCGCCAGGGTGCCCTGGCCATCCCGCGGGTCGGCATGGAAGTTCTGGTGGGCTTTCTCGAAGGGGATCCCGACCAGCCCCTGATCCTTGGCTGCCTGTACCACGCCGAGCATCAGCCACCGGTACAACTACCCAGGGACAAGACCCGGAGCACCTTCAAGAGCCTGAGTAGCCCAGGCGGCCAGGGCTACAACGAACTGCGCATCGAGGATCGCCAGGGGCAGGAGGAAATCCACGTCCATGCCCAGCGCGACTGGGATGAACACATCCGCCACGACCACCGTAGCGAGATCGGCCACGAGCGCTACCAGCGTATCCATGGCAACAGCCACAGCGAGCTGCACGCCGAAGAGCACCGCCTCGTCCATAGCCTGCGCAAGGTCGAGGTCAAGGCCAGCGATCACTTGCTGATCGGCGGCAGTCAGCATCTCAAGCTGGGCAGCGGCCAGTTCGTCGAGGCCGGCCAGGAAATCCATATCAAGGCGGGTGATCGTGTCGTCATCGAGGCCGGCACCGAACTTACCCTGACTGCCGGTGGCAGTTTCATCAAGCTCGAACCCAGCGGTATCACCTTGGTCGGTCCCCTGGCTCGCCTGAATGCCGGCGGCGCACCCGGCAAAGGCTCGGGCATCGCCCTGCAGCGACCGCGAGCACCAGGTACCACCCAGCCGGGCACGGCTGGCGATTCAAACCAGCTGGCGCTTGCCAACGAACCGCAGCACCAGGACGCAAGGCCCCAGCGAATGCTCCATTTTTCCGTCTGACCCGACCACTCGAGGGACCTGCCGCGACGACGCGGCCTCTGCAAAGGACAGCAGCATGACCAGCAACCACACAGTACCCCAGCCCAAAGTGGAAAACTGGGCCTATCCCTTCAAGGCGAAAGGCGGCCAGGACGTCACCGATCCCCAGCTCTATCAGCAGGCACTCGCCCATGCCCAGGGTGGTACCTATCTGTTGGGTAGTAATGGCCTCTGGCACGGCGGTATCCACTTCGACGAAGGCACCTCAGCCTTTCTGGATCAGTCTCGCATTCACTGCATCGCGGACGGCGAGGTGGTCGCCTATCGTATCGACGACAGGGTTCATCGCTTCGCGACCGAGGCGGATTCGGAGGGCAAGACCTACTCCACCAGCTTCGTCCTGATACGTCACCGCCTGGAAGCTCCGCAGTTGCCCAACGGCACCGAAACGCCTCCCTCGCTGGTCTTCTTCAGCCTCTACATGCACCTGCTGGACTGGGCCGGCTACGAAGCCAAGCCCACCCTGCCCCGACCGGCCTTCTGGGGTAACGATCGCTATCGTGTACGGACCCAGGGGGGCAAACTCAATGTTCGCCAAGAGCCACGGGCTAATGCGCCAGTCCAGGCCGAACTCGCCAACGGTAGCCGGATACGGATTGCCGGAGATGGCGAGTGGTGCCAGATCATCGAGATCCTCGATAACGGCTTGACCCTTCGCCCCAGGCGTACCCAAACCGGCCTGGGCTACGTCGCGCGCGGCTACCTCGAACCGGAAGCCGCGCCCAAGGCACAGAACACCGTAGTTGTCCTGGACCAGCCCTTTCCCATCAAGGCCGGCGCTCTGCTCGGCCACCCAGGCCTATACGAAGGTCGGCAGCAGATCCACCTCGAGACCTTCAGCTGCGACGACGTTCCCGCCTTCATTGAGCGCAGCCGGGCCTGGGCTGCTCGTTTGCCGGAAAGCGAAAGAACCCTGCTGAAAATCCATGCTGGCGCCAGCAAGCTGATCACCCACCGCTCCAATATCGATGCCAACCATCCGCCGCGGATTAGTGATCCAGGCGTACAGGTGGGCGTGGACCTCATCCTCAGCCAGGCTCAACTGGAGACCTTGCCCGCTACCGACAAGGTCGTCGTACCCGCACGAAACGAAGGTGGCATTTGCACGCCGGAAGTGCGCTGGTGGCATCTGAAGGATCGACTGGCGGATGGTGAAGGGAAACCCATTGATGGATGGATTTGCGAGCAGGAGTTGATTACTAGCAGACATAGTCCGTGGGAGTGGGTTGACTATAAGACTTTAGTAGACAATGTTACTCCAGCAGCAAAACTTGCGCGCCACTTAAATACAGCTGAATCCTTTTCTTATGAAGAAAAAAGAGAATTTGAAAATTTAATTAGCGAAGCCTCCTTAGATCCAACCAGAAAAGAAATTGAAAGTATCCTAAGAAAACAGGACACAGAGAGCAACTCACATTCTTATAAACCCACAAGCTATAAAAAACTCTCACCATACCAAGCTATTTGCAGATTAGCTGTAAGACATAGAACAGAGTGGATCTACGAACCAAATTATTGGGATGATCTAGATAAGCTAGTCGGGAACTTTAAAGAAAATCCGAATTTTGCATGGCAGCAGGAGAAGAGCAAAATAGAAACGATTAGCTGGTGGAGCCAAGTAGCCAGCACAATTCGAACACATATAAAAGATCCGTGGCATTTTCATCCTATAATCCTAATAGAAGCCACACAAAGCGATATGAGAGAACTGAGAGTTCGCGCCTTTATCAGAATGATCAGAGTTGGCGAGGGGACCTCTGGAAAGTCTGGTTACGAAAAACTTTTCGGCGGACAGTCCTTTATAAAGGATTATTCGAAAAACTTCGACAACCATCCAAATATAAAAATAAGGAGACAGGGTTATACATCTTCAGCGGCAGGCGCCTATCAAGTGATGGCGTATACTTGGAACGACAAAGCCATGATAAGAATCCGCGAGAAACTACAGATCAAGGATTTTACACCCGAATCTCAGGACCGGTTTTGCATTGCTCTATTAAGATACAAAATACGATCAAATCCACTTCTAACGATTTGCGATGGAAAAATCGAAGAAGCCATAAAGAAATGCAGTACTGAATGGGCAAGCTTGCCGACTAGCCCTTATGGCCAGCCTGTGAAAACTATGGAAGAGTCTCTCAAGAGCTATGAAATTTTTCTAAAAGAAGAAATTGAAGGCCGAACAGAACTCTATTTAAGGAAAGGTTTTTTGAGTACCTACTTATGAAAAAAATCATCACCAAAAGCATCAAATTACTATTTCTCACTATACTTTTTAGTGCTTATCCTCTATCAAATGCAGATGAGAAAAATGAGTTTACGGGTCATTGGTCACCTGACTGCGAGGCCCTGCAAGGATTTCAGATAGTTAGCCATAAAGCTGCTGAACTGGAAGTCAACTCCAATCAAATTTATATAAAGGCCAAGCTTGTCACTGAAAAAAACGATACAGCTGTTTATTTTGACGAAGTATTGGATCTGGGTTCAGGGGGAATGCAGCTTGACTGGGAAAATTTCTCAAAAGACAAAGCTATCGGCAAAATAAAAAGCTGGTCAGATGAAGAATTTATCTTTGAGTGGGTCGGTTTTTACAATAAAAGAAGCAGCACAACATACTGGAAAGAAAATCCTGATTTTTTCCAAAAGAAAAAAATCGTGTTTTATAAATGCCCACGCTAACCATAAGTGACAACCCCGATTGATAGCTCGTTATGCGCATTCATCTATAGCGAAAGAAAGCTTCAAAGGACTTATCTAATTACTTAGAGTTAATTCAAAGTGACGGCAAACCAAATGCACTCCATCCTACTCGCAGGAAAGCCAAGAAATCGCGAAAAATAAAGCCATCAAGTCAATTATTAACGCTTCCTCAAACACATATACCTGAGCATATTTTAACTTTTCTTGCTTTCACATACGCAGGCGCTGCAACTCAAGAAGCAGCTGCTCGCACAGACAATGGACTTTACCTACACGAGGAAGATACAATTGTTTGGTTCAAAACAGAAGCAAGCAGAAAACCGCATCTATATGTGTGAACCCTAAAGACAACTATCTTTTTTATAGATATGGAGCTCGAAGCCATATACAGCTGACCTACCCTGCTGAAGCCAGCTCCAGCCCATGGAAAAACTTCTCCTTCAACAGTTATGTAATAGCAAGAAGTGAGACAAATGATCCCAAAGGAGAGTATGGCATCTCCTTTACAAATAACGACTATGAGGCAGGCATTATCATCACTCACAAAGGCGGCGATTACAAAATATTAGCGATGCCCCAAACCCAGAAAGGCTCACTCGCTCGTTTGGAAAAATTTAAAAGCATCTTAAACTATCAGTAGCGCAAAAATTACGGACTCGAACTATAAGCATGCGCAGTACAACGTACAGAACCATGGCACTATTTGCCTTTATGTCAGTCGTAGATAGTACAAGTGCTAATTTAGAAATAGAACTCAAGCAGCAAAAAGCAGATGAAAACGTTCTAAAATCTCAGTTAGAGATGGCAAGGCGAGACGCTACCACAGCCTACAACAACGCAAAAAAATTCTATGGAGATGATCCAATAATGCAAGCAGAAAAGATTAAAAACCTTGGGGAATCCAGCATCGCCTGGGACAATTTCATTGAAAAAACGTGTCTATTCGAAAGCATTGAGAGCTTGGGAACGCGAGCCGAAGAAACCTCCAAGCTAAATTGCTTGATTAAAAAATACAAATCTAAAGCCGAGTACTACCTAAACTCCTTATAATTCTATGCGAGAAGCTCTTCTACTCTACTCGCCAGCAACCCAGGAAACCTCGTATACCACGTCTGATTTAAAGGCGACGGATGCGGCAGCGGATAGAGCGTTAGCGTCTTGCGGATGCCCTCCTCCGTTTCCAGGGTGACCTCGATGCTGTTTTCGAAGCGCTCTTCGCTCTTCCAGAAGGCTTCCAGGCGGGCGCGTTCCTCCCTGGATTGGCCGATGCCGAACCAGAGGAAGGCTTCGCGGCCGAGGGTGATGAGTTGGGTGCCGTGCCAGTGCTCTATCAGCAGGCGGCGCATCAGGGGGTGGAAGGTCTTTTTCACCCGTTCCGACCAGGCTTTGTTACCAAGCGGCTTGTAGGGCACGGTGTTGGTCCAGAAGAATTGCTGGCTCAGGCTGCGGGTGGCTTCGAAATCGGCCGGGGGCTGGCCGTGCAGGTGGGTATAGAGGACCTTGCGGGCGATCTGGCCGCCGCTGCCGATGAAGGGTTCGCCGTATTTCACCTCGTCCCGCCCCGGATCGCGACCAAAGAAGCCTAGCGGCGCATCGGGATCGCCCAGACCGATGATGGGGTCCAGCGGGTCTTTGGCGAACTGTTCATAGACCGGAAGATCGACACCCGGAAGATCGGCAGCGAGCTGGCGAAAGGCTTCGCGCTCTGCGGAAGACAGCGGCATGCAACAGGTCTCCATAGAGGAATTAATCCCTCTAGTAGAGCCCTGCCCTGCGGGTGACGTTCCGTAACGACTGGCGGAGCGGCAGTCCTGGGGCGATAGGGTAAACTGCCCGGCTCGAACGACCCTCAAGGTGAATCGCGTTGATCAATCTGCTACGCAACGGCCTCGGCCAGGTGATCGTCGGCCTGGATCTGGTGACCCGGCCACGCAAGCTTAAGCGCACTGAGCAGGCTCAGGCTGCCATCGAGGCGGAGCTGGCGAATCTGTCGCTCTATCAGTTCCAGGCCTGCCCCTTCTGTGTGAAGACGCGCCGGGCGCTGCATCGGCTGAACCTGCCGATCCGCCTCAAGGACATCAAGAAGGACCCGCAGCTGCGCGCCGAACTGGAACAGGGCGGTGGCCGGGTGAAGGTGCCTTGCCTGCGGATCGACGAAGGCAGCCAGAGCGTGTGGATGTACGAGTCGGACGACATCATCGCCTATCTGGAGCAGCGCTACGGCGAGCGGCAGCCGGCCTAGGGTCTGCGTGTGATCGTTGGTGGACAAGGCCGCGCCGTTGTCCACGCTACGGCCTGGCCCAGCGTCCGTAGGTTGGGTTGAGCGCAGCGAAGCCCAACGCTGCCAGGGATGAGTCCGCGCGGCTGGGCTTCGGCGATGGAGCCGCCCCAGCCCAACCGCCCTCCTCCTCAGAACTCGATCTGCACATCCCCTTGCGGGATGCTGCAGCAGGACAGGATGTAGCCTTCGGCTTCGTCTTCCTCGGTGATGCCGCCGTTGTGGTCCATGACCACCTCGCCGCTCTTCTTGAGCACTTTGCAGGTGCCGCAGATGCCCATGCCGCAGGCTTTGGGGATGTGCAGGCCGAGCTTGGCCGCGGCGCCGTGGATGGTTTCGCCGGGGCCGATGTTGACGCTCTTGCCACTCTCGGTGAAGGCGACGTTGCACTGGGCTTCCAGGGGAATCGGCGGCAGTTCGGCCGCGGCTTCGGCCTGCTCGGCCGCCTCCACCTTGGCTTCCGGCGGCGTCGCGCCGAAGGATTCCTCGTGGTAGTGGGTCATGTCGAAGTCCAGCTCGCGGAGCATGGCCTTGACGGCGTTCATGTAGGGCGTGGGGCCGCAGCAGAAGATCTCGCGCTCCCGGAAGTCCGGCGCCATCAGCTCCAGCATGCGGCGGTCGAAGTAGCCGCGATAGCCGGCCCAGGACTCGCCGTGCTCGGTGCGCTCGCACACCAGGTTCAGGGCGAAGTTGTCGATCCGCGCCGCCATGTGCTCCAGCTCGCCCTGGTAGATGATGTCGCGCGGGGTGCGTGCGCTGTGCACGAAGACCATGTCGACGCTGGCGTTGGTGTCGTAGAACCAGCGCGCCATGGACATCACCGGGGTGATACCGACGCCGCCGGAGAGGTAGAGCACCTTGTCGGCGGGATAGTCGATGGCGTTGAACAGGCCGACCGGCCCGTGCACGGCCAGGTTGTCGCCGACCTTCATGTTGTCGTGCAGCCAGTTGGACACCTGGCCGCCCGGCACGCGCTTGACGGTGATGGAGAAGCTGTAGGGCACCGAGGGCGAACTGGAGATGGTGTAGGAGCGCATCACCTGGCGGCCGTCGATCTCCAGCTCCAGGGTCACGAACTGACCCGGCTTGAAGAAGTACATCAGCGGGATTTCGGCCGTGAAGCAGAAGGTGCGCACGTCCCAGGTTTCCTGGATGACCTTGACGCAGCGCACGGGGTGGCGGCCATTGGTCCAGGTCTGGGTGGTTACGGGGTTGAGGAAGGTATTCATGACGCACCTCGACTGCCACTGGGGCTATTGGCGGCGATTCTGGGAGGGCCCCACGACCGCCACTTTCCCAATCGCGACATCCACATGCCGATGGCGACCGGCCCAGCAATGGCAAGGGCTGGGGCGTCGTGAACAGCGTCGGCCATGTCGCCCATGAGCAAGGCCCCCTCCCGGTTCCGGCCCCACACTCCGCCCCAAGCCGAACCTGAACAGCGCGCGACGGGCGACACCGGGGTCATTCGGCGGCCCTGCCCCGTCGGCCAATAGCCTTGCAATACCGTGACCAACCACTTTCGCCACCCGCCGCGGTGGCCACGAGGATGTACGATGGACGTCAGCACCTTGAGTTTGGGCGACCCTCTCGATCCGGCCCGCAAGGCCACGGCCGAGATGCTGCGCACCCGCGAGCGCACCTACTCCCTGCCCCAGCCGTTCTACAACGACGAGCGCCTGTTCCAGATCGACATGCAGGAGATCTTCGGCAAGGAATGGCTGATCGCCGGCATGACCTGCGAGATCCCCACCAAGGGCAACTTCATCACCCTGCAGCTGGGCGACAACCCCATCCTGGTGGTCCGCGGTGCCGAGGGCAAGGTGCACGCCTTCCACAACGTCTGCCGTCACCGGGGTTCGCGCCTCTGCGTCAGCGACAAGGGCAAGGTCGCCAAGCTGGTCTGCCCCTACCACCAGTGGACCTACGAGCTGGATGGCCGCCTGCTGTTCGCCGGCACCGAGATGGGCGCCGACTTCAACATGGCCGACTTCAACCTCAAGCCGGTTCACGTCAAGACCGCTGGCGGCTACATCTTCATCTCCCTGGCCGACGAACCGCCGGCCATCGACGACTTCCTGCGTACGCTCGAGCACTACATGGAGCCGTACGACATGGAAAACACCAAGGTCGCGGTGCGCACCGATCTGGTCGAGCAGGCCAACTGGAAGCTGGTGCTGGAAAACAACCGCGAGTGCTACCACTGCAGCGGCTCCCACCCCGAATTGCTGAACACCCTGCTGGAGTGGGACGACGTCACCGATCCGCGCGCCTCCCAGGCGTTCAAGGATCAGGTCGCCGCCTGCACCAGCCGCTGGGACGCCGACAACATCCCCTACGCCCATGCCAGCTTCGGCCTGCGCAACCGCATCGTGCGCATGCCGCTGCTCGCCGGCACCGTGTCCATGACCATGGACGGCAAGCCCGGCTGCAAGAAGCTCATGGGGCGCATCAAGGACCCGGACCTGGGCTCCATGCGCATCCTGCACCTGCCGCATTCCTGGAACCACTGCATGGGCGATCACATGATCGTCTTCACCGTCTGGCCGCTGGGTCCGACTGAGACCGTGGTGACCACCAAGTGGCTGGTGCACAAGGATGCTGTGGAAGGCGTCGACTACGATCCGGTCAATCTGCGCAAGGTCTGGGATGCCACCAACGACCAGGACCGCCGGCTGGCCGAGGAAAACCAGCGCGGCATCAATTCCAAGGCCTATCAGCCGGGTCCCTATTCCAAGACTTACGAATTCGGCGTGATCAACTTCATCGACTGGTACAGCGAGCGGCTGCTCAACAACCTCGGTGAAGAGGCGCCGGCGGCGCACCTGCGCCAGGTCAGCGGCGACTGACCGCGTACCGGACCCTCCTTCCGTGGGGTCGCTAGGACTCCACGGAAGCCTACAAACGTCTGACCTTTCTGATGCTGCGAGCTTTTGCCGCACCCGTCCTAGAGCCTTTTCGCCAAATCATCACCTAAAGTTGTGACCCTGTTCGCACTCCGAACCCTCCTCCTAGCAGGCCGTCATGACTCTTCGCTCCCTGTCCATCGCTACCCGCAACCTGCTGTGTTTCGGCATCCTGGCGGTCCTCGTCGCGGCGCTCGGCCTCTTCGGCTGGTACCAGCTGTCGGAGATCCGTCAATTGGGTCATCAGGTGGAGCAGCGCTACATCCCGACTCTGATCGCGGCCGACAACCTGAGCCTGCTGGTGGCCCGCACCCGCATCGAGACCTTGCGCCTGCTGGCCATGCCCGATGCCCAGACCCTGGCCAACACCCGCCAGAAGCTGGACGGTCTGAGCACCGAGGTGCAGGCCATCTTCGCCCGCTATCAGCACGAGCTGCTGTCGACGAAGAGCCGCACTGCGCTGGATGAATTGCGCCAGGTGCACCAGAGCTACATGCAGGGCGTGCAGCAGATCGCCGACCTGGCCGGTGCCGGTCAGCTCGACCAGGCCCGTAAAGTCGTGCAGCAGAGCATGGGCCCGCTGGGTACGCGGATGAACGCCTGCATAGAAACGCTCCGCCAGGCCGTCGAGCAGGACATCCACACCGCCAGCGCGGATGCGGATGCAGCCTATGCACGCTCCAACAGCGTGACCTGGCTGGCCATCCTGGTGACCCTCACCCTTACCGGCCTGCTGGCCTGGCGCCTGACGCGCAGCGTGGCCAACCCCATCGCCCAGGCGGTAGCGGCGGCCCGTACCATCGCCGCGGGAGACCTGACCCAGGCGCTGGACAGCCGTGGCCACGACGAAGCGGCGCAGCTGCTGCAGGCCATGCAGCAGATGCAGGGTCAGTTGCGCGAGACCCTGGGACATATCGGCGATTCGGCCAGCCAGCTGGCGTCCGCCGCCGAGGAGATGACCTCGGTCATGCAGGAAAGCGCCACCGGCCTGCAGCAGCAGAACAACGAGATCGAATCGGCGGCGACCGCCGTCACCGAAATGAGCCAGGCGATCGAGGAAGTCGCCGGCAACGCCTCCTCCACCTCCAATGATTCGCGCCAGGCCGCCGATACCGCCGTTCAGGGCCAGCGTCAGCTGGGCGAGACGCTCACGGCCATCGAGACCCTCACCGAGCAGGTCCTGGGTGCCAGTGCCCGGGCTCGCGAGCTGGAAACCCAGACCCGCAACATCAGCCAGGTGCTGGACGTGATCCGCTCGGTCGCGGAACAGACCAACCTGCTGGCCCTGAACGCTGCCATCGAGGCGGCGCGCGCGGGCGAGGCCGGTCGCGGCTTTGCCGTGGTGGCCGACGAGGTGCGCGCCCTGGCCCATCGCACCGGTGAGTCCACCCGCGAGATCGAGGGCATGATCGGCGACATCCAGCAGGGTACCGGCCAGACCGTCGATGCCTTGCTGACCAGCGCCGACCAGGCGCGCCAGACGCGCGAGCAGGCGCAATCGGCCAATGCCGCCCTGGCCGTCATCGCCCAGTCGGTCGCGGGCATCGACGAGCGCAACCTGGTGATCGCCAGCGCCGCCGAAGAACAGGCCCAGGTGGCGCGCGAAGTCGACCGCAACCTGGTACGCATCCGCGACGTGTCGGTGCAGACCGCGGCGGGTGCCGAGCAGACCCGCGCCTCCAGCCAGCAACTGGCGGCGCTGGCCGCGACCCTCAGCGGGCAGGTGCAGCGCTTCCAGTTCTAGCCGTGATCGCGGCTGACGACTGGCCAGTGCTGACCACCGGCCGCCCCTGGTCATACTTCCGTCAGATTTGGGACGAATGACCATCAAGTCACGGCGACCCTAGCCGTTAAAGGGGGCCTCACTCTTCACCGGGGCTGCCGCCGTGACCTTTCGTTCCTTCTCCCTCGCCATTCGCAGTGTGTTGTGTTTCGGCCTGCTGGCCATCCTCGTGGCCAGTCTGGGTCTGTTCGGACTGCTGCAACTGTCGCAGATCCGTACCCAGGGCCAGGTCATCGAGACCAACAACGTGCCCAGCATCGTCGAAGCCGACAACCTCGCCCTGCAACTGGCCCGCACCCGGGTCGAGGTGCTGCGTCTGCTGGCCATTCCGGATGCCGCCACCGTCGCCAACACACGCAAGAAGATCGACAGCATCAATGCCGATATCGGTGCCGGTTTCGGTCGCTATGAAAAACTCGTCAGCAGCGATCGCGAACGCCAGGCCTTCGATGCCCTGCGCCAGATCCACGGCGACTATGTCCGCTACACCGCGCAACTGGCCGACCTGATCGGCGCCGGCAAGCTCGACGAAGCCCGCAGCCTGATCCAGACCAGCATGGCCCAGCTCGGCGTGCAGATGAACGAGCGCACCGAAGCCCTGCGCAAGATCAACCAGGAAGACATCAAGGCCGCCTCCCAGCACTCCGGCGAGACCTATGCCCAGGCCACCTCCATCACCTGGATCGTGATCGCCCTGGCCCTGGGTCTGACCGTGCTGCTGGCCTGGCGCCTGACCCTGAGCATGACCCGGCCCATCGCCGAGGCCGTCGCCGCCGCCCGGACCATCGCCAATGGCGATCTGACCCAGACCCTGGATACCCGCGGTCACGACGAAGCCGCCCAGCTGCTGCAGGCCATGCAGCAGATGCAGACCAATCTGCGCGACACCCTGGGCCACCTGGGCCACTCCGCTACCCAGCTGGCTTCGGCCGCCGAGGAGATGACCGCGGTCATGCAGGAGAGCGCTCACGGCCTGCAGCAGCAGAACAGCGAGATCGAGATGGCGGCCACCGCCGTCACCGAGATGAGCCAGGCGGTGGACGAGGTGGCTGGCAACGCCACCTCCACCTCGTCCGAATCGCGCCAGGCCGCCGATACCGCGCGTCAGGGCCAGCGGCAGCTGGGCGATACCCTGGGCGCCATCGAGGTGCTTACCGAAAACGTGCTGGGTGCCAGCGAGCAGGCCCGCCAGCTGGCCGAGCAGACCCGCAACATCAGCCAGGTGCTGGACGTGATCCGCTCGGTCGCCGAGCAGACCAACCTGCTGGCGCTCAACGCCGCCATCGAAGCGGCGCGTGCCGGTGATGCCGGTCGTGGCTTCGCCGTGGTCGCCGACGAGGTCCGCGCCCTGGCCCATCGCACCGGCGAATCCACCCGCGAGATCGAAGGCATGATCGGTAGCATCCAGCAGGGCACCGGCCAGACCGTCGATGCACTGCTGACCAGTGCCGACCAGGCCCGCCAGACCCGCGAGCAGGCGCAGTCGGCCAACGCCGCCCTGGCCGCCATCGCCCAGTCGGTGTCGGGCATCGACGAGCGCAACCTGGTGATCGCCAGCGCTGCCGAAGAGCAGGCCCAGGTGGCCCGCGAGGTGGATCGCAACCTGGTGCGCATCCGCGATCTGTCGGTGCAGACCGCCGCCGGTGCCGAGCAGACCCGCGCCGCCAGCCAGCAGCTCTCCGAACTGGCAGTGGAGCTCAACGGCCAGATCCGCCGCTTCCGCGTGTGACCTGACCGGCAGGGACGCCCCTGCCGGATCCCGTCGCGGTGGCAAAACCGGGAGGCGACCGCTACGCTGGCGCCTTCGCCCACCGCGCCTCTCTCGCATGAGCTATCGCTACGTCATCTTCGACTTCGACGGCACCCTGGCGGACAGCCTGCCCTTTCTGCTGAGCTGTCTCGGCGAGCTGGCGCAGACCCATGGCTTTCGCCAGCCAGCCGCCGACGAGTGGCCACGATTGCGCGCCTCCTCCCTGACCGGTCTGCTCGACAGCCTGGGCATCCCGCTCTGGCAGGTGCCCCGCATCGCCCGGCACTATCGCCGCCTGCTGGTCCAGCGTGGCGCTCAGGTCCTGCCCTTCGCCGAGATTCCCGCCACCCTCGACCGCTTGCAGGCCAGTGGTCTGCAGCTGGGCCTGGCGACCTCCAACTCCGCCGCGGCCGTGCACCAGGTGCTACCCCAGGCCGGACGCCTGTTCACCGCTGGCGAATTCGACATCCCCCTGCTGGGCAAGACGCGGCGTCTGAAGCGCCTGCTCCACCGCCAGGGGATCACGCCGGCCGAGGCCCTCTATGTCGGTGACGAACTGCGCGATCTGCAGGCCGCTCGCCGCGCCGGACTGGGCTGCGCCGCCGTGGCCTGGGGCTATGGCTGCCCCACGACGCTGCGCGCGCAGCAACCCGATCTCTTCTTCGAACAACCGGCCGAGTTGCTGCGGCTGCTGCCCTCCCCCTGCTGAAGGAATGCCCATGAAGTCTCTGTTGCTGGTCGCTGGTCTCGGTCTGAGCGGTCTCTTGCAGGCCGCCGAACTGCAGGTACGGGTGGAGACGGTCGATGCCTCGGGGGGCCAGTTGCTGCTGGCGGTATTCGATAGCGAAGCGGCCTGGAAGGAGCACAAGACGCCCGTGGCCCAGGCCCATCTCGCCGCGCAGGCGGGTACCCAGGAGCAGCGCTTCGAGCTGCCGCCCGGGCGCTATGCCGTGTCGGTCATCCACGACAGCAACGGCAACAGCTCGCTGGACACCAATTTCATCGGCATGCCCACCGAACAATACGGCTACAGCAACAATCCGCCACTGCGCATGCGCATGGCCACCTTCGAGGAATGCGCCTTCACCCTGCCGGCCGCAGGCCTGCTCCAGCAGGTGACGCTGCGCTAGACCAATGCTGTCGTACACAGGCTTCCAAACAGAAAATCAACAGACTTATCCACAGGGCTTTTAGTGGCGATCGCTGAGTACGGCGCTGAACAGACGTGGATAACTCCTTGGGCTGGCAGCAGAAATCCCTTGACTCGGGAATAACCCGGAAAACTGGTCATTATTTGATCGATTCTCTGGAAGCCGCGCCAGCGCTGGCCTCTGGCACTAGACGAACAACCTATCCACAGCCCTATGCAGCTCTATTGTGGGTTGTGGAAAACACCTAAAAGAGGATTGATCATTTTTTGTACGATCCTCTACAGGCCTTGCCAGCCATGGCGTACAGGCCAGGTCCCACATCTTTTCCACAGGCACGCACACAGCAGATGTGGGAAAACCGGACCACGGAGTGCGCCTTCGGCCGCCTGAGCGACCTGAACGAAATTGGCTATTTAATGAACAATTTTGTCCGGACAACCGCCTGATCGGTTGCTGACAACTTGCCCAAGGCTTATCCACAGCCTTTACCTGTCGGGCAATGACGGCAAGGCGGTCCGGCGTTCGCAGCCTGACTCACCGAGTGAGGTCGTAGCGGATTCGATCAACAGGGACAATACCTGCCCAGCCCTTCTGGCACGCGGCTTTGCGCCGATAGCGAACAGAATGCCCACAAAGTTATGCACAGCTTGCAGGCTGTCCGGGCATAAAAAAAGACCGCCTGATGCGGTCTTTTTCGAGGCTGGCGAGGGCCTAGCGCGCGGTGCGCACGCTGTCCGACAGCTGCTTGCAGAGGCCGAGCACGCCGTCGATGGCAGCGCCCGAGGACTCGGCCTTGGCGATCTGATCGACAAAGGCCGAGCCCACCACCACACCATCGGCGATGCGAGCGATCACCCGCGCCTGCTCGGGGGTACGGATGCCGAAGCCGACGGCCAGGGGCAGGTCGGTGAAGCGACGCAGACGCGCCACGGCGGCCTCGACGTGTTCGGTGGTGGCCGAGCCGGCACCGGTGACGCCAGCGACGGACACGTAGTAGACGAAGCCGGAGCTGGTGTTGAGCACCCGCGGCAAGCGGGCGTCGTCGGTGGTCGGGGTGGTCAGGCGAATGAAGTCGATGCCGGCGGCCTGGGCTGGCAGCGCCAGCTCGGCGTCGTGCTCGGGCGGCAGGTCGACCACGATCAGGCCATCCACCCCCGCTTCGGCGGCTTCCGCCAGAAAGCGCTCCACGCCATAGCGATGGATGGGGTTGTAGTAACCCATCAGCACCAGCGGCGTCTCGCCTTCCCCACGCCGGAAGTCGCGCACCATCTCCAGGGTCTTGGCCAGATTCTGACCTGCCTGCAGGGCGCGCAGGGCAGCGGCCTGGATGGCCGGGCCGTCGGCCATGGGATCGGTGAAGGGCATGCCCAGCTCGATGACGTCGGCACCGGCCGCCGGCAGGCCCTTGAGGATGGCCAGGGCGGTGTCATAGTCCGGATCGCCGGCGGTGGTGTAGGTGACCAGGGCCGCACGGCCCTCGGCCTTCAGCGCGGCGAAGCGGGTTTCCAGGCGGCTCATAGCTTGTCTCCCAGGTGACTCATCACGGTCTGCATGTCCTTGTCGCCGCGGCCCGAGAGGCAGATGACCATCAGGTGGTCCTTGGGCAGGTGCGGCGCGCGCTTGAAGGCCTCGGCCAAGGCGTGAGCCGTTTCCAGCGCCGGGATGATGCCTTCCAGGCGGCAGGTCTGGTGGAAGGCCTTGAGCGCCTCGTCGTCGTTGATCGGCACGTATTCCACGCGCTTCACGTCGTGCAGGTGGGCGTGCTCCGGGCCGATGCCGGGGTAGTCCAGGCCGGCGGAAATCGAGTGGGCGTCGATGATCTGGCCATCGTCGTCCTGCAGCAGGAAGGTGCGGTTGCCGTGCAGCACCCCGGGCATCCCGCCGTTGAGGCTGGAGGCGTGCTTGCTGGTGTCGACACCGTGGCCGCCGGCTTCGACGCCGATGATGGCGACGTCAGTGTCATCGAGGAATTCGTGGAACAGGCCCATGGCGTTGGAGCCACCACCGACGCAGGCGATCAGGCTGTCGGGCAGGCGTCCTTCCTTCTCCAGGATCTGGGCGCGGGTCTCCCGACCGATCACGGCCTGGAAATCGCGGACCATGGCCGGATAGGGATGCGGACCGGCCACGGTACCGATCAGATAGAAGGTGTCGGCGACATTGGTCACCCAGTCGCGCAGCGCCTCGTTCATGGCGTCCTTGAGGGTGCCGGTACCGGAGGTGACCGGAATTACCTCGGCGCCCAGCAGCTTCATGCGGAAGACGTTGGCCTGCTGGCGGTCGATGTCGGTGCTGCCCATGTAGATGACGCAGGGCAGGCCGAACCGCGCGGCCACGGTGGCGGTGGCCACGCCGTGCATGCCGGCGCCGGTCTCGGCGATGATGCGGGTCTTGCCCATGCGCTTGGCCAGCAGGATCTGGCCGATGCAGTTGTTGATCTTGTGCGCGCCGGTGTGATTCAGCTCTTCGCGCTTGAGATAGATCTTGGCGCCGCCGAAGTGCTCGGTCAGGCGCTCGGCGAAGTACAGCGGATTGGGCCGACCGACGTAGTCGCGCTGGAAGTAGGCCAGCTGCTCGAGAAACGCCGGATCCTCCATGGCGGTCTCGTATTCGCGCTGCAGATCGAGGATCAGCGGCATCAGGGTTTCGGCGACATAGCGGCCACCGAACTGGCCGAACATGCCTTGAGCGTCGGGGCCCTGGCGATAAGCGGTCTGGGTCATGGGATTCTCCTGCGAAGATGGATCTACCTTACCTGCTTGAGTGCCGCTGATAAATCGATAAGATCGCGATGACCCGTCAGGAAATCTCACAGATGAGCGATCCCCGCGACCTGCCTCCCCTGAATGCCCTGCGCGCCTTCGAAGCCACTGCTCGTCTAGGTGGCATGAGCCGCGCAGGGAACGAGCTGCACGTGACCCATGGCGCCGTGAGTCGCCAGATCCGTGCGCTGGAGGAACAACTGGGGGTGGCGCTGTTTCGCCGCGAAGGCCGTGGTCTGGCGTTGACCGAAGCCGGTCTGCGGCTGCGCGAGGTGAGTGGCGAGGTCTTCGAGCGCTTGCGTGAGGTGTGCGCCGAACTCAAGGCCGGCAGTCGCCAGGGGCCCTTCGTGCTGGGCTGCCCGGGCAGTCTGGTGGCGCGCTGGTTCATTCCGCGGCTGGATCGCCTCAATCGCGATCTGCCGGAGTTGCGCCTGCACCTTTCGACCCGTACCGACGACACCCCGCTGGCCGCCGCCGGCCTGGATGCCAGTCTGCTGTTCACCGAGACGGCGCCGCCACAGGACGTGATGCCCTATCACCTGGCGCCTGAGCGCATCGGTCCGGTGCTGAGCCCCTATTGCCCGGCCTATCTGAGATTGCGGGACGGCGACCTGCAGGCCTTGCTGGCGGAACGCCTGCTGCACACCCTGTCACGGCCCCAGGCCTGGCCACAGTGGTTCGCCACCCAGGGCCTTGAGGCACCGGAGCTGGAGTACGGGCAGGGCTTCGAGCACCTCTATTACCTGCTGGAGGCGGCGCTGTCGGGATTGGGCGTGGCGATCGCGCCGGAGCCACTGGTGGCGGCGGATCTGAAGGCGGGCCGGCTGGTGGCGCCCTGGGGTTTTGCGGCGACCGGTGCGGAGTTGGCGCTATGGGCGCCGGGTCG
This sequence comes from Pseudomonas sp. RIT411, assembly GCF_003057735.2. NCBI lineage: Bacteria > Pseudomonadati > Pseudomonadota > Gammaproteobacteria > Pseudomonadales > Pseudomonadaceae > Pseudomonas > Pseudomonas sp. RIT411. Next base: position 83,768 of record NZ_QBIZ02000004.1, read on the forward strand.
GCTGGCGGATGAACGGGTGGAGCGATTGGCGACCTGGCTCAGAACCGAGCTGGCCGAGCGCTAGCGCCCGAGGCACCCCTTGAGGATGCCTCGAACCGCCACGATCAGTGGTCGCCGCGCAGCAGCGCCCAGCCGACCAGGACGGTCACGCCGGCGGCGATGCCGACGGTGGCCCAGGGATGTTCGCGCGCCACGCCGCTGGCGGCGCGCCCGTACTGACGGGTCAGGCGACGCACGTCGTCATAGACCTCTTCCAGCGAATCGCCCGAATGGTGCAGGGCTTCGCGAGCGGTGCTCTTGAAGGAATTCAGACTGCTGCGGGATTCGCGTGCAGCGTTCTTCTTCAGCGATGCCAGCGAGTCGAGCAGGCTGTTGATTTCGTTCTCGATGCTGGCGATGGACGCCTGGTAATCGGTGTTACGGGCCATGACAACCTCCTGGGATGGACGGATTCAGGAAATGTGACTACCGAGCCGTTGGAAAGTGCTGCAAAGCCGTGGGCGAGAGCCTGGGCAGTGAACTTATCGGGGCCTTTCGCGGCCTCAAATGGCAGAGGCACCCTTCCCGGCGAGTCGACCGCGACACCGGTCAACGCGTTGCCGGCTAACCGCTGCAGCGCCCGTCATTGCTGACCCAGGAGAGTTTCATGTCCGATCATCACACCTACAAGAAGCTGGAAATCGTTGGCTCTTCCACCACCAGTGTCGAGGACGCCATCAACAACGCCCTCGCCGAGACCGCCAAGTCGGTCAAGAACCTGGAATGGTTCGAGGTGGGTGAAATCCGCGGTCATATCCAGGACGCCAAGGTGGCTCATTATCAGGTCACCCTGAAGATCGGCTTCCGTATCGAAGCCAGCTGAGCAGCATTCCAGACCTCCCTCCCCCCGCAAAAGGACAGGCAAGATGCGTAGAATCGTGATCACCCTCGGTTTGTTGGCCCTGAGCGGCGGCGCCTTTGCCGCCGGCACCTCGTGCGACACGGTCAAGGCCGATATCGATGCCAAGCTGCAGGCCAAGCAGGTGGCGCACTACAGCCTCGAGGTGGTGGACAAGGGCAGTGCCAGCGCCTCCGCCAAGGTGGTGGGCAGCTGCGAAGGCGGTAGCAAGGACATCGTCTACCAGCGTCGCTAGGTCCAGGACCGCAGGGCGCTACCCACAGGTGGCGCCTGGATTCTCGCGAAGAGACACCCACTGCCCAACGGCAGTGGGCGTCTTTTTTTCAGAGGTCGGTGGCGGGTCCGAAGAACTCGTGGCGGATCTGCTTTTCCGGCACGCCCAGCTCCAGCAGATCACGGCGCACCTGGGCCATGAACGGCTGCGGGCCGAGAAGATAGACGTCCAGGTCGCGATCCTTGGGCAGCCAACGCTGCAGGCGCGCCCGATCCAGGCGCGAGGCATAGGCCTCTTCCGCCACCGGCTCGCTGTAGCAGAAATACAGCTGCAGTTGCGGATGGTGGGCGGCCTGCTCTTCCAGCCAGTGCCCGAAGGCCTGGACCCCGACATGGCGGGTGCAGTGGATCAGCTGGATCGGCCGCCCGCTCGGCAGCGCCGCCGACACCATGGGCAGCAGCGGCGTGATGCCGACGCCACCGGCGATCAGCAGCAGCGGCTTGGTCGATTCCTGCAGGACGAATTCGCCGGCCGGTGCGAAGACCTGCAGCACGGTGCCCTCATGGGCGTCGGTATGCAGGTAGCGCGAGACCACCCCACCCGGCTGATGCTTGACGCTGATGCGATAGCCTCGGCCTTCGCTGGCGGCCGAGATCGAGTAGTTGCGGCGGTATTCGACCCCGTCCAGCGTCAGGCTAAGCCCCAGGTACTGGCCGGGCTGGGCGATGCTGGTTGGCAGACCGTCCACCGGCTCAAGGTAGAAGGAGCTGATCTCTTCGCTTTCCGGCTCGATCCGCGCGATGCGGAACGCCCGCCCGCCACGCCAGCCACCGGGCGCCTCGGCCTGGGCGGCGTAGCGCTGCTCCTCGGCACCAATCAGCAGATTGGCCAGCTGGCCATAGGCGGCGGCCCAGGCGTCGATCACCGCATCGGTGGCCACCTCGGCGCCCAGCACCTCGCGGATGCTCTGCAGCAGGGCGATGCCCACCAGCGGATAGTGATCCGGCTGCACCTGCAGCGAGACGTGCTTGTTGACGATCTGCTCCACCAGCGGCCCCAGGGTATCCAGGCGATCGATGTAGCGGGCGTACATCAGCACCGCGCGCGCCAGCGCCCGGGCCTGGGCACCGCTGGCCTGGTGGGCACCGTTGAACAGCGGGCGGATCTCGGGGTTGTCGCCGAGCAATCTGTCGTAGAAATGCCGGGTCAGGATTTCCCCGCCGGTTTCCAGCAGGGGGACGGTGGCCTTGATGATGGCCTTTTGGTCAGATGACAGCATGGCAGGGATCTCCAAACAGGACTGCCCTGGCCGTATCACGAGTCGTGCCAACCAAAAAACTGCGCCAGATCAGGCTTTTATCCAGGGAGCTTGTCATAATGACCAGGTCCCTATGACTCGCCGAGGTCAAATTGACCCGTACCACCCTGCTCGAAGCCATGGTGCCCCTGGTGGCGGATCTGGCCCGCGACCTGCCCGATCAGCAGCGCTACGCCAGCCTGCTCGATGCCCTGCGCAAGGTCCTGCCCTTCGATGCGGTGGCCCTGTTGCGCCTGGATGGCGATGTCCTGGTGCCCTTGGCGGTAAGGGGTCTCGCGGCCGATACCCTGGGCCGCCGCTTCAAGGTCGGCGAGCACCCGCGCCTGGCGCTGCTGCTGGCAAGTCGCGCGCCGACCCGCTTCGCCGTCGATTGCGACCTGCCCGATCCCTACGATGGCCTGGTGGAAGGCGTGCAGGGGCATCTGGAGGTCCACGACTGCCTGGGCTGTCCGCTCTATGTGCAGGACCAGCTCTGGGGCCTGCTGACCCTGGATTCGCTGCAGGCGCAGAATGCCCAGTCCGAGGATCTCACCATCCTCGCCGCCTTCGCCGGGCTGGCGGCCGCCACCGTGGCCGCCGCCGAGCGCATCGGTCAGCTCTCCGCGCGCATCGTCAGCGAGCACGAGCTGACCGTGGCCTATCAGCAGTCGGTGGGGCACCAGCGACCCCGTGAACTCATCGGCCAGAGTCCGGCCAGCCTGCGCCTGCGGCAGGAGATCGAGACCGTGGCGGCCAGCGACCTGACGGTGCTCATCACCGGCGAGACCGGCGTCGGCAAGGAGCTGGTGGCCGAAGCCGTGCACGCGCGCTCCCTGCGCCAGCAGCGGCCGCTGATCAGCCTCAACTGCGCGGCCCTGCCCGAGGCCCTGGTGGAAAGCGAACTCTTTGGCCATGTGCGCGGGGCCTTTTCCGGCGCGGTGAGCGACCGCCGCGGGCGCTTCGAGCTGGCCGACGGCGGCACCCTGTTTCTCGACGAGGTCGGCGAATTGCCGCTGACGGTGCAGGCCAAGCTGCTGCGGGTGCTGCAGAGTGGCCAGTTGCAGCGGCTGGGCTCGGATCGCGATCTCAAGGTGGACGTGCGCATCATCGCCGCCACCAATCGCGACCTGGCCGAGTGCGTGCGCGCCGGGCGCTTTCGCGCCGACCTCTACCATCGCCTGAGCGTCTATCCGCTGGCCGTACCGGCCATGCGTGAGCGCGGCCGCGACGTCCTGCTGCTGGCCGGTTTCTACCTGGAGCAGAATCGTGCCCGCCTGGGCCTGCGTGGCCTCCGGCTGACGCCCGCGGCGCAGCGCACCCTGCTGGCCTACGACTGGCCGGGCAATGTGCGCGAACTCTCCCACCTCATCAGCCGGGCGGCGCTCAAGGCCCATGCCGGCAGCGAGGAACGCGGCGGCATCCTGACCCTGGACAGCGATCAGCTCGGCCTGCCACCGGGCACCGCGCCCCTGCCCGAGGAGGATGCCGCCCTGCCCTCTGCCTCCCTGCGCGAGGCCACGGACGCCTTCCAGCGCCAGACCATCACCCTGGCGCTGGAACAGCACGGCCAGAACTGGACCCTGGCCGCCGCCGCCCTGGGCCTGGACCGCGCCAACCTCGCGCGCCTGGCGCGGCGGCTCGGTCTCAGGTAGCCCTCAGGCCGTAGCGTTCACAGGGCTTTCTGTACCGCCGGCAAGCCCGGCTGGCCATCGCGGGTGGTGACGCCCTGCAGCCAGGGCTCGAGCACCTGGGGATGGGCCTTGAGCCAGGCCTTGGCGGCGGTGTCGTAGCTGCCGCCCTTGTCCCGCGCGGCGCTCATGACGGCGTTTTCCATGTCCAGGGTGAATTTCATGTTGCTCAGCAGGCGGGCCGGATTGGGGCACTGCTCGGCGTAGCCCTTGCGCGTCAGGGTGTTGACCGTGCCCGCGGTGCCGAAGTACTTGTCGCCGCCGGTCAGGTACTTGATGGGGTAGTCGACGTTCATGGGGTGCGGGGTCCAGCCGAGAAAGACCACCCACTTGTCGCGCTTCACCGCGCGCCCGACCTGGGACAGCATGGCCTGCTCGCTGGACTCCACCAGTTGCCAGCCACCCAGACCGAACTCGTTGTCCTGGATGATCTTCTGCAGCGACTGGTTGGCCGGCGCGCCGGCGCCGATGCCGTAGATCTTCTTGCCGAACTGGTCGGCATGCTTGGCCAGATCGTCGAAGCTCTTCACCCCGCCTTCCCAGACATAGGTGGGCACCGCCAGGGTGAATTCGGTCCCGACCAGATTCTGCGCCAGCTCGGTGACCTGCCCGGTCTTCACGAACTGATCATAGTGCGCCTGCTGCGCCGGCATCCAGTTGCCGAGGAAGGCATCCACCTGCCCGTTGCGCATGCCGCCGTAGATGATCGGCACCGCCAGGGTCTCGACCTTGCCGGTGTAGCCCAGCGCACCCAGGATCGCGCCGGTGAGGGCGTTGGTGGCGGCGATGTCGCTCCAGCCCGGATCGGCCAGGCGAACCGTTGCGCAGGCCTGGTCCTCGGCCTGGGCCGACAGGCTGACCAGGGCCAGCGTCAAGGTAGCGATGATTCCGTGTTTCATGGCCGTGCTCCTGTTAGCGGTTCAGGGTTGAGGGTAGCGGGCGCGACGCTCCAGGTCGTCGAGGTCGATGTGATTGCGCATGTACTGCTGGCTGGCATCGACGAAGGGCTGGTGATCCCAGCTGGTCCGCTCGCCCTGCTCCAGGGCCGCCGCGACGAAGCGCCGCCGCCGCTGGCTGGCCAGCACCTCGGCGTGCAGGCGCGGCAGGTCCCAGCGCTGGCGGACCTCGGCCTGGAAGCTGGCGAGCAACTCGGCGTAGTCGGCGCTGGCGGCCAGATTCTCGCGCTCCAGCGGATCGTTCTGCAGATCGAACAGCAGCGGCGGATCCAGTTCGCAGTGGATGTACTTGTAGGCGCCGCGGCGGATCATCAGCAGCGGGCTGACGGTACCCTCGGCCAGGTATTCGCCGATCACCTCGTCGTGCCCGGTCCGGCCTTCCAGGTGCGGCAGCAGCGAGCGACCATCCAGCGGCAGCTCGTCCGGCAGCTGGCCGCCGGCCAGCTCGACGAAGGTCGGCAGCAGGTCCAGGGTCGACACCGAGGCCTGCACCCGCGCCGGGGCGAAGCGACCGGGCGCATGGATCAGCAGCGGGACCCGCGCGGCCATCTCGAACCAGTGCATCTTGTACCAGAGTCCGCGCTCACCGAGCATGTCGCCGTGGTCGCCGGAAAAGACGATCACGGTGTCGTCGGCCAGACCGCATTCCTCCAGCGTCTTGAGCAGATGGCCGACCTGGGCGTCGACGTAGCTGCAGGCACCGTAGTAGGCCTGGCGGGCGTCGCGGATCTTGGCCTCGGGCAGCGGCTTGTCCCAGAGGTCGATCACCTTGAGCAGGCGCTGGCTGTGGGGATCCTGCTCGGCCTGGGGGATGGCGCCTTGCGGCAGCGGGATGTCGACCTCGTCGTACAGGTCCCAGAATTCGCGGGGGATGGTGTAGGGATCGTGCGGATGGGTCAGGGACACGGTCAGGCAGAACGGCTGGTCATCGCCGCGACGCACGTGATCGTAGAGGTACTGGCGCGCCTTGAAGACCACCTCTTCGTCGAAATCCAGCTGGTTGGTGCGCACGCAGGGCCCGGCCTGCAGCACCGAGGACATGTTGTGGTACCAGCTCGGGCGCTCGTCCGCCGCGTCCCAGTTCACCGCCCAGCCATAGTCGGCGGGATAGATGTCGCTGGTCAGGCGCTCTTCGTAGCCGTGCAGCTGATCCGGTCCGCAAAAGTGCATCTTGCCCGACAGCGCCGTGCGATAGCCGAGGCGGCGCAGGTGGTGGGCATAGGTGGGAATGTCGGCGGCGAAATCGGCGGCGTTGTCGTAGGCGCCGATCTTCGACGGCAGCTGGCCGCTCACCAGGGTGAAGCGCGAGGGTGCGCACAGCGGACTGTTGCAGTAGGCAGAGTCGAACACCACGGCCTGTTCGGCCAGGCGTTGCAGGTTCGGCAGCTTGATCGGCGAGGCGGCGTCGTACAGCGGCAGGATGGGCGCCGCCATCTGGTCGGCCATGAGAAAGAGGATGTTCATCGGCTTGGACAAGAGCGCCTCCGCTAGGATCAGGGTTGCTTATGGGTGGCCCATCATCCAATGCTGAAAAATCTGCGTGAAGGCCACTGGGGATGATGTTTCGGATAAGCTGGGCTTATGACTCGTCGCCATGGAAACATACTCTTGGACGCCGCCCCTGCCGACCGCCCTGCCCTGGCGCTGGACAGCCTGCGCACCTTCGAGGTGGTGGCGCGCCGCCTGAGCTTTACCGCGGCGGCGGGCGAACTGGGGACCACCCAGCCGGCCATCAGCCAGCAGATCAAGCGCCTGGAAGCCCAGTTGCAGGTGCGGCTGTTCGATCGCGTCCATCGCGGCATCCTGCTCACCGAAGCCGGACGGCTGCTGCAGGAATACGTCGAGGCCGGTCTCGCCACCCTGGACGAGGGGGTGCGGCTGGTCACCGCCCGCCCCGCCCACGAGGTGCTGCAGGTGGCCACCGATTTCGCCTTTGCCGCCTACTGGCTGTTGCCGCGCCTGCCACGTTTCCATGCCCGCCATCCGGAGCTGGACGTCAGCCTGGTGACCAGCGACAGGGTGCCCCTGCCCGGTCCGGAGATCGACATCACCCTGGGCTTTGGCGACGGCCGCTTCAAGCATGGCGAAGCCTGGCCACTGTTTCGCGAAGAGGTTTTTCCGGTGTGCAGTCCGCGGCTGCTCCAGGGTCGGCAGCCGCCGCTACCCGTCCTGGAGCTGGGTCAGTGGCCGTTGCTGCACCTCAAGGCGGCGCCCAACAGCCGCTGGTATGACTGGAAGACGCTGTTGCCGGCGCTGGACCTGGCACCCCTGCCCGCGGCGCCGTCCGGTGCGGTGCTGAGCTTCGACAACTACACCCTGGTGATCCAGGCGGCCATCGCCGGCCAGGGCCTGGCGATCGGCTGGCGCCACCTGGTGGACGATCTGCTGCAGCAGGAGCTGCTCTGTCGCCCCTTCGCCGGGCTGGCCACCTCGCGCTATGGCTATTACGCCATCCTGCCCGAGCGCAAGCGGCGCCAGCGACTGGTGCAGCGCTTTCTCGACTGGCTGTTGGAAGAACTGGAACTGCCGCGCGAGTCCCTGGCCGGCGCGCGGCTGGCGACCTGAGCGGCGCGCTAGCGCTCGTAGACTTCCAGCGGCAGATCGTCCGGATCGGCAAAGAAGGTGAATCTCTTGCCGGTCAGTTCGTCGGTGCGGATCGGCTCGGTGACCACGCCATGGCCCTGCAGGTGGACGACGGTGGCGTCCAGGTCGGCCACGGCAAACGCCAGGTGACGCAGGCCCTGGGCTTCCGGGCGCGAGGGCCGCGGCGGCGCATCGGGAAAGGAAAACAGCTCCAGCTGGGCATGCGCGCCCACCGCCAGATCCAGCTTCCAGGAACGCCGGGCCTCGCGATAGGTCTCGGCGATCACCGGCAGCCCGAGGATCTCGGTGTAGAAGTGCCGGGAGCGTTGGTAGTCGGCGCAGATCAGCGCCACGTGGTGCAGACGATCGAAGTGGGTCATCAGGGTACCGCGACGAATTTGAGGTCGGCTGGCGCGCCAACGTCCAGGCTCTGGAGTTCGTCGCCGAGCTTGCCACTGTCGGGATCCCGGGCGAAGACCTTGAGCTGATTGGATTTCTGGTTGGCCACCAGCAGGAAGCGCCCGGACGGATCGATGGCGAATTCCCGTGGCGACAGGCCGTTGACCGGATGGCGCTCGACAAAGGTCAGGGTGCCGTCGGGATTCACCGCGAATACCGCCAGCTGGTTGTCGGTGCCGCGACTGGCGACGTAGAGGAAACGCCCGTCACCGGACAGGTGCAGGGCGCCGGCATCCCGCTCGCCGGTGAATTCCTGGGGCGTCAGGCTGTAGCTCTGCAACTGCCGCAGCATGCCGTCCTGGTGGGCGAAGGCCATCACCTGCCCGGCCAGTTCCAGGGTCAGGTAGGCGTAGCGGCCATCGGCGCTGAACACCAGGTGACGCGGCCCGCTGCCTTCCGGCACCGGCACGAAGGGCGTCTCGGCGGCCACCAGCGGCCGCTCCGGCTGCTGCGGCAGATAGCGATAGACGAAGACCTTGTCGGCGCCCAGATCCGGGGCGAAGACGAAGCGGCCGTCCGGGGTGGTCACCGCCGCGTGCACATGGCTCGACTGCTGGCGCGGGTGCTGTTCGCTGGGCTGGTGGAATTCGATCTGCGCCACCGGACTGAGCACGCCGCCGTCCTGGATCGGCAGCACCGCCAGAGAGCCTTCCGGCAGGCTGGAGTAGTTGGCCACGAACAGGAACTTGCCGTCGGTGCTGAGGCTGGAATGGGTCGGCTCGTCGCCCAGGCTCTTGACCTGGCTGACCTGCTGCAGGCGGCCATTGCCCGGTTCGAAGCGATAGGAGGTGACCCGGCCAATGCTGTCGCCGCTAGAGCCCCGGCCATTCTCGTTGACGGCGAACAGGGTCCGGCCATCGCGAGACAGGGTCAGAAACGAGGGATTGGACGCCTTGACGATGCGCAGCGGGCCATCGATCTGACCATTGCGACTGTTGAAGCGATAGACATACAACCCCTGGCTGCTACCCGCGGTGTAGCTGCCGACCAGCAGATTGAACAGACCGGGTTCGGCGCGGGCCGGGGCATTGTGCCCCACGAGCAGGGCGAACAGGGCCAGCGGCAGCAGACGGGGCAGAGCTCTCATGGGAAATCCTTGGCGAGCGATGGGCGTTGAGACCGATGCGAAGCGGCCCGGTTTCCCTACCGTCTGGAGGCGGAGGCGGCCGCGCGCGGCGGCTATTCTACTGAAATCCGGGCTGGCACTGTGCCAGAGGGATTTCGCCATTTATCGCCTGCGCCGGCGCACCGGCGGCCCACGCCCGAGCGGCCGGCCCCGGGAGCCCGTGCCAGAGCCTGCGGTGAACTCGGCGGTGCCCGCGGGCTGCCGACAAAAGAATTGCCCGGACTAGTCCAGCACGCCCTGCAGGATGGCGTAGACGAGCCCGGTGCCCACGGCGACCAGCACCATGTCGGTACCCAGGCGCCGCCATTCGTAGCCGGGATAGTCAGGCAACTGGCGGGCGATGCCCGGGGGCAGGGGGCGGCCGTAGCCGGCTGGCAGAGGACGCCCACGCTCCAGACGCAGACCTGGCGGCAGATCACCCCCACGGCCGATCTGCCCTCGCAGCGCCTTGATGCGCTCCCGCGCCGGTCCCAGATCGGGCGGCCCGCCGGCGGCCGGTCCGGCACCCGGACGACCCTGATCATGCGCCTTGGGACCATTTCCCTGGCCCTTGGGATCACCCTGTTCCTGCCAGCCCGGCCCGTGCGGCCCCTTGGGCCCGCCAGGTTCGTGATCCGGCGGCGCGGCCAGGGCCAGGTTACCGGTCAGACAGAAGGCTGCAGCAGCGAGGAGGGTACGCATGGAGGGCTTTCCTCATGGGGGACGAGGGTGTCGGTTATCCCCTTGGAGTCCGATCACGGAAAAAGACTCCCGGGTCATTCACGGACGCGCAGCCTGTGGATAAATCGGGGATAAAATCGGTATAACTTCGTGAGAAATCCCTAATCTCAGCCAAGGGCGAAATAAAAAGCCTTTAGTATCAATGGATTAAAAAGATGATCGGCTGGCTATCGAATCCGCTTTTTGTGGATAAAGCTTGGGACCCCCTGCGCTGAAGCCTGTTTTCATCGCTACAGAAGCCCTATACGGATCGATTTCACTCGACCCAAAAACAACAAGACCGCGCCCGGGTGATCCCGGGCGCGGTCTTGTCGAAGGTCACCGCTGCCTAATCCGGCTTCTTCAGCTTGGGATTGGGAAAGAACTGCACGGCCTGCACCTTGGGATCGGGCTTCTTGGGCTTGAGCGCACTGATATTGACTCGCGTCGGCAATTCCTTGGGGACCGAATTGCCGCGCTCGTCCAGGGTGTCGCTGTAGCCGCAGGAGACGCACTCGCGATGAGGCGTGCCCTCCTGGGTCCACATCTTCAGGGTGTCCTGCGCCTGGCACGCCGGGCAGACCGCCCCGGCGATGAACCTCTTGCGGATCGGCTCGCTCACGCCGCCTCCTCGCTCAGCCCGGAATGGCGGAGCAGGGCGTCGATGCTGGGCTCGCGACCGCGGAAGTCGACGAACAGCACCATGGGGGCCTGGGAGCCGCCGCGGGCCAGGATGGCTTCGCGGAAGGCCCGCCCGGTTTCGGGGTTGAAGACGCCTTCTTCCTCGAACTTGGCGAAGGCATCGGCGGACAGCACCTCGGCCCACTTGTAGCTGTAGTAACCCGCCGCATAACCACCGGCAAAGATGTGCGCGAAGCTGTTGGGGAAGCGGTTGTAGGCCGGCGGACGCACCACCGAGATCTCGTCGCGGATGCCTTCCAGCACCTCGCGCACGCTGCGACCGTCGCCGTGGCTGGCGTGCAGCTCGAAGTCGAACAGCGAGAATTCCAGCTGGCGCAGCATCATCAGGCCGGACTGGAAGTTCTTGGCCGCCAGCATCTTGTCCAGCAGCTCCTGGGGCAGCGGCTCGCCGGTCTCGTAGTGACCGGAGATCAGCGCCAGGCCTTCGGGCTCCCAGCACCAGTTCTCCATGAACTGGCTGGGCAGCTCCACCGCATCCCAGGCCACGCCGTTGATGCCGGAGACGCTGGCATGCTCGACGCGGGTCAGCAGGTGGTGCAGGCCATGGCCGAATTCGTGGAAGAGGGTGGTCACCTCGTCATGGGTCAGCAGCGCCGGCTTGCCGGGGCTGGCAGGGGTGAAGTTGCAGACCAGGTAGGCCACCGGATCGATCAGCCGACCCTGGGCATCGCGGCGCTTGTCACGGGCGCCGTCCATCCAGGCGCCGCCACGCTTGTTGGCGCGGGCATAGAGATCGAAATAGAAGCGGCCGATGGAGGTGCCGTTTTCCTTGATCTCGAACAGGCGCACGTCCGGATGCCACTTCTCGAAGTCGCGCAACTCGGCGATCTCGATGCCATAGAGCTTCTGCACCGTGGCGAACAGGCCGGACAGCACCTTGTCCACCGGGAACCAGGCACGGACCTCTTCCTGGGACAGCGAATAGCGCTGCTGCCGCAGCTTCTCGGCGAAGTAGCCGGTGTCCCAGCTCTGCAGGTCCTGCACGCCCTGTTCGGCGGCGAAGGCGCGCAGTTCTTCCAGGTCGCGCTGGGCGAAGGGCTTGGAGCGCACGGCGAGGTCGCGCAGGAAGCCCAGCACCTGGTCGCTGCTCTCGGCCATCTTGGTGGCCAGCGACAGCTCGGCGTAGTTGGCGTAGCCCAGCAGGCGCGCCAGTTCCTGGCGCAGGTCGAGCAATTCCTCCATCACCGGGCCGTTGTCGAACTGGCCGGCGTTGGGACCCTGCTCGGAGGCGCGGGTGGCATAGGCGGCGTAGACCTCTTCACGCAGGGCGCGGTCGTCGGCGTAGGTCATCACCGCGTAGTAGCTGGGGAATTCCAGGGTCACCAGCCAGCCGTCCAGCTCCTTGGCCTGGGCGGCGGCCTGCAGCTGAGCCTTGGCCGACTCGGGCAGGCCGGCGAGGGCGGCTTCGTCGGTGAGGTGCTTGGTCCAGGCCTGCGTCGCGTCGAGCAGCTGGTTGGAGAACTTGCTGCCCAGCTCGGACTTGCGCGCCTGGATGGCGGCATAGCGCTGCTGCTCGGCTGGCGGCAGGTCGATGCCGGACAGGCGGAAGTCGCGCAGGGCGTGTTCCAGGGTGGTCTTCTGACCAACGTCGAAGCCCTTGGCTTCCTCGCTCTCGGCCAGGCGGCTATAGGCCTGGAAGAGGTCCTTGTTCTGACCGATCTCGGTGGAATAGGCCGACAGCTTGGGCAGGCAGGCCTCGTAGGCGGCGCGCAACTCGGCGCTGTTGCATACGGCGTTGAGGTGGCCGATGGGGCTCCAGGCCTGGCCCAGCCGATCGTTCAGCTCGTCCATCGCCAGCACCAGGCCGGCCCAGGTGGGGTGTTCCTTCTGGGTCTCCAGCAGCTTGGCCAGGGCGGCACGGTTCTCGGCCAGGATGGTGTCGATGGCCGGCTCGACGTGCTCGGGCTTGATGGCGGAAAAGGGCGGCAGGTCATGGGACTGAAGCAGCGGATTGCTGGCGCTCACGGCGTTCCCCTCGGGGCGATGGCTTTGACAGTTATATATGGAGCCCATCCTAATAGGTCTCAAGACCCTTCCGACGAGAAAAGGTATCTATCGTGACCATAAGGACCTTCCAGGGTAAGACCCCGCAACTGGGCGAACGCGCCTTCGTCGACGCCACCGCGGTGGTGATCGGCGACGTGACCCTCGGTGCAGACAGCTCGATCTGGCCGTTGACGGTGATCCGTGGCGACATGCACCTCATCCGCATCGGCGCCCGCACCAGTATCCAGGACGGCAGCGTGCTGCACATCACCCACGCCGGCCCCTTCAACCCGGACGGCTATCCCCTGCTGATCGGCAACGACGTCACCGTCGGCCATCAGGTGACCCTGCACGGCTGCACGATCGGCGACCGGGTGCTGGTGGGCATGGGCAGCATCGTCATGGACGGCGCGGTGGTGGAGGATGACGTGGTGATCGGCGCCGGCAGCCTGGTCCCGCCGGGCAAGCGGCTGGAAGGCGGCCATCTCTACGTCGGTCGCCCGGTCAAGCAGGTGCGACCGCTGGAGGAAAAGGAACGCGCCTTCTTCACCTACAGCGCCGGCAACTACGTGAAGCTCAAGGACCAGCACCTGGCCGAGGGGTATGGGGAGGAGGGGGCGTAAGCGTTGCGATAACTGGTCGGGTTGGGTTGAGCGCAGCACCGTAGCGTGGAAAACGGCGCAGCCTTTTCCACAGGTGCCTTCGTGGCGTGCAGCGCGCCCTCACCCCAATCCTCTCCCAAGGGGAGAGGGGGCTATCAGAGCAGGCGGCCATCTCCAGCATCTCCGGCCCGATTACGATCAGCCGTTATACCCAGCCCGTAGGAACGGCACCTGGCGCAATAGCACCGTAGCGTGGAAAACGGCGCAGCCTTTTCCACAGGTGCCTTCGTGGCGTGCAGCGCGCCCTCACCCCAATCCTCTCCCAAGGGGAGAGGGGGCTATCAGAGCAGGCGGCCATCTCCAGCATCTCCGGCCCGATTACGATCAGCCGTTATACCCAGCCCGTAGGAACGGCACCTGGCGCAATAGCACCGTAGCGTGGAAAACGGCGCAGCCTTTTCCACGGGTGACTTCATTGCGCGGGTACGCCCTCACCCAACCCTTTCCCAAGGGGAGAGGGGGCTGTCAGAGCAGGCGGCCATCTCCAGTTGGTAGGTTGGCTTGAGCGCAGCGAAGCCCAACGCTCGGCTACCCCAGTAGCGGACAGGCTTCACCCAAGCGCGAATACAGCACCCCACGCAACGCCTGCAATTCGTCGATGCGCGCCTCTATGACCCTGAGCTTGTCGCGCAGCAGTTCTTGCAGATAGGCATCCGGATCGGCGGCGCGCTCGACGTCCTCAAGGTTCGCAGCGATTTCCTGCAGGCTGAAACCCAGTCGCTGGGCGATGCGGATATAGCCCAGCCACTCCACGGCTTCGGGCGGATAGTCGCGATAGCCGTTGGCCCGCCGCCGCGCCTGGAGCAGTCCCTGGCGCTCGTAGAATCTCAGGGTGTCGCGACTCAGGCCGGTGGCCTGGGCGAGGGTGCCGATCCGCATCCGTTCTCCTTGACCCTGGACCTTGCTCCAGGGTCGACACTGGACTTCCTCTCGTTCAAGGAAGTCCGTCCATGTGGAAGCTTGCGCCCTATCTGCGACTGGTCCGTGCCAGCGCCCTCTATGATCTGCTGGTCACCGCGCCCTTCGCCACCCCCTGGAGTCTCGCCTGGCTGCTACGACAGCTCGACGAGCTCGGCCAGGCATTGGGCCTGGCGCCCCTGGCGGCATTCCCGCCGGAAGCCCTGCTGCTGGGCAATCTGCTTGGCTCTCTGGTGTGCGTCTGGGCCGTGCTGCGCCTGGCCAAGCCTTCGCTGCTGCTGGGACGCTACGATTCCGTCGCCAGGGGCCTGTTCGCCCTCTGGCAGGCCTGGGCGCTGTACCAGGGCGCCAGTCCCTTGCTGGCGGGGTTCCTGGTCTTCGAAATCGGCTTCGGTATAGCCCAAGCTTGGCCGGTGTCTCCTGTATCCCGCGGCGTTCAACCTCAGGTATTGGGCTGACGTCTGTCCGTCGGGCTTCGCCATACCCCACACAGCAAGACTCTCAATCGCGGCCATGGCTGTCCGCCGATACGGCTGCTCCTAACTGCGTGCGCTGCTGTGCTGTCTCATCGCGGCCATGGGCCGCTCCTACAGCGGTTATATATCCCGTAGGAGCGGCCCATGGCCGCGATTTGAGCCCCTAGCAACGGCGGCCTTGGCATGTCCAGTATGGCCCTCGCCCAACAAGCCACGCCTTGCCCCTCACCCCAGCTGCCGCCTTAAGTCCGCCAGCACCGGCGCGCTGTCGGGGCGCACGCCGCGCCAGAGTTCGAAGGCCTCGGCGGCCTGTTCCACCAGCATTCCCAGGCCGTCCAGGGTGTGGAAGGCACCCTCGTCCAGGGCCCAGCGGTTGAAGGGGGTGAGGTCCTTGCCGTACATCATGTCGTAGGTCACCGTCTGCGGGCCGATCACCGCTTCCGACAGCGGTGGGCGACCGCCCCCGAGACTGGCCGAGGTGCCGTTGATGATGACGTCGAAGGGCGCTCTCAGGGTGGAGAAAGCCGCCACCTCGATCGTCCCCAGTTCGGCGAATTCCCGCGCCAGTTGCACCGCCTTGAGTTCGGTGCGATTGGCCAGTACCAGTTGCCCGGGATTGCAGGCCAGCAAGGGCTCCAGCACGCCGCGTACGGCGCCGCCGGCGCCCAGCACCAGGACGCGCTGACCGGCCAGCTGCAGACCGGCGTTGACCGTGAGATCCCGCACCAGCCCGGCGCCGTCGGTGTTGTCGCCGAGCAGGCGACCGTTGGCCTGGCGCTTGAGGGTGTTCACCGCCCCGGCGCGGCGCGCACGCGGGGTGAGTTCATCGCACAGCTGGTAGGCCTCTTCCTTGAAGGGCACCGTGACATTGGCGCCCAGGCCGCTCTGGAAGAAGCTGCGGGCGCTTTCGCTGAAGCCGTCCAGCGGCGCCAGCAGCGTCCCGTAGTGCAGGCGCTGGCCGGTCTGGTCGGCGAACAGGCTGTGGATCAGCGGCGACTTGCTGTGGGCGATGGGATTGCCGAAGACGGCGTAGCGATCCATGGGTCTATCCTGCGGGCGTCGAGGCGAGCGCGAGCCAGTCGCGGTCGGTGAGAAAGAAGTCGGTCAGGCGCGCTTCCGGCGAGCCGGGCACGGGTTTCCAGTCATAGCCCCAGCGCACCTCGGGCGGCAGCGACATGAGGATGGACTCGGTGCGCCCGCCGGATTGCAGGCCGAATAGGGTACCGCGGTCATAGACCAGGTTGAATTCCACGTAGCGGCCGCGGCGATAGGCCTGGAATTCCCGCTCGGCCTCGCTGTACGGCTGGTGCCGGCGACGCTGGACGATGGGCAGGTAGGCGTCGACGAAGGCATCGCCGATGGCGCGCTGGAAGGCGAAGCAGGTGTCGAAGTCCCAGTCGTTCAGGTCATCGAAGAACAGGCCGCCGATGCCGCGCGGCTCGCCACGGTGCTTGAGGTGGAAATAGCGGTCGCACCAGGCCTTGTAGCGCGGATAGACGTCGGCGCCGAAGGGCGCGCAGGCGTCATGACAGACCTGGTGCCAGTGCACGCAATCGGCCTCGTTGCCGTAGTAGGGGGTGAGGTCGAGACCGCCGCCGAACCACCAGACCGGCGCCTCGCCGGGCTTTTCGGCCAGGAAGAAGCGCACATTGGCATGGGCGGTGGGGATATGGGGATTGCGCGGGTGCATCACCAGGGAGACGCCCATGGCCTCGAAGCTGCGCCCGGCCAGTTCCGGGCGATGGGCGCTGGCCGAGGGCGGCAGGCTGTCGCCATGCACATGGGAGAAATTCACGCCGCCCTTTTCCAGCAGGGCGCCCTCGGCGATCACCCGGGTGCGGCCACCACCGCCGGTCGGCCGGGTCCAGGCGTCTTCGACGAAAGCGGCGGCGCCATCCTCGGCTTCCAGTGCGGCGCAGACGCGCTCCTGCAGATCGAGCAGATAGGCCTTGACGGCCTCCAGGGAGGGATTCATCGCAAGGATTTCCACAACAGGCGGGGAGGGCGGAGAGCATAACACCCGTATCCGACCGGTTGACGCGGCCCGCGGTTGCGGCTTGGATGAAGGCTCACCCCAAGAGAGCCCGGCCAAGGGCTCCAACCAGGAGATACTCAAGCATGGCCCAGCGCATCCAGTTCAGTCGCACCGGTGGTCCCGAAGTACTCGAACTTGTGGATTTCGAACCCGCCGCGCCCGGCCCCGATGAGGTGCAGGTGCGCAACCATGCCATCGGCCTCAACTTCATCGAGACCTACTACCGCAGCGGCCTCTATCCGCCGCCGTCGCTGCCCTCCGGCCTGGGCACCGAGGGCGCCGGGGTAGTGGAAGCGGTCGGCAGTGCGGTCACCCGCTTCAAGGCCGGCGACCGCGTGGCCTATGCCACCGGCCCGCTGGGCGCCTATGCCGAGGTCCATGTGCTGCCCGAGCGGCATCTGGTGCACCTGCCGGAAGCGGTGTCCTTCGAGCAGGGCGCCGCGGTCATGCTCAAGGGGCTGACGGTGCAGTACCTGCTGCGCCAGACCTATCCGCTGCAGGCCGGCGACACCGTGCTGTTCCATGCCGCGGCCGGCGGTGTCGGCTCCCTGGCCTGCCAGTGGGCCAAGGCCCTGGGCGTGCGCCTGATCGGTACCGCCGGCTCGCCGGAAAAGCTGGAAAAGGCCAAGGCGCTGGGCGCCTGGGCGGTGATCGACTATCGCCAGGAAGACGTTCCGGCGCGGGTCCGCGAATTGACCGACGGGGCCAAGGTGCCGGTGGTCTACGACGGCGTCGGCAAGGACACCTGGGAGATGTCGCTGGACTGTCTGGCGCCCCGCGGCCTGATGGTCAGCTTCGGCAACGCCTCCGGCGCGGTCACCGGGGTCAACCTGGGGATCCTCTCGCAGAAAGGCTCGCTCTATGTCACCCGGCCGACCCTGGCCACCTACGCCGCCTCGCCCGAGGCCCTGCAGGACATGGCCGATCAGCTGTTCGAGCTGATCACCGATGGCCGCATCCAGGTGGACATCGGTCGGCGCTATCCACTGGCTGAGGTGCAGGAGGCGCATCGGGCGCTGTCGGGTCGTGAGACCAGCGGCTCGACCATCCTGCTGCCCTGAGGCAAAACGCCCGCACGCCTGGCCGGGAAATCGTGACGGCCATTAAGTTTCCCGCAGCCAGGCGGCACGACGGGGGTAAACGCCGGTCTATGTCGGACAGTCAGGTCGTCACGGCCTTGACGTTCTTTCAAGAATCGGCCGGATCGCTGCCCTTGTCATGCCTATCTCCAGCCCCCTCGCCAGCCTGCTCGACACCGCCACGGACACGGCGCTGATCACCCTGACCGCCGACGGGCGGATCGGGCAGTGGTGCCCGGCCGTCGCCCGGCTGCTGGGCTGGACGGCGCAGGACTGGCTCGGTGAATCCATCGTCGGCCTGCTGCTCCCCGAGCCGCCGGCCGACGGCTGGCTGACTGCCCTCGAACGCTGCCAGACCCAGGGCCTGCGCCACCGCGACGGTCACCTGGTACGCCTCGACCTGCACCTGGTGCCGCTGCGCCGGGCGGATGTCCCCGTGGGCTGGCTGCTGCACGTCTGGCAGGCCCCGGCGAGCCGGGCCCGGTTCGCCGCCCGGCGCAGCGCCGAGCGCGACCTGCCGCAACGCCTGCAGGCGCTCGGCGAATGGTCACGGCGTCTCAGCGGCACCACGGATCTCGCCGCCCTGCGGCTGTGCGCCACCCAGGCCCTGCGCGACCTGACCGACGATCCCCAGGCGCGGCTGCTGTCCGTGGCCGAGGCCGGCAGTCCGCCGGCGGGTCAGTTGCTCATCCCATTCGGCCCGGCCACTCAGCCCC
Source organism: Pseudomonas sp. RIT411 (assembly GCF_003057735.2). Taxonomy (NCBI): domain Bacteria; kingdom Pseudomonadati; phylum Pseudomonadota; class Gammaproteobacteria; order Pseudomonadales; family Pseudomonadaceae; genus Pseudomonas; species Pseudomonas sp. RIT411. Next base: position 102,262 of record NZ_QBIZ02000004.1, read on the forward strand.
TGGGCTATCTGCAGCTGGGCAGCGCCGTCGAGGCGGACACCCGACTGCTGCTGGATCAGTTGGCCCTGCTGCTGGGTGCCCTGCTGGTGCGGCAGCAGACCCAGGATCAGGCCCGACACCTCGAACGGCGCCTGTCGCTGGAACAGGGCCTGTTGGCCAGCGTGCTGCAGCAGGCACCCCTGGGCATCTCCATCACCGAGGCCGGCAGCGAAGAAGCGGTGATGCTCAACGACCGGGTCGACATCCTCCTCGGCAAGCGTCCGGCCGGCGAGACGCTGGACGAGCGCTATGCCGCTATCGGCGCCCTGCACGCCAATGGTCAGCCCTATGCGGTGGACGACTATCCCACGGTACGGGTGCTGCGCAGCGGCCAGGCAGTGGCGCCCGAGTTGATGCGCTATCGGCGACCCGACGGCAGCATCCGGCTGCTGGAAGTATCCAGCGCACCGGTCCGCTCGGCCACCGGCGAGGTGATCGCCTCGGTCACCCTGTTCGATGACGTCCAGCAGCGGGTCGATGCGGAAACCGCCCTGCGCGAACACAGCGCGCGCCTGGCCAGCCTGATCAACCAGGCGGCGGTCGGCATCTGCCAGACCGACGCCCGCGGGCGCATCCTGCTCGCCAATCGACGCTATTGCGAATTGCTCGATCGCAACGAGGTGGGGGTGCTGGAACAGACCCTGCAGGCCCAGACCCATCCCGAGGATCGGGCCGTCCTGGAGCGCCATCTCGACACCCTGCGCGAGCGCGGCGACAGCTTCAAGCTGGACCAGCGTTTCCTGCGCCCCGACGGTTCGGTGGTCTGGGTCAGTCTGCATGGCTCGCCGCTGCAATCGGAAATCGGCCAGGAACTGTCGGTAAGCCTGGTGGTGGTCGATCTCACCCAGCGCAAGCAGGCCGAAGCCGCGCTGCACCTGTCCAACCAGCGCTTCCGCAATGCCGTGGAGGCGGTGCAGGGGGTGGTCTGGACCACCAATGCCCAGGGCCATCTGCTTGGCGAACAACTCGCCTGGAGCACCCTGACCGGGCAGAGCTATGCCCAGTATCAGCAGGACGGCTGGGCCGATGCCCTGCATCCCGAAGACTCATCCCGCACCCTGCGTCGCTGGCGCCTGGCGGTGCAGCAGCAGGTGGACTTCCACGACGAACACCGCCTGCGCTGTCGCGACGGCCAGTGGCGCACCTTCAGCGTGCGCGCCCTGCCGGTGCGGGAGAACGGCGTGGTCTGCGAATGGGTGGGCGTGCACACCGACGTCAGCGAGATCCGCATGGCCGAGCACCGCCTGCGACGCCTGGCCGAATTGCTTGAACAGCGGGTCCACGAGCGCACCGTCGAGCGTGACCGCATGTGGCGCGTGGCCGACGACCTGCTCGGCGTCATCCAGGGACAGCGCTGGCTCAGCCGCAATCCCGCCTGGGGCCGCACCCTGGGCTGGGACGACGAAGAATTGCGCCACCAGCCGCCGACCTCGCTGGAGCATCCGGACGATCCACCGGTGTTTCCGCGTCTGGCCGCCCTGCGCCACGGCGAGGTGCTCAGCGATCTGCCCGGGCGCCTGCGCACTCGCGACGGCGCCTGGCGCCACATGATGTGGAAGGCCACCGCCGATCACGACGGACGCATCTATGTCTTCGGCCGCGACGTCACCGTCGAGCACGATGCCGCCCTGGCCCTGCAGAACGCCGAAGCCGCCCTGCGCCAGGCGCAGAAGATGGAAGCCATCGGCCATCTCACCGGTGGCATCGCCCACGACTTCAACAACCTGCTCACCGGTATCAGCGGTTCCCTGGAGTTGCTGCGCCGGCGCCTCGACCAGGGTCGCCACGATAACCTGCAGCGCTACCTGGACACCGCCGAGCAATCCGCCACCCGCGCCGCGGCCCTGACCCATCGCCTGCTGGCCTTCGCGCGCCGGCAGACCCTCGACCCGCGGCCGGTGGACGTCAACGACCTGATCCTGTCCCTGGAAGAACTCTTCCAGCGCACCCTGGGCGAGCGCATCAGCCTGCGCAGCAGCCTCGCGCTGCAACTACCGCCGGCGCGCACCGACACCAACCAGCTGGAAAACGCCCTGCTGAATCTGGTGATCAACGCCCGCGACGCCATGCCCGAGGGCGGCCAGCTGACCCTGGAAACCGCCCTCGATCACCTCACCGACCTGGCCGCCGAACACGACCTGCCGCCGGGCGACTATGTGCGCCTGACCATCGCCGACACCGGCAGCGGCATGCCCGCCGAGGTGGTGGACCGCGCCTTCGATCCCTTCTTCACCACCAAGCCCATCGGCCAGGGCACCGGCCTGGGCCTGTCGATGCTCTATGGCTTCATCAAGCAGTCCGGTGGCCACGTGACCCTGGAGAGCGAATTGGGCAGTGGCACCCGGGTCAGTCTCTGGCTGCCCTGTGCCCAGCCCGAGCGGCCGGCGGCGAGCGCGACGCCCCAGGCGGCCATCGCCCAGAGCCGGGGCGAACGCCTGCTGCTGGTGGAAGACGATGTCTCGGTGCGGCTGCTGCTGCGCGAGATGCTCACCGAGCTGGGCTATCGCGTGCGCACCGCGGCCAGTGCCTCGGCGGCGCTCACCCTGGTCGACGGCGACCTGCCCTGTGACCTGCTGATCACCGATCTCGGCCTGCCGGATCTCGACGGCGCCGAGCTGGCAGGGCGCCTGCGCGAGCGCTGGCCGGAGCTGCCGGTGCTGTTCGTCAGCGGTCACGCCGAGCGCCCGACGCCGAACGGCGAGCCCTCGCTGGCCAAGCCGTTCCAGATCGATGCCCTGGCGCGATTGCTGCGCCAGCTGCTGGACTGACCTAGGGCCGGAAGACCTTGCCGGTCACCAGATCGCGAATCACGCTGGGATTCTTGCGCCCGCCCAGTTCACCCGTGAGGATGCCGTCGAGGCCCTTGGGAAAGTATTGCTGAACCCGCAACCGCGTGCGGGCGGCCGGGCGACCGGCGGGATTGGCCGAGGTGGAGATCAGCGGCCCGGTCAGGGCGCAGAGTTCGCCCACCAGGGGATGCTCGGAGACTCGCAATGCCACGGTGGCGTGGGCGCCGGTCACCCAGCCGGGCAGGCGATTGTGGTGCGGCACCAGCCAGGTGTTGGGCCCCGGCCAGGTGCTGGCCAGCTTGGCCAGGGACTCTTCCGGCAGATCGTGCAGCAGGAAGTCGAACTGGCGGATGTTGTCGGCCACCAGGATCAGACCCTTTTCCATGGGCCGATGCTTGAGCATCAGCAGGCGATAGACCGCGGCCTGATCCCAGGGATCGCAGCCCAGGCCCCAGACGGCCTCGGTGGGGTAGGCCAGGACGCCCCCCTCGCGCACGATTCGCGCCGCCTGCCGCACTCGCCAGCTGTTGTGCATCGCCTTGCCTCCGCCAAATCCCTGAAGTCTACCCGAGCGCGCCGCCGATGCCAGTCATCCCCCGCTAGCCGAGGCGACACCAGCTGCCCTGCTGCGCCACGATCCGGCCTTCCAGCTCCAGTTCGGTCAGCTGGACCAGCACCTCCGGCAGCGACAGCTCGCAGAGCCGCGCCAGTTCTTCGCTGTTGAGCGGTCCGGCGGCCAGCTGGCGCAACAGGGGATGCTCCTCGACCGCCGCGGTGGTAGCGAGCGGGGCCAGGCTGCGCCAGCCCTGCAGGGCTTCGAGGATGTGTTCCACGCCTTCCACCAGCTGCGCGCCCTCGCGGATCAGCTGGTGACAGCCGCGGGCCCCGGGATGATGGATGGAGCCGGGCAGGGCGAACACCTCGCGGCCCTGCTCGGCGGCCAGTCGCGCGGTGATCAGCGAACCGCTGGAAGGACTGGCCTCCACCACCAGGGTACCCAGGCTGAGACCGCTGATGATCCGGTTGCGCCGTGGAAAGTTGCCGGCCTGGGGCGTGCAGTCCAGCGGCAATTCCGAGACCAGCGCGCCACCCTCGGCCAGCAGGCGCCGGGCGAGCCCCAGGTGCCGGCGCGGATAGAGCTGCCGCAGGCCGGTGCCGAGCACGGCGACCGTGCCGCCGCCGGCGTCCAGGGCGCCCTGGTGCGCCGCGCCATCGATGCCCAGCGCCAGGCCACTGGTGATGCAGAAGCCGGCCGCGGCCAGGCTGTGGGCGAAGCGCCGGGCATTGTCCAGTCCCTGGGCGCTGGCCTGGCGACTGCCGACCAGGGCCAGTTGCGGCCGTTCGAGCAACTCGATCCGTCCTTCGACGAACAGCAGCGGGGGTGGATCGGCGATCTCGGCGAGCAGCGCCGGATAGCGCTCGTCGCCCAGGCAGAGCAGGTGGCGTTCGGGGCCGTCCAGCCAGGCCAGGGCCTGGTCGACCCGTTCGCGGGTGGCGGGGCTGCGGCGGGCCTCCGCGGCCACCGCCGGCAGGCGCAGGGCGCGCCAGGCGGAGGCCGGGGCACTGAGGGCGGCGCTGGCGCTGCCAAAGGCGTCCAGCAGCAGGCGCTGGCGCACGGCGCCAAGCTCCGGGAGTGCATGCAGGCGCAGCCGAGCGTCCAGCTCGGCAGGGGAGAAGCTGGCCATGGTGTCATCCTTGAGGGTGGCCGGTCGCCGTCCTGGCGACCCGCGAGGGGTTAGGGGTTGCGCACCTTGTCCATGATCGCCAGCTGGCGGGTGGCGGTCAGGACCAGGCCGTAGCTGATCTTGTCGTAGGTGCGAAAGACCATCAGCAGGCCGGCGCGCTCGTCGGGGATCTTCACCAGCTCGCCGGTGATGCGATCACGCACCGTCTCGCCGGTCTTGTAGACCGCCAGCACGTTGCCCTCGGCCAGGCCGTCACGAGCGCCCTTGTTGAGGGTCACCACATCGAACTGGCCGACCTGGGTGACGCCACGCGGCACATCAAGGATCAGGCCGTTGATGTCGCGGGCCGGGGCGCTGGGCATGAAGGTGGAGTTCACCAGCCGCTCCTCGGTGGGGAACAGCCGGTCGCCCAGGCGCACTTCCTGGGTGGTGCGCGTCAGGCGCAGGGTGGCGATGTCGCCCTCCTGGGCGACCAGATCGGCGCTGCCGATGAAGTCGCCGTTGATGCCGAGGAAGGCACCGGTCTTGGGATCGACATAGGTCTTGCCCTGGCGGTAGATGCCATAGGCCGAGACCCCCGGCTGCAGCTTGCCGCGCACATAGATGCGATCGCCGGCGCCGCTCACCACCCGCTCGGCGTTGCCGGCCACCACATAGGGCGCCGCCTGGAACTGTTCGGCCGAATCGATGGCGCGATTCTGCAGGAGGAAGCTGTTGACCGCTTCCAGCGGAATGGCCGGGATGGCTTCGGCGATGGGCGTGCTGCGCACCGTGGGCGACAGCTTGACCGTACCGCGGGAGGCGCCGCGGTTGAGCTGCAGGCGCGGCTGACCGTCGACATAGCTCAGCACCAGGGTGTCGCCGGGATAGATGAGATGGGGATTCTTGATCTGCGGATTGGCCTGCCAGATCTCCGGCCATTCCCAGGGTTTGCTGAGGAATCTGGCGGAGATGTCCCAGAGGGTGTCGCCGCGAACCACGGTGTAGCTTTCCGGGTGATCCTGACGCAGGGTGACCGCTGCGTACGCCGACTGCAGGGCGCCCCCTGCAACCAGCAGCAGGGCGAACAAAGATTTCCTCATGCGTCGAATCCCTTTACACTCTTGGCCTTGAAGAACCGTCTTCACGCAAACGTCGGGGAATCGCCCCAGTCGTGCCCTGATCGCCACCTTTGTCGGCACCGGGCAGCGCAGGCGCTCATCCCCGTCGACCGACGTCATCCACCACTCGGGACCAGCCCGAGCCGGGTGGAAACAACGCTGCGGCATCTTAGCAGCGCCCCTTGACTGTATTCCACAAGTGCCCTCAACGCCATGGCGATCCTAGACATCCTCGAATTCCCCGATCCCCGCCTGCGCACCGTCGCCAAGCCCATCGACACGGTGGACGACGCCCTGCGCCAGACCATCGACGACATGTTCGAGACCATGTACGAAGCGCCCGGCATCGGTCTGGCCGCCACCCAGGTCAACGTGCATCGCCGCCTGGTGGTGATCGACGTCAGCGAAGACAAGAGCGAGCCGCTGGTCTTCATCAATCCCGAGGCCGAGCCGCTCACCCAGGAACTGGGCGAGTATCAGGAAGGCTGCCTGTCGATTCCCGGCTTCTACGAAAAGGTCTGCCGCCCCGAGCGCGTCCGGGTCAAGGCCCTGGATCGCGACGGCAAGCCCTTCGAGCTGGAATGCGACGGCCTGCTGGCGGTGTGCATCCAGCACGAGATCGATCACCTCGACGGCAAGCTGTTCGTCGACTACCTGTCGCCGCTCAAGCGCGATCGCATCAAGAAGAAGCTCGAAAAGCAGCAGCGCCACAAGGCCTGATCGCCCTGGCGGACGGCGTCTTCGGCGTCCGCCGCTCGCCCTTTCCGCCAGGTCCGCCATGTCCAGATCCCTTCGCCTCGTCTTCGCCGGAACCCCGGAATTCGCCGCCGTGCACCTGCAGGCGCTGATCGATGCCGGTTATCCCATCGCCGCCGTCTATACCCAGCCGGATCGCCCCGCCGGGCGTGGCCAGAAACTGGCCATGAGTCCGGTCAAGCAGCTGGCGCTGAGCCACGGCATTCCCGTGCAGCAGCCGCCGACCCTGCGCGATCCCGCGGCCCAGGCCACCCTGGCGGCGCTGGAACCCGATCTGCTGGTGGTGGTGGCCTACGGCCTGATCCTGCCCCAGGCGGTGCTCGACATCCCGCGCCTGGGCTGCATCAACAGCCATGCCTCGCTGCTGCCGCGCTGGCGCGGCGCGGCGCCCATCCAGCGCGCCCTGGAGGCCGGCGATGCCGAATCCGGGGTCACCGTGATGCGCATGGAAGCCGGTCTGGATACCGGTCCCATGCTGAGCAAGGTGAGCACACCGCTGACCGCCGGCGATACCGGCGGCAGCCTGCACGATCGCCTGGCCAGCCTGGGCGCCGCCGCCGTGGTCCAGGCGCTGCCGGGTCTGGCCGACGGCAGCCTGGCGGGCGAGGTGCAGGACGATGACCTGGCCACCTATGCGCACAAGCTCAACAAGGACGAGGCCCGGCTGGACTGGGGCCGTCCGGCGGTGGAACTGGAGCGCCGTATCCGCGCCTTCGATCCCTGGCCGCTGTGCCACACCGCCCTGGCCGGCGAACCCCTCAAGGTCTGGGCCGCGGAGCTGGCCGCAGGGCAGGGCGTTCCCGGCATGGTGCTGGATGCCGATCGCTCCGGCCTGCTGGTCGCCTGCGGCGAAGGCGCCCTGCGCCTGACCCGGCTGCAGCTGCCCGGGGGCAAGCCGCTGGGCTTCGCCGATCTCTACAACGCCCGTCGTGAGCGCTTCGCCCCCGGTCAGGTGCTGGGTCTATGAATCCGCGGCTGGCAGCTACCCGCGCCCTGGCGGCGGTCCTCGCCGGCCGCGCCTCCCTGGGCAGCAGCCTGCCCGAGCAACTGGCCAAGGTCGATCCGCGTGACCGCGCCCTGGCCCAGGATCTGGCCTTCGGCACCGCCCGCTGGCAGCCGCGCCTGTCGCTGCTGGCGGAAAAGCTCATGGATAAACCCTTCAAGGCCGGCGACCGCGATCTAGAAGCCCTGCTGCTGATCGGGCTCTACCAGCTGTTCCACACGCGCATCCCCGCCCACGCCGCCATCGGCGAGACGGTGGGCTGCGTCGACAAGCTGAAGAAATCCTCGGCCAAGGGCCTGCTCAACGCCGTGCTGCGCCGCGCCCAGCGTGAATACGACAGCCTGCTGCCGGCCCTGGAGCATGACCCGGCGGCGCGCCTGGCCCATCCGCGCTGGTTGCAGAAAGCCCTCAAGGCGCGCTGGCCCGAGCACTGGGAGGCCATCGCCACGGCCAACAACCTGCACCCGCCGCTGATCCTCAGGGTCAATCGCCGCCAGGGCAGTCGCGATGCCTATCTGGCCGAGCTGGCCGCCGCCGGTATCGAGGCCGTGCCCTGCGCCTTCAGCGCCGACGGCATCCGCCTGCTGCAGCCCCAGGACGTCACCGCCTTGCCGGGTTTTGCCGCGGGTCGCTTGAGCGTGCAGGACGAAGCCGCGCAGCTGGCGGCCGAACTGCTGGAGCTGGCGCCCGGCCAGCGGGTGCTGGACGCCTGCGCCGCGCCCGGAGGCAAGACCTGCCATCTGCTGGAACGTGAGTCGGGGCTGGCCGAGGTGGTGGCGCTGGACGCCGATGCCGGCCGCCTGCAGCGGGTCGAGCAGAATCTGGCGCGTCTGGGCCTCACCGCGCGCACCCTGGCTGCCGATGGCCGTGCCGTGGCCGACTGGTGGGACGGCACGCCCTTCCAGCGCATCCTGCTGGACGCCCCCTGCAGCGCTACCGGGGTGATCCGCCGCCATCCGGACATCAAGCTGACCCGCCAGGCCAGCGACATAGCGCCCCTGGTGCAGCTGCAGGGCGAATTGCTGGACGCCCTCTGGCCGACGCTGGAGGTGGGCGGCATCCTGGTCTATGCCACCTGTTCGGTGCTACCGGAAGAAAACAGCAGCAACCTCGCCGCCTTTCTCGCCCGCACCCCCGGCGCCCGCGAACTGGACATCCCCGCTACCTGGGGCCTTGCCCAGCCCCATGGTCGCCAGCTCCTGCCGCAGCCCGACGGCCATGACGGCTTCTATTACTGCAAGCTGATCAAGATAGCCAAGTAGGAGACCTCGCCATGCTCGAATCCCTGGAAAAGATGCTCGCCCGCGGCCAGGACAACGCCCTGCTCAGATTCGGTCTGGGCAAGGGCTATCTGGATGCCGGAGAGCCCGTCCGGGCGATCGAGCACCTGGCGCGCTGCGTCGAATTCGATCCGGCCTATTCGGCGGCCTGGAAACTGCTGGGCAAGGCCCATGAGGGGAGTGGCGACCTGGCCAGCGCCGAGGCGGCCTGGACCCAGGGCCTGCAGGCGGCGCAGGCCAAGGGCGACAAGCAGGCGGAAAAGGAGATGACGGTGTTTCTCAAGCGCCTGGCGCGCCGCGCTCAGTCCTGATCGCGCAGGAATCTGAGGCCCGCGCCGTCACCATCGGTGCGCATGACTTCCATAGTCACCTTGGGCGCTTCGATCGGCAGGTCGAGCACCTGGCCGACCACGCGGGTGCCCTGCGGCAGTCGGGTCAGCTCGGGGTGCACCACATAGACGCCGCCATCGGACAGGTCGCGGGTCTCGCCGACGATCTCGCCATCCGGATAGGCGATCCACAGCCGGCACTTGAGCGGGGTACGGGTATGCTGGCGCTGATCGCGCGAATTCATCGCCTGACTCCCTGGCTTAGGCGCTCCCTTGAGGTCCTGGCAGCTTCCGGCAAAGCCCGGCGCCTGTCAGCCGCGCACCGACCGAACGGTGCTGGCGAAGCGCCGAGCGATAGCTCATGGGATGACCGCTCGAGGTTCAGCGCCCGGGCATGACCCGGGCTGGCAAGCGGCCTAGTACCACTTCTCCTCGCCATCCGGGCGATTCTTGAATCTCTTCATGCTCCACATGTACTGGGTCGGATAGCGCCGCACGTAGCCGGCCAGCACCTCGCTCATGGCGGCCACCGAGACCTCCGGATCCGGGTCGTACATGGCCGCGGGCGCGGCTTCCAGGATCACCTTGTAGCCGCTGCCGTCCGCCAGGCGCACAGCATGGAAGAACACCCCGCGGGCCTTGCCGCGCGCCAGCAGCGAGGGCACGAACTTGCTGGTCAGGGCGGTGGTGCCGAGGAAGGGCACGAAGAGGCCGGCGCTGCGACTCGGCTCGGGATCCGCCGGAATGCCCACGGCGCCGCCGCGCCGGACTTCCTTGATCACGCTGATGATGCCTTCCGGGGTGGAGGGCGCCACCCGATTGCCCAGCTGTACCCGCTGGCGCTTGAGCAGCTCGTCCACCGCCTTGAGCTTGGGCGGCCGGTAGAAGATGATCGGCTTGGCGTGGGAGCAGTAGAAGTGGTTGAGCAACTCCCAGTTGCCCAGGTGGCTGGTGATGCCCACCACGCCATCGCCGGAGGCCAGGGCTTCCTGCAGGACGTCCATCCCTTCCACCTCGCGCACCAGGCGCAAGGAACGCTGCGGCGACCAGATCCAGGCGCAGGCGCTTTCGGTCAGGGTCTTGCCGATGCCGCGCAGGCACTCGCGCGACAGCCGTTCCAGACCGGCGGCATCGAGTTCGGGAAAACAGTGGGCGAGGTTGATGCGGGTGACCTTGCTGGCGCGGGTCGGCAGCTTCCACATGCACCAGCCGATGAATCCACCCAGGCGCTGCACCAGCGGCCAGGGCAGCAGGGCGAAAAGGCGCAGGAAGGCGATCATCAGCGCGCCTTTGAATCTTTCCAAAAGAGGGGCTCCTGTCTGAATGCCCAGACAGTTTACCGTCTACAGACCCCGGAAACGTTAAGAAAGCGTAAGGTTCGCGCCAACTGGCAGCTATACATTCGACTTTTCCTGCAGCTCTGCCGACGCAGACGCCAATTCGCCATGGCGGTCGCAGTCGAGGGTATGGTCCATGACCAGGCCCATGGCCTGCATGAAGGCATAGCAGATGGTCGGCCCGACAAAGGTGAAACCGGCCCGCTTGAGCGCCTTGCTCATGGCCTCGGCTTCCGGGGTGATCGCCGGCACCTCGCTGCGATCACGGAAACGATTGATGCGCGGAGTACCGCCGACAAAGGACCACAGCCAGCCGGCAGGGTCTTCGAGGCGCAACCAGGCCTGGGCGTTCTGACGAGCGGCGCGCAGCTTGGCGCCATTGCGGATGATGCCCGGGTCCTGCATCAGCACCGCGATCTCGGCATCGCTCAACTGCGCCAGGCGCCTGGGATCGAAGCCATGCAGCACCTGACGATAGCGCTCGCGCTTCTTCAGCACGGTGATCCACGACAGTCCGGCCTGGAAGCCCTCCAGCAGGAGGAATTCGAAGAGCACCGCCGGATCGCGCTGGGGCACGCCCCACTCGTGGTCGTGATACTCGATGTACAACGGATCGGCGGTGCACCAGAAGCAACGCGGCATGGCGAAGACTCGGTCGAGGAGGGAAGGCCTCACCTTAGCGCAATTGCCCGACAGCGGAGGCGAGTCATAACCGCCTCTGGAATGGGTAGCATGGCGAATGCTCTGAACGCACGTTTCTAACAGGCCGCAGGCGCTGCTACCGTAGGAGCAGCTACCTTTATCGCGGCCATGGGCCGCTCCTACAGGCCAACCCGTATCTGTAGGAGCGGCCCATGGCCGCGATAAAGCGCGCAGCCGGCCATCCCCGCCAAATACCGCCGGGCAGCCCTACGAGCCCATGCGGTCCCTCCCGGCTTTCGGCTATACTCCTCGGCTTTTCGTCGCAGCCGAACGGGTATTTTTCGTGAGCCAGTCCAAGCCCACCGTGCGCACCTTCCAAGACTTGATCCTGGCCTTGCAGCAATACTGGGCCGAGCAGGGCTGCGTGGTACTCCAGCCCTATGACATGGAAGTCGGCGCCGGTACCTTCCACACCGCCACCTTCCTGCGCGCCATCGGTCCCGAGACCTGGAACGCCGCCTATGTGCAGCCCAGCCGCCGCCCCACCGACGGCCGCTACGGCGAAAACCCCAATCGCCTGCAGCACTACTACCAGTTCCAGGTGGTCTTGAAGCCCAACCCGGACAACTTCCAGGAGCTCTACCTGGGCTCCCTGGCCGCCATCGGCCTGGATCCGCTGGTGCACGACGTGCGCTTCGTCGAGGACAACTGGGAATCGCCCACCCTGGGCGCCTGGGGTCTGGGCTGGGAAGTCTGGCTCAACGGCATGGAAGTCACCCAATTCACCTACTTCCAGCAGGCCGGCGGTCTCGAGTGCTACCCCGTGACCGGCGAGATCACCTATGGTCTGGAGCGCCTGGCCATGTACCTGCAGGGCGTGGATTCGGTCTATGACCTGATCTGGGCCGACGGCCCCTTCGGCACCGTGACCTACGGCGACGTCTTCCACCAGAACGAGGTGGAGCAGAGCACCTACAACTTCGAGCACGCCAATGTGCCCAAGCTGTTCGAACTGTTCGACTTCTACGAGTCCGAGGCCAATCGCCTGATCGCCCTGGACCTGCCGCTGCCCACCTACGAGATGGTGCTCAAGGCCTCCCACACCTTCAACCTGCTGGACGCCCGCCGGGCCATCTCGGTGACCGAGCGCCAGCGCTACATCCTGCGCGTGCGCACCCTGGCGCGCAGCGTCGCCCAGGGCTACTTCAAGGCCCGGGCCCGGCTGGGCTTCCCGCTGGCCAGCCCCGCGCTGCGTGACGAGGTCCTGGGGCGCGACGATGTCCAGGCGCTGCTCAAGGAGGGCGAATGATGAGCACCACTCTGGATTTCCTGGTCGAACTGGGTACCGAAGAACTGCCACCCAAGGCGCTCAAGACCCTTGGCGACAGCTTTCTCGCCGGCATCGAGAAGGGCCTCAAGCAGGCCGGTCTCGGCTATGCCGGCGCCCGCGCCTATGCCGCGCCGCGCCGTCTGGCGGTGCTGGTCGAAGCCCTGCAGACCCAGCAGCCCGAGCGTAGCGTCAACCTGGACGGCCCGCCGCTCCAGGCCGCCTTTGGCGCCGATGGCCAGCCGACCCAGGCGGCCCTGGGCTTCGCCCGCAAGTGTGGCGTCGACATCAGCGCCATCGACCGCAGCGGTCCCAAGCTGAGATTCTCCCAGAGCATTCCCGGCCAGCCGGCGGCCAGCCTGCTGCCCGGCATCGTCGAAGCCTCCCTGGCCGAGCTGCCGATTCCCAAGCGCATGCGCTGGGCCGCCCGCCGCGAGGAATTCGTGCGTCCCACCCAGTGGCTGGTGATGCTGCTAGGTGACGAGGTCATCGACTGCGAGATCCTGACCCGCCGCGCCGGCCGTGAGTCCCGCGGTCATCGCTTCCACCATCCCGACGCCGTGCGCATCAGCGCGCCGGCCCACTACGCCGCCGACCTGCGCGCCGCCCATGTGCTGGCCGACTTCGCCGAACGGCGTCAGCTGATCGAGTCCCGCGTGGCCGAACTGGCCGCGGCGGAGCAGGGCAGCGCCGTGGTGCCGCCCGCGCTGCTGGACGAGGTGACCGCCCTGGTGGAATGGCCGGTGCCGCTGGTCTGCGCCTTCGAGGAACGCTTCCTCGAGGTGCCCCAGGAAGCCCTGATCACCACCATGCAGGACAACCAGAAGTACTTCTGCCTGCTGGACGCCCAGGGCAAGCTCCTGCCGCGCTTCATCACCGTGGCCAACCTGGAGAGCAAGGACCCGGCGCAGATCGTCAGCGGCAACGAGAAGGTGGTCCGCCCCCGTCTCACCGACGCCGAGTTCTTCTTCAAGCAGGACCAGAAGCAGCCGCTGGAAAGCTTCAACGAGCGTCTCAAGAACGTGGTCTTCCAGGCCCAGCTCGGCACCGTCTACGACAAGGCCCAGCGCGTCGCCGCCCTGGCCGCCTTTATCGCCGAACGCATCGGCGGTGATGCCGAGCGCGCCCACCGCGCCGGTGTGCTCGCCAAGTGCGACCTGGCCACCGAGATGGTCGGCGAATTCCCGGAGATGCAGGGCATCGCCGGCTACTACTACGCCAAGAAGGGCGGCGAGGCCGATGACGTGGCCCTGGCGCTCAACGAGCAGTACATGCCGCGCGGCGCCGGCGCCGAATTGCCGCAGACCCTGACCGGGGCCGCCGTGGCCCTGGCCGACAAGCTCGACACCCTGGTCGGCATCTTTGGCATCGGCATGCTGCCCACCGGCAGCAAGGACCCCTTCGCCCTGCGCCGTCAGGCCCTGGGGGTGCTGCGCATCCTCATCGAGAAAGGTCTGGAGCTGGATCTGCCAGCCGCCGTCGCCTTCGCCATCGCCGGTTACGGCGAGCGGGTCAAGGCCGCGGGGCTGCAGGAGCAGGTGCTGGACTTCGTCTTCGACCGCCTGCGTGCCCGCTACGAGGACGAAGGCGTCGACACCGCCGCCTACCTGGCCGTGCGGGCCCTGCGCCCGGCTTCGGCGCTGGACTTCGATCAGCGCGTCCAGGCCGTGCAGGCCTTCCGCCGCCTGCCCGAAGCCGAAGCCCTGGCCGCCGCCAACAAGCGCGTCTCCAACCTCCTCGGCAAGTTCGAGGGCACGGTCGCCACCCAGGCCGATGCCGCTCTGTTCGAGACCGACGCCGAGCGCACCCTGGCCGCGGCCATCGCCGATGCCGAGCGAGAAGCCGCGCCCCTGGCCGAAGCCCGCCGTTATCGCGAAGCCCTGGAGCGCCTGGCCAGCCTGCGCGCCCCGGTGGATGCCTTCTTCGACGAGGTGCTGGTCAACGCCGAGGACGAGCGCGTCCGCGCCAATCGCTATGCGCTGCTCGCCCACCTGCGTGGCCTGTTCCTGGGCATCGCCGACATCTCGGTGCTGGGCTAGGGCATGAAGCTGATCGTGCTGGACCGCGATGGCGTCATCAATGTCGATTCCGATGACTACGTGCGCAGCGCCGAGCAGTGGCAACCGCTGCCCGGCAGCCTCGCCGCCATCGCTCGCCTGAACCGGGCCGGTTGGCAGGTGGCCGTGGCCACCAACCAGTCCGGCCTGGCCCGCGGCTACTTCACGGAAGACGACCTGACGGCCATGCACGAGAAACTGCAGCGGCTGCTGGCGGAGGAGGGCGGTCGGGTCGACCTGATCCTGCACTGCCCCCATGGCCCGGAAGCGGGCTGCGACTGCCGCAAGCCGCTGCCCGGCCTGTTTCGCGCCATCGCCCACCACTATGGCCGTGCCGACCTGAGCGGCGTGCCGGTGGTGGGCGACAGCCTGCGCGATCTGGAAGCCGGCGTGGCCCTTGGCTGCACGCCCTGTCTGGTGCGGACCGGCAAGGGTGAACGCACCCTGGCCAAGCCTTTGCCAGCCGGCACCCGGGTCTTCGTCGACCTGGCCGCGGTGGCTGATCACCTGCTCGAGGAAGCGCCCTGATGCGGCTCTTGCGTACCCTGTTGTTCTATGTGCTGCTGGGAACCAGCGGCATCCTCTGGTCCTGCGTCAGCCTGCTGATCGCGCCCTTCCTGGCCTATCGCGCCCGCTATCGGCTGGTGGTCAAGGCCTGGACCGGTTTCGCCGTCTGGCTGGCCAAGGTCATCTGCGGTATCCGTTACGAGATCGAAGGCCTGGAAAACGTCCCGGCGCAGCCCTGCGTGATCGTGGCCAATCACCAGAGCACCTGGGAAACCTTTTTTCTGTCCGCCCAGTTCGAGCCCACCTCCCAGGTGATCAAGCGCGAATTGCTGCGGATTCCCTTCTTTGGCTGGGCCTTCTCGCTGCTCAAGCCGATCGCCATCGACCGCGACAACGGCAAGCTGGCCCTGCAGCAGCTGACGGAGCAGGGCGGTCGCTACCTGGCCCAGGGTTGCTGGGTGCTGATCTTTCCCCAGGGCACCCGCATCGATCATGGCCAGATGGGCAAGTTCTCTCGCGGTGGCGCCGCCCTGGCCTGCAGCCTGAACGTGCCCATCCTGCCCATCGCCCATGACGCCGGTGCCTACTGGCCCAATCGCTCCTGGATCAAGTCGCCGGGGACCATCAAGGTCAGCATCGGTCCGCTGCTCCATCCCCAGGGTCAGGATCCGCGCGCCATCGTCGATCTCAATGCCCGCTGCTTCGCCTTCATCGAACAGGCTCTGGCGACCAAGCCCGACGCCAGTCCCGCCCGCGCTGCGTAGCCTGACCGCCAGGCCGCGAGGCCTGGCTGTTTCCACCCCTTTTCCGCCCTTTTCCCACAGACTTATCCACAGGCCAGATCAAGCCTTTGGTGTGGGCGGATTTTGGCCCGCTACCTCGGATGAGTCTTCATCCACAAGTACCGACAAGCTTATTCCCAGGCTTATCCACAGGATCATCCGTTATAGCCTGTGTCTCTATGCCGCATGGCACGGCCTCTTTACGCAAATTTTCTGTGGTGATCAAAAGCGGCTGAGGAAAACTATCCACAAAACCTCTGGCTATAAGATGAACGGCGTTCGCTCCCGGGGAACGAAACGCTGCGGCTCTCTAGACAGAATGTTTTCCACAAAAAAGCCCCGCATGGCGGGGCTTGTGCATAACCGCCGGATCAGACGTCGAGGTTCGACACGGCCAAGGCATTGCTCTCGATGAAGTCGCGGCGCGGCTCCACCTGATCGCCCATCAGGGTGTTGAAGATCTGATCGGCGGCGATGGCGTCCTCGATGGTCACCTGCAGCATGCGGCGCACGTTCGGGTCCATGGTGGTTTCCCACAGCTGATCCGGATTCATCTCGCCCAGGCCCTTGTAGCGCTGGATGTTGAATCTCTTGCTGGTCTCCACCATCAGCCATTCCCAGGCTTCCTTGAAGGTGCTGACCGGGCGCCGGCGTTCGCCACGCTTGGCGTAGGCGCCTTCCTCCAGCAGGTTGTCCAGCTGGGCAGCCAGCTCGGTCACCAGGCGGTAGTCGTTGCTGCCGAAGAAATCCCGGTTGAAGGTGACGTAGCTGGACAGGCCGTGGGCACGGGTCTCGACCTCCGGCAGCCACAGGCTGCGCTCGCGGTCTTCGCGCAGGCTCAGGGTGTAGGTGGTGCCATTGCGCTCGGCAGCCTTGAGGCGCGTCTCCAGGCCGGCCAGCCACTGGCGCATGGCCGCCTCGTCACCCAGCTGCTCCACGCCCACGCGGGGCAGGTACAGCAGGTGTTCGCTGACGTCGGCCGGATAGAGGCGCGACAGGCGCTTGAAGGTCTTCATCACCTGGCGATAGCTGTTCACCAGCTTCTCGAGTTCCACGCCGGACAGGCCCGGGGCGTTCTCGTTGACATGCAGGCTGGCTTCCTCGAGGGCGGTCTGGGTCAGGTATTCCTCCATCGCCTCGTCGTCCTTGATGTACTGCTCCTGCTTGCCACGCTTCACCTTGTACAGCGGCGGCTGAGCGATGTAGATGTAGCCCCGCTCGATCAACAGCGGCATCTGGCGGAAGAAGAAGGTCAGCAGCAGGGTACGGATGTGCGAACCGTCGACGTCAGCATCGGTCATGATGATGATGTTGTGGTAGCGCAGCTTGTCGATATTGAACTCTTCGCGACCGATACCGCAGCCCAGCGCGGTGATCAGGGTGCCCACCTCCTGGGAGGAGAGCATCTTGTCGAAGCGGGCCTTCTCGACGTTGAGGATCTTGCCCTTGAGCGGCAGGATCGCCTGGGTGCGCCGGTTGCGGCCCTGCTTGGCCGAACCACCGGCGGAGTCACCCTCCACGATGTAGAGTTCGGACAGCGCCGGGTCCTTTTCCTGGCAGTCCGCCAGCTTGCCGGGCAGACCGGCGATGTCCAGGGCGCCCTTGCGGCGGGTCATCTCCCGCGCCTTGCGCGCCGCTTCCCGGGCCCGGGCCGCGTCGATCATCTTGCCGACCACCGCCTTGGCCTCGTTGGGATTCTCCAGCAGGAAGTCGGAGAAGTACTTGCCCATCTCCTGCTCCACAGCGGTCTTCACCTCGGAGGAGACCAGCTTGTCCTTGGTCTGGGAGGAGAACTTGGGATCCGGCACCTTGACCGAGATGATGGCGGTCAGGCCTTCGCGGGCGTCGTCACCGGTGGTGGCCACCTTGAACTTCTTGGCCAGGCCCTCGGCCTCGATGTAGTTGTTCAGGTTGCGCGTCAGTGCCGAGCGGAAGCCCGCCAGGTGGGTACCGCCATCGCGCTGGGGAATGTTGTTGGTGAAGCAGAGGATGTTCTCGTTGAAGCTGTCGTTCCACTGCAGGGCCACTTCCACGCCGACGCCATCGTCGTCGCGCTGCACTTGGAAATGGAACACCTCGTTCACCGCGGTCTTGTTGGTGTTGAGGTAGTCGACGAAGGCACGCAGGCCGCCTTCGTACTTGAACAGCTCTTCCTTGCCGCTGCGCTCGTCGCGCAGGACGATGCCGACACCGGAGTTGAGGAAGGACAGCTCACGAATCCGCTTGGCCAGGATGTCCCAGCTGAACTGGATGTTGCTGAAGGTCTCGGCGGACGGCTTGAAGTGCACCTGGGTACCGGTGGTGTCGGTCTCGCCGATCACCGCCAGCGGCGCCTGGGGCACGCCATGCACATAGACCTGCTCCCACACCTGGCCGGCGCGGCGAATGGTCAGCCGCAGCTCCTCGGACAGGGCGTTCACCACCGAGACGCCCACGCCGTGCAGGCCGCCGGACACCTTGTAGGTGTTGTCGTCGAACTTACCGCCGGCGTGCAGCACGGTCATGATGACCTCGGCCGCGGAAACGCCTTCTTCCTTGTGGATATCCACCGGGATGCCGCGACCGTTGTCGCGCACGGTGATGGATTCGTCCATGTGGATGGTGATGCTGATCTCGCTGCAGAAGCCGGCCAGGGCCTCGTCGATGGAGTTGTCCACCACCTCGAAGACCATGTGGTGCAGGCCGGTGCCGTCATCGGTGTCGCCGATGTACATGCCGGGGCGCTTGCGCACGGCATCCAGTCCCTTCAGCACCTTGATGCTGGAAGAGTCGTAGGTATTGGTCTCGCTCATGCTTGGCTCCCGCTAGTGTGGGTCTGCTTGATATGGCCGTGTTCCACGTGGAACACGCTGACCTCTGTCTCCGGCCGCCAGGCGGCCTGTAGCGTCTCGCGCTCGACACAGGTGATGAAGACTTGGCACTCCAGTGCCTCCAGCAGCCGGCACAAGGCCAGCCGGTGTCCCTCGTCCAGTTCCGAGGGCAGGTCGTCGATGAGATAGACGCACTGGCCCCGCTTGACCTGGTTGACCAGCCGCCCCTGGGCGATGCGCAATGCGCACACCACCAGCTTCTGCTGGCCGCGCGACAGGATGTCCGCCGCGTTGTGATTGCCGATGCGGATCCGCAAGTCGGCGCGCTGGGGGCCGGCCTGGGTATGCCCCAGCTGCAGATCCCGCGGCAGGCTATCTGCCAGCACCTCGCGCAAATCGCGCTCGCGGTCCCAGCCGCGGTAGTAACTCAGGGTCAGGCCGTCGAGCTGGATCAGTTCGGCCAGCACCGCGGTGAATTCCGGTTTCAGGCGCTGGATGTAGGCCTGGCGAAAGCCATCGATCTCGGCACTGGCTAGGGCCAGTTCCTGATCCCAGGCGGCCTGCGCCGCAGGATCGATTTTACCACGTCTGAGCCAGTGATTTCGCTGCCTGAGCGCCTTTTGCAGGCGTTGCCATAGGGGCAGAAAACGCTGTTCCTCGTGGAACACGCCCCAGTCGAGAAACTGCCGTCTGATTTTGGGACTGCCTTCGAGCAGCCGGAAGCCGTCGGGGTTGATCAGCTGCAGCGGCAGCACCTCGGCCAGCTGCGCCGCACTGCGGGCATTCTCGCCATTGATGCGGATCTGATAGTCGCCGCCGCGCTCGCGCTGGATGCCCAGGTTGCAATCCTGGCCCCCGGGCAGCCGCACCTGGCCGAACACCGTGCAGCTGGCCTGCTCGTGCTGGATGACCGGCGCCAGCTTGGTGCTGCGAAAGGAGCGGGCGAGGCCCAGCAGGTGGATGGCTTCCAGCAGGCTGGTCTTGCCGCTGCCGTTGGCGCCGTGCAGCAGGTTGACCCGGGGCGAGGGCTGAAGCGCGACCGCCTGCAGATTGCGCAGGCGGTCGGCGTTGAAGCGGATCAGCGTCATCGAGCGGCGATCAGAGGCGCATCGGCATCACGACATAGGAGGAATCGTCGTTGCCCGCCTCCTGCAACAGCGCACTGCTGCTGGAATCGGACAGGGTGATGCGCACCTGGTCGGTGGTCATTACGCCGAGCACGTCGAGCAGGTAGCTGACGTTGAAGCCGATCTCCAGGCTGCCGCCGTCGTAATCGACCTGCAGTTCTTCCTCGGCCTCTTCCTGCTCCGGGTTGTTGGCCTGGATCTTCATGAAGCCGTTTTCCAGCTGCAGGCGGATACCGCGGTACTTCTCGTTGGAGAGAATGGCGGTGCGGCTGAACGCCTCGCGCAGGTGCTGACGTTCGCCCAATACCAGCTTGTCGCCATGCCGCGGCAGGACGCGCTCGTAGTCGGGGAACTTGCCGTCCACCAGCTTGGAGGTAAAGGTGAAGTCCCCGGTGGTGGCGCGGATATGGTGCTGGCCCAGCACCACGTTGACCGGCTCTTCCGGTTCGGTGAGCAGGCGCGACAATTCCAGGATGCCCTTGCGCGGAACGATGACCTGGTGCTTCTCGGCCTGATCGACGTCGGCTTCCAGCATGCACATGGCCAGGCGGTGACCATCGGTGGCCACGGCGCGCAGGCGCCCGGTGCTGGCTTCCAGTAGCATGCCGTTGAGGTAGTAGCGCACGTCCTGCTGGGCCATGGCGAAGCCGGTGCGCTCGATCAGGCGGCGCAGGCGCCCCTGGGGAATGCTGAACTTCAGCGAACCCGGACCTTCCTCCACGGTGGGGAAGTCGTTGGCCGGCAGGGTGGACAGGGTGAAACGGCTGCGTCCGGCACGGATCAGCAGCTTCTGCTCCTCGGTGCGGATGTCGATCAGCGCATCGGGCTGCAGGCTCTTGCAGATATCCATCAGCTTGCGCGCCGGCACGGTGATCTCGCCGGCTTCGGCGGCTTCTTCCAGATCGACCCGGCCAACCAGCTCGACTTCCAGGTCGGTACCGGTCAGCGACAGCCGCTGGCCTTCAACGACCAGGAGTACGTTGGACAGCACCGGCAGCGTTTGCCGACGTTCCACGACACCGGCCACCAGCTGCAGCGGTTTCAACAGGGCTTCGCGTTGAATGGTGAAATGCATGGTCAGGTCCTTGCCAGGGCCGCGTCCGTCAGGTCGTCAGGGTACGCAGCAGGTTCTTGTAATCCTCGCGGATATCCGCGTCGGATTCCCGAAGTTCGGCGATCTTGCGACAGGCGTGCAACACCGTCGTGTGATCGCGTCCGCCAAAGGCGTCGCCGATTTCCGGCAGGCTGTGGTTGGTCAGCTCCTTGGACAGCGCCATGGCGACCTGCCGCGGCCGGGCCACCGAACGCGAGCGGCGTTTGGACAGCAGATCGGCGATCTTGATCTTGTAGTACTCGGCCGCGGTGCGCTGGATGTTGTCGATGCTGACCAGCTTGTCCTGCAGTGCCAGGAGATCCTTGAGCGATTCGCGGATCAGCTCGATGGTGATGTCGCGGCCCATGAAGTGGGCATGGGCGATTACCCGCTTGAGCGCGCCTTCCAGTTCCCGCACGTTGGAGCGGATGCGCTGGGCGATAAAGAAGGCGGCGTCGTGGGGCAGGTCGACCTTGGCCTGGTCGGCCTTCTTCATCAGGATCGCCACCCGCGTTTCCAGCTCCGGCGGCTCCACCGCCACGGTGAGACCCCAGCCGAAGCGCGACTTGAGCCGCTCTTCCAGGCCGTCGATCTCCTTGGGATAGCGGTCGCTGGTGAGGATCACCTGTTGTCCACCTTCGAGCAGGGCATTGAAGGTGTGGAAAAACTCTTCCTGCGAACGCTCCTTGCGGGCGAAGAACTGGATGTCGTCGATCAGCAGCGCGTCCACCGAGCGGTAGAAGCGCTTGAATTCGTTGATGGCGTTGAGCTGCAGCGCCTTGACCATGTCGGCGACGAAGCGCTCCGAATGCAGATAGACGATCTTGGCGTTCGGATTGCGCTTGAGCAGGTGGTTGCCCACCGCGTGCATCAGGTGGGTCTTACCCAGACCCACGCCCCCATAAAGGAAGAGCGGGTTGTAGCCGTGCTTGGGATTGTCCGCCACCTGCCAGGCCGCGGCGCGGGCCAGCTGGTTGGACTTGCCCTCGACGAAGTTCTCGAAGGTGAAGGTACGGTTCAGGTAGCTGGTGTGCTTGAGCGCGCCCTCTACCTGCACGGTGCGTTCGGTCTTGACCGCCGGCTCGTCGGCCTCGGCCAGTTCCGCGGTCACGTCTTCCAGGGCGACGCCCGCGGTGACGATGTCCGACTGGATCGGCTGCGGAGCCTGCACCGGAGGAGGCAGCGGGGTGCTCTGGCTGCTTGGCGTCTGCGCCGGACGCGGCTTGTTGCTGCGCTTGCTGCCGATCAACAGGGACAGCACCGGGGCGATGCCGTCGTCGGCATGTTCCTCGAGCAATTCGAGGATGCGGCTCAGGTACTTCTCGTTGACCCAGTCGAGCACGAAGCGATTGGGCGCGAACACCCGCAGCTCATCCCCTTCCGCTTCCACCTGCAGTGGCCGGATCCAGGTATTGAATTGTTGCGAAGGCAGCTCGTCGCGCAGCACATCCACGCAACGTTGCCAGAGTTCGACCGACACAGCGTCTCCCAAGAACTGGAGCGGCCCGGACGGGCCATGAGCAAACGCCCATTGTATCCCTCCCCACCCGGGTTATCCACATGACCGCGCAGTTTCCCAACAGATAGCCGTCACTACGGTAATGGGCGGACGCACGACCGTCAGCTCTGTGGATAACGCCGTCTGACCTCTCTGGACATCCCGGGGCTTTTCGCTGTGGATAATCCGACTGTGCGTAACCGCCTTGCTTATCCACAGCCTCTCAGCAGGCAGAGCACCCGAACTGCACCTGTTGAAAACAGACTTTCCGTCCCCGCTCCGGTCAGAGCCCGTCTGGCCTGGCACGATCTATCCACAGAAATCCGCTGCACCATACATATTCACTTCAACAGTCTTTTAAAACTTTCTGACCTGTTGATTTTATTTGCCTGGTCTCCTGTCAGCCGGTGCTGGTTGGAAATTGACCTGTACCGAGGCTTTCTCTAGAATCGCCGGTCTCTTTGCGCGGGGCACTCATGCCTTGCCGCTTTCACCTAGGTAAAAGTCCATGAAACGCACCTTCCAACCCAGCACCCTGAAGCGCGCCCGTGTCCACGGTTTCCGTGCTCGTATGGCAACCAAGAACGGCCGTCAGGTTCTGTCCCGTCGCCGTGCCAAAGGCCGCAAGCGTCTGGCGATCTGATTGCCCGGTCAGGTGGTGAGTCAGGGTTTCGGTCGGGACAGGCGCTTACTGAGCTCCCAACAGTTCCAAGCGGTCTTTGACTCTCCCACCCACAAGGCATCCGGCAAGCACCTGCTGCTGCTCGCCCATGCCAATGGGCTCGACCATTCCCGCCTCGGGCTGGTCATCGGCAAGAAGAGCGTCAGGCTTTCTGTCGAGCGCAATCGCATCAAGCGGGTCATCCGGGATTCCTTCCGTCTGAATCAGGACCGCCTGGGCAGCTTCGATCTGGTCTTCGTCGCCCGCAAGGGACTTGGCGAAGTCGACAATCCCGAATTGCACGATCAGCTGCTGCAACTGTGGAAACGTCTCAATCGCCAGGCGAGCAAGACCGTTGCCCACCCAATCGACAGTCCCGACGGTGCTCATGCGTAAACCGGCCCTGCTGCTGATTCGCTTCTACCGTTACGCCATCAGCCCCATGATGGCCAGTCACTGTCGTTTCTATCCGACCTGTTCCGGTTACGCCCTCGAAGCCATCGAGCGCCACGGGCTGCTGCGTGGTGGCTGGCTGACCACACGGCGACTGTGCCGGTGCCATCCCTGGCACTCAGGCGGATATGATCCCGTTCCTCCCGCAAAGAACCCAGCCCCGACCTCTTCGATGGCCGAGTAAACATGGATATCAAGCGCCCGCTACTCATTGCCGCCTTGGCGATCGTGTCCTACACCCTGGTTTTCCAGTGGAACAAGGATTACGGCCAGGCCGATCTGCCCACGGCCAAGACGCAGACCAGCGTCCTGCCGGGCGATACCCCCAACGTGCCCACCGACGTACCGGCCGATGCCAAGGCCGCGGCGCCAGTGGACAACTCGGCCGCCCAACCGAGCACCGCGCTCATCAAGGTGCGTACCGACGTCCTGGATCTGGCCATCGATCCGCGCGGTGGTGACATCGTCCAGCTCGGACTGGTGCAGTACCCCCGTCGCCAGGACCACCCCGACGTTCCCTTCATGCTGTTCGACAACGGCAACGAGCGTCTCTATCTGGCCCAGAGCGGCCTGACCGGTGCCAACGGACCCGACGCCAACAGCGCCGGTCGTCCGCTGTACACCTCGGCGCAGTCCAGCTACGTGCTCGCCGATGGCCAGCCGCAACTGGTGGTGGATCTCAAGTACCAGGCCAATGGCGTGGACTACACTAAGAGATTCACCTTCCACCGGGGCCTGAAGGTCGATTGTTCGGACGCCGAGAAGGCGCAGAAGAAGATCACCTGCATCAATCCGGACGCCTACCAGATCCAGGTCAGCTATCTGATCGACAACCACAGCGCCAACGCCTGGAACGGCGTGCTCTACGCCCAGCTCAAGCGTGACAAGAGCGGCGATCCCTCGGCCACCACCGCCACCGGCGTGTCCACCTACCTGGGCGCCGCGGTCGGCACCCCGGCCGAGCCCTACCGCAAGGTGTCCATGAGCGACATGGACAAGAACCGCCTGCAGGAATCCGTGCAGGGCGGCTGGGTGGGTTGGCTGCAGCACTACTTCGTCACCGCCTGGGTGCCGAACAAGGATGAGCAGCACCAGATCACCACCCGCAAGGATGCCCAGGGCAACTACATCGTCGGCTTCACCGGTCCGCAGTTCAGCGTGCCGGCGGGTGGCAAGGGCGAGACCTCACTGACCCTCTACGCCGGTCCGAAGATCCAGGAGCACCTCAAGACCCTGTCCCACGGCCTGGAACTGACGGTCGACTACGGCTTCCTGTGGTTCATCGCCCAGCCGATCTTCTGGCTGCTGCAGCATATCCACAGCATCCTGGGTAACTGGGGCTGGTCGATCATCGTCCTGACCATCATCATCAAGATGCTGTTCTTCCCGCTGTCCGCCGCCAGCTACCGTTCCATGGCGCGCATGCGTGCCGTCGGCCCGCGACTGCAGGCGCTGAAGGAACAGTATGGCGACGATCGCCAGAAGATGTCCCAGGCGATGATGGAGCTGTACCGTAAGGAGAAGATCAATCCCCTGGGTGGCTGCCTGCCCATCGTGGTGCAGATGCCGGTGTTCCTGGCGCTGTACTGGGTGCTGCTGGAAAGCGTCGAGATGCGCCAGTCGCCCTGGATGTTCTGGATCACCGACCTGTCGGCCAAGGATCCCTTCTTCATCCTGCCAATCATCATGGGCGGTACCATGCTGGTGCAGCAGATGCTGAACCCGGCACCGCCGGATCCCATGCAGGCCAAGGTCATGAAGATGATGCCGATCATCTTCACCTTCTTCTTCCTGTGGTTCCCGGCCGGTCTGGTGCTGTACTGGATCGTCAACAACTGCCTGTCGATCCTGCAGCAGTGGTACATTACCCGGAAGATCGAGGCGGCCAGCAAGAAGGCCTGACCCCGCTCACCCTGTCCACACGACGCCCCTTGATTGGGGCGTCGTGCTTTCTGGAGGATCGTCATGTCCCTGCCTTCCGACAGTATCGCCGCCATCGCCACCGCCACCGGGCGCGGCGGCGTCGGCATCGTCCGCGTCTCCGGTCCCCTGGCCGCCCCGCTGGCGCGGGCGATCTGCGGCCGCGAGCTGCCGCCCCGGCATGCCCACTACGGCAACTTCCTCGCCGCCGACGGCAGCGTGCTGGACGCCGGCATCGCGCTGTTCTTTCCCGGTCCCAACTCCTTCACCGGCGAAGATGTGCTGGAGCTGCAGGGCCATGGCGGCCCGGTGATCCTCGATCTGCTGCTGCGCCGCACCCTGGAAGAGGGCGCGCGCCTGGCCCGCCCGGGTGAATTCAGCGAACGCGCCTTTCTCAACGACAAGCTCGACCTGGCCCAGGCCGAAGCCATCGCCGACCTCATCGAGGCCAGCACCGAACAGGCGGCGCGCAATGCCCTGCGTTCGCTGCAGGGCGAATTCTCGCGCCGGGTGGAGAGCCTGGTCGAACAGCTGATCCGCCTGCGCATCTATGTCGAGGCGGCCATCGACTTTCCCGAGGAAGAGATCGACTTCCTCGCCGATGGCCGGGTCCAGGGCCTGCTGGAGGGCGTCCAGGCCGAACTGCACGAGGTCCAGCGCGAAGCCAACCGCGGCGCCCTGCTGCGCGACGGCATGACCGTGGTGATCGCCGGTCGCCCCAATGCCGGCAAGTCCAGCCTGCTCAACGCCCTGGCCGGGCGTGAGGCCGCCATCGTCACCGACATCGCCGGCACCACCCGGGATGTCCTGCGCGAACATATCCACATTGATGGCATGCCGCTGCATGTGGTCGATACCGCCGGCTTGCGTGACACCAGCGACCGGGTCGAGCAGATCGGGGTCCAGCGCGCCCTGGATGCCATTGCCGGCGCCGACCGGGTGCTGCTGGTGGTGGACGCCAGCGCTCCGGAAGCCCGGGATCCCCAGGCGCTCTGGCCGGAACTGCTGAGCACCCGGCCGCCGCTGGACAAGCTGACGGTGATCCGCAACAAGGCCGACCTCACCGGTGAGCCTACCGGGCTGCTGGCGACCGAGCCGGTCGAGATCAGTCTCAGCGCCACCGATGGCGCCGGTATCGAAGCCCTGCGCGAGCATCTCAAGGCCTGCATGGGCTTCGAACAGACCACCGAAGGCGGCTTCAGCGCCCGCCGCCGCCATCTGGATGCCCTGCAGCGGGCCGCCAGCGCCCTGGACCACGGCCATCGCCAACTCACCCTGGCCGGCTCCGGCGAGCTGCTGGCCGAAGACCTGCGCCAGGCCCAGCAGGTGCTTGGCGAGATCACCGGCGCCTTCAGCTCCGACGACCTGCTCGGGCGCATCTTCTCCAGCTTCTGCATCGGCAAATAGCCTCCCTTCCGCCGTTCCCGGCCTGTGCAACGCAGGCCTTGGCTGTCCTCATCTCCCCTTTCCAGAGTCCTGTTGATAACCCTGCCTGAGGTCTGCCCATAAATCGGTGCACGAACTGTCCATGACTGGCGTTGTGGATAAGCGGGCAAAGGGTCCACAGGATGCTGAGAGCTTGTATTCATCCACAGCACAAGACGTACACGGGGTTCAGGTTTTCCCCAGCCCAGCGTTGACGAGGGCTGCATAGGCTTATCCACAGCGAAGGGCCTGCATATACATAAGCTCTATATCAGTCCTTTTAAAACTTTCTTCCCTATTGTTTATATTGGGTGTCTGCCAGGCCAGCTGATCATTTTTTGGCCAGAGCCCCCTTCTGCAAGTGACGTCCAGGCCTTATACTTGCCGGCTTTCCTTTGAATTCCTGCCAACAGGCACGAGGTGCGTGGTGGACTTTCCTTCCCGTTTCGACGTCATCGTGATCGGCGGCGGCCATGCCGGTACCGAAGCGGCCTTGGCGGCCGCTCGCATGGGTGTGCGCACCCTGCTGCTCACGCATAATGTGGAAACTCTCGGCCAGATGAGCTGCAACCCCGCCATCGGCGGCATCGGCAAGAGCCATCTGGTCAAGGAGATCGATGCCCTGGGCGGCGCCATGGCCGCGGCCACGGATCTCGCCGGCATCCAGTTCCGCATTCTCAACAGCCGCAAGGGACCTGCCGTGCGCGCCACTCGCGCCCAGGCCGATCGCGTGCTGTACAAGGCGGCCATCCGCTACACGCTGGAAAACCAGCCGAACCTGTGGATATTCCAGCAGGCCTGCGACGACCTCATCGTCGAAGGCGATCGCGTCGCCGGCGTGATCACCCAGATGGGCCTGAAATTCCATGCCGACAACGTGGTGCTGACCGCCGGGACCTTCCTCGGTGGTCTTATCCACATCGGTCTGCAGAACCACAGCGGTGGACGAGCCGGGGACCCGCCGGCCATCGCACTGGCCCAGCGCCTGCGTGAACTGCCGCTGCGGGTATCGCGACTGAAGACCGGCACGCCGCCGCGCATCGACGGCCGCTCGGTGGACTTCTCGGTGATGACCGAGCAGCCCGGCGATACCCCCTTGCCGGTGATGTCCTTTCTCGGCAATCGCGAGCAGCATCCGGCGCAGGTCAGCTGCTGGATCACCCACACCAATGCCCGCACCCACGACATCATCCGCGCCAACCTGGATCGTTCGCCCATGTACTCCGGCGTGATCGAAGGAGTAGGGCCGCGCTACTGTCCGTCCATCGAAGACAAGATCCACCGCTTCGCCGACAAGGACAGCCATCAGGTCTTTCTCGAGCCCGAGGGTCTGACCACCCACGAGCTCTATCCCAACGGCATCTCCACCTCGCTGCCCTTCGATGTGCAGCTCGAGGTGGTGCGCTCCATGCGCGGCATGGAGAACGCCCACATCCTGCGACCCGGCTACGCCATCGAATACGACTTCTTCGATCCGCGGGATCTCAAGTACAGCCTGGAAACCAAGGTCATCGCCGGCCTGTTCTTTGCCGGCCAGATCAATGGCACCACCGGCTACGAAGAAGCCGGCGCCCAGGGGCTGCTCGCCGGTGCCAACGCCGCGTTGCGCGCCCAGGGCCGCGAGGCCTGGTGTCCGCGCCGCGACGAGGCCTACCTCGGCGTGCTGGTGGACGACCTCATCACCCTGGGCACCCAGGAGCCCTATCGGATGTTTACCTCGCGCGCCGAATACCGGCTGATCCTGCGCGAAGACAACGCCGACCTGCGCCTGACCGAGAAGGGTCGCGAGCTGGGCCTGGTGGACGATCAGCGCTGGGCGCTGTTCGAAGCCAAGCGCGAGGGCATCGCCCTGGAAGAGCAGCGCCTCAAGGCGACCTGGATCCGTCCGGGCACGCCCCAGGGCACGGCGGTGGCCGAACGCTTCGGCACCCCGCTCAACCACGAATACAACCTGCAGAACCTGCTGGCCCGCCCGGAGATCGATTACGCCGGCCTGATGGCCGCGGTGGGCGAAACGCCGGCCGAGACCCAGGTCGCCGAGCAGATCGAGATCAAGACCAAGTACGCCGGCTACATCGATCGCCAGCAGGACGAGATCCAGCGGCTGCGCGCCAGCGACGCCGTGGCGCTGCCCGCCGAGCTGGACTACGCCAGCATCTCCGGCCTGTCCAAGGAGATTCAGCACAAGCTGGCCCAGGCCCGTCCCGAAACCCTCGGTCAGGCCTCGCGCATTCCCGGGGTCACCCCGGCGGCGGTCTCGCTGCTGCTGATCCACCTGAAGAAGCGCAGCGCCGGTCGCAGCCTGGAGCACAGCGCCTGATGGCCAGCGCGATTCAAGCCAACGAACTGCGCCAGGGCGCCGAGACGCTCGGCGTGGCGCTGTCCGCCGCCGTGGAAGAGCGCCTGCTGGGCTACCTGGACCTGCTGGTCAAGTGGAACAAGGCCTACAACCTCACCGCGGTGCGCGATCCCAACGAGATGGTCTCGCGGCACCTGCTGGACAGCCTCAGCATCGTCCCCTACGTGGGCGCCGGGCACTGGCTGGACGTGGGCAGCGGCGGCGGCATGCCGGGCATTCCCCTGGCGATCCTCTTTCCGGAGTCGCGCTTCACCCTGCTCGACAGCAACGGCAAGAAAACGCGCTTCCTGACCCAGGCCAGGATCGAGCTGGGCCTGACCAATCTCGAGGTGGTGCATGCCCGCGTCGAGGCCTATCAGCCCGCCGCGCCCTTCACCGGCATCGTCTCGCGGGCGTTCAGCGCCATCGACGACTTCGCCACCTGGACGCGCCACCTGGGCGACAACCAAACACAGTGGCTGGCGATGAAGGGGCTACACCCCGACGACGAGCTGGCCAAGCTACCAGCGGATTTCCGGGTTGCGGCGGCGCACGTCCTCGCGGTTCCCGGTTGCCAAGGCCAGCGGCACTTGCTGATACTGCGCCGCACGAACGGAGAGGGGTAAGGCGGTACATGGCCAAGGTTTACGCGATAGCCAACCAGAAGGGCGGGGTGGGCAAGACCACGACGTGCATCAATCTCGCCGCTTCTCTGGCCGCCACCAACCGGCGCAAGGTGCTGCTGATCGACCTCGATCCCCAGGGTAACGCCACCATGGGCAGCGGGGTGGACAAGCATGCCCTGGAGCATTCGGTGCTGGACGTCCT
Organism: Pseudomonas sp. RIT411; assembly: GCF_003057735.2. Classification (NCBI taxonomy): domain Bacteria; kingdom Pseudomonadati; phylum Pseudomonadota; class Gammaproteobacteria; order Pseudomonadales; family Pseudomonadaceae; genus Pseudomonas; species Pseudomonas sp. RIT411. The sequence goes on from NZ_QBIZ02000004.1 coordinate 132,048, forward strand.
CACCGGCGCCTGCGGCCTGCTCGACGCCATGCACTTTTCCGAGCACGGCGGCTACCAGCTGCTGCCCTCGAACCGCGACGTCACCGCCGCGGAAGTCGAGCTGCTGGAGATGAGCGGGCGCGAGAGTCGCCTGCGCGATGCCCTGGCCCCGGTGCGGGACAACTACGACTACGTGCTCATCGACTGCCCGCCGTCGCTGTCCATGCTGACCATCAACGGGCTGGTGGCCGCCGATGGCGTGATCATCCCCATGCAGTGCGAATACTTCGCCCTGGAAGGCCTGACCGATCTGATCGGCAGCATCCAGCACATCGCCCAGCGGCTGAATCCGCAGCTGAAGATCGAAGGCCTGCTGCGCACCATGTTCGATCCGCGCATCGGCCTGGCCAACGACGTCGCCGCCCAGCTCAAGCAGCACTTCGGCGACGAGCTCTACGAAACCATCATTCCGCGCAACGTCCGCCTGGCCGAAGCCCCCAGCTACGGCATGCCCGCGCTGGTCTACGACAAGAGCTCCAAGGGGGCCGCGGCCTATCTGGAGCTGGCCAGCGAGCTGGTCAAACGTCAGCGCAAGGCGGCTCGCGTCGCCAAGACTGCCTAAGGAATCCCCATGGCTGTGAAGAAACGAGGTCTGGGCCGCGGTCTCGACGCCCTGCTCGGCGGTGCCAGCGTCAAGGTCCTGCAGGAGCAGGCCGCCGCCACCCCGGTCAGCGAACTGCAATCGCTGCCGGTGGACATCATCCAGCGCGGCAAGTACCAGCCGCGCCGGCACATGGATCCGACCGCTCTGGAAGAGCTGGCCAACTCCATTCGCGTCCAGGGGCTGATGCAGCCCATCGTGGTGCGCGCCATCGGCGAAGGCCGTTACGAGATCATCGCCGGTGAACGCCGCTGGCGCGCCAGCCAGCAGGCCGGTCTGGACCGCATCCCCGCGCTGGTGCGCGATGTGCCCGACCAGGTGGCCATCGCCCTGGCGCTGATCGAGAACATCCAGCGGCAGAACCTCAATCCGCTGGAAGAAGCCATGGCCCTGCAGCGGTTGCAGGACGAATTCGAGCTGACCCAGGCCCAGGTGGCCGAAGCCGTCGGCAAGTCGCGCTCGGGCGTGACCAACCTGCTGCGCCTGCTGGCTCTGGCCGAAGAGGCCAAGGACCTGCTGGCCAGGGGCGAGCTGGAGATGGGCCACGCCCGCGCCCTGCTCGGCCTGCCCAAGGCCCGCCAGGCGGAAGGGGCGCGGCACGTTGTCGCACGGGGGCTCACCGTCCGCCAGACCGAAGCCCTGGTGCGCCAGTGGCTCAGCGGTGCGGAGCCGGTCGAGAAGGCGCCTGCGGTGGATCCGGACATCAGCCGGCTGGAGCAGCGTCTGGCCGAACGTTTGGGCGCCAACGTGCAGATCCGCCATGGCGAGAAAGGCAAGGGTCAACTGGTGATCCGTTACACCTCTTTGGACGAACTTCAAGGCGTACTGGCGCACATTCGCTGACACAAATGCCTGCAAGGCTGGGCGGCAATCTGTCCGGGGTGGCTTGAACCACTCCAGACGCGCCCCTATACTTTGCCCGCTTTTTGTCGGCACAAAGCATGCCAGTGAAAACAACTATTATGCCGACACCAGAGGACTTCGAGCCGATGGACCGCCGCACGCCCAAACGCCTGCCCTTCCATCACCAGCCTGCCTTTCGCCTGCTGCTCGTCCAACTGGCTGTCGCGTCGTGTGCCGCCGTTGTCTTGTCTTGCTTCGTCGGTAAGGTCGCCGGTTATTCCGGATTGTTGGGCGGGCTGATTGCCTGGCTGCCCAATCTGTATTTTTCGTTCAAGGCGTTCCGCTATCGCGGCGCCCATGCCGCCCGAGACATCGTCCGTTCTTTCTACTCGGGCGAGGCGGGCAAACTGATTCTCACGGCAGTGCTCTTTGCACTGACGTTTGCCGGGGTAAAACCGCTTTCGGCTCCTGCACTGTTCGGCGTCTACCTGTTGACGCTGATGGTCAATGCCGGCGCGCCCCTGCTACTGAAAAAACCGACTAGACCTTAAGGCATTCGAGGCACACATGGCAGCAGACTCCGCTTCGGGCTACATCCAGCACCACCTGCAGAACCTGACCTATGGTATGCATCCGGTGAACGGCTGGAGCTTCGCCCACACCCCCGCTGAAGCTAAGGAAATGGGCTTCTGGGCCTTCCACGTGGACACCCTCGGCTGGTCGGTCGCCCTCGGCCTGATCTTCCTGGTGCTGTTCCGCAGCATCGCCAAGAAGGCCACCAGCGGTCAGCCCGGCGGCCTGCAGAACTTCGTCGAAGTGCTGGTGGAATTCGTCGACGGCAGCGTCCGTGACACCTTCCATGGCAAGAACGCCCTGATCGCGCCCCTGGCCCTGACCATCTTCGTCTGGATCTTCCTGATGAACCTGATGGACCTGGTGCCGGTGGACTGGCTGCCGTCCGTGGCCGGCATGCTGTTCGGCGAGCACACCTACTTCCGCGTGGTGCCCACCACCGACCCGAACGCCACCCTGGGCATGGCCCTGTCGGTGTTTGGCCTGATCATCTTCTACAGCATCAAGATGAAGGGTCTCGGCGGCTTCTTCGGCGAGCTGACCCTGCACCCGTTCAGCAGCAAGAATCCGCTGCTGCAGATCATCCTGATTCCGATCAACTTCCTGCTCGAATTCGTCACCCTGATCGCCAAGCCGATCTCGCTGGCGCTGCGACTGTTCGGCAACATGTATGCGGGCGAGCTGATCTTCATCCTGATCGCCATCATGTTCGCCAACGGTCTGGCACTGGGCGGTCTGGGTATCGTGCTGCAGTGGGCGTGGGCGGTGTTCCACATCCTCATCATCACCCTGCAGGCCTTCATCTTCATGATGCTGACCATCGTCTACCTGTCGATGGCGCACGAAGAAAGTCACTAAGGAATGGCCCCCGGGCGCTGCTGACGGCGTCCGGAGGCGGTTCTGCCGTGAGTCCCGGCGGGCCCTGTCCGCCGGGTAACTTGGGAAAACTTTTTCGCTTCAACCTTAACCAAGACGACTAAAAAAGTCGGGAGGAAAGATGGAAACTGTAGTTGGTTTGACCGCGATCGCCGTTGCTCTGCTGATTGGCCTGGGCGCTCTGGGTACCGCCATTGGCTTCGGTCTGCTGGGTGGCAAGTTCCTCGAAGGCGCCGCTCGTCAGCCGGAAATGGTTCCGATGCTGCAAGTCAAGATGTTCATCGTCGCCGGTCTGCTCGACGCCGTGACCATGATCGGTGTTGGTATCGCCCTGTTCTTCACCTTCGCTAACCCCTTCGTTGGTCAGATCGCCGGCTGATCACCCTCGCGGGTGTAGGCAGGACTGATGGACAACGAACGAGCGAGGTGTTGGCGTGAACATTAATGCAACCCTGATAGGCCAGTCCGTTGCCTTCTTCATCTTCGTGCTCTTCTGCATGAAGTACGTGTGGCCGCCGATCATCTCGGCGCTGCGTGAGCGTGAGAAGAAGATTGCCGATGGCCTTGACGCTGCCAACCGCGCGGCTCGTGATCTGGAAGTGGCACAGCAGCAAGCCAACCAGAAAGTGAACGAAGCCAAGGGTCAAGCAGCCGAGATCATCGAGCAAGCCAACAAGCGTGCCGCTCAGATCGTCGAGGACGCACAGGCCAAGGCCCGTGCCGAAGGCGACCGGATCAAGGCGCAGGCTCAGGCGGAAATCGAGCAGGAAATCAACACCGCGAAGGACGCTCTGCGTGCTCGCGTCGGCGTGCTGGCCGTGGCCGGCGCCGAGAAGATCCTCGGATCGACCGTTGATGCCAATGCTCATGCCCAGTTGGTCGACCGACTGGCAGCGGAAATCTAAGCGAGGCCACCAATGGCAGAACTGAACACGCTGGCCCGGCCCTATGCCAAGGCGGCTTTCGAGTTCGCACAGTCCCAGCAGCAGTTGACCCAATGGTCGGCCGCGCTAGGGCTGCTCGCCGCGGTATCCCAAGATGGGACCGTGCGCCAGCTGCTTCAGCAGCCGCAGTTGACTGCGGACGCCAAGGCCGGATTGCTCATCGACGTATGTGGCGATCAGCTGGATGCACAGTCCCAGAACTTCGTTCGGACCGTGGCAGAAAACGACCGGATCGACCTGTTCCCGGCCATCGCCGAGATCTACGAGGCGTACAAGGCCGAGCAGGAAAAATCCATTGAGGCGGAAGTCACCAGTGCTTTCGCCTTGAGCGACGAACAGCAAGACAAACTCGCCAAGGCTCTCAGCGCAAGGCTAGGTCGACAAGTGCGACTAAATGCATCCGAGGATGCGAGCCTGATCGGTGGTGTGGTAATCCGCGCCGGCGACTTGGTAATCGATGGCTCCGTTCGCGGCAAGCTCGCGCAACTGGCCGAAGCGTTGAAACCTTGAGTTTGAAGGGGCAGTAGCATGCAGCAACTCAATCCTTCCGAAATTAGTGAAATCATCAAGGGTCGCATCGAGAAACTCGACGTGACCTCGCAAGCCCGCAACGAAGGCACCATCGTCAGCGTGTCCGACGGTATCGTGCGGATCTTCGGTCTGGCCGACGTCATGTACGGCGAAATGATCGAATTCCCCGGCGGCATCTACGGCATGGCGCTGAACCTGGAGCAGGACTCCGTCGGCGCCGTGGTCCTGGGTAGCTACCTGGGTCTGGCCGAAGGCATGAGCGCCAAGTGCACCGGCCGCATCCTGGAAGTCCCGGTTGGTCCGGAACTGCTGGGTCGCGTCGTCGACGCCCTGGGCAACCCCATCGATGGCAAGGGTCCGCTGAACGCCAGCGCCACCGACGCCGTCGAGAAGGTCGCACCGGGCGTGATCTGGCGTCAGTCGGTCGACCAGCCGGTGCAGACCGGCTACAAGGCCGTCGATGCCATGATCCCGGTAGGCCGCGGTCAGCGCGAGCTGATCATCGGTGACCGTCAGATCGGCAAGACCGCCATGGCGATCGATGCCATCATCAACCAGAAGAACAGCGGCATCCGCTGCGTCTACGTCGCCATTGGTCAGAAGCAGTCGACCATCGCCAACGTGGTGCGCAAGCTGGAAGAGAACGGCGCTCTGCACAACACCATCGTGGTGGCAGCCAGTGCGTCCGAATCGGCGGCCCTGCAGTTCCTGGCACCCTACTCGGGTTGCACCATGGGCGAATACTTCCGCGACCGCGGTGAAGACGCCCTGATCGTCTATGACGATCTGTCCAAGCAGGCCGTGGCCTATCGCCAGATCTCCCTGCTGCTGCGTCGTCCGCCGGGCCGTGAAGCCTATCCCGGCGACGTGTTCTATCTCCACAGCCGTCTGCTCGAGCGCGCCTCCCGCGTCTCCGCCGACTACGTCGAGAAGTTCACCAACGGCGCCGTGACCGGCAAGACCGGCTCGCTGACCGCACTGCCGATCATCGAGACCCAGGCCGGCGACGTGTCCGCCTTCGTTCCGACCAACGTGATCTCCATCACCGACGGCCAGATCTTCCTGGAAGCCGGCCTGTTCAACTCGGGCATCCGCCCGGCGGTCAACGCCGGTGTCTCGGTATCCCGTGTGGGTGGTGCGGCCCAGACCAAGATCATCAAGAAGCTGTCCGGCGGTATCCGTACCGCGCTGGCCCAGTACCGTGAACTGGCGGCCTTCGCCCAGTTCGCCTCGGACCTGGACGAAGCCACCCGCAAGCAGCTCGAGCATGGTCAGCGCGTCACCGAGCTGATGAAGCAGAAGCAGTACGCGCCCATGTCCATCGCCGAGATGTCCCTGAGCCTGTACGCCGCCGAGCGTGGTTTCCTGAGCGATGTGTCCCTGGACAAGATCGGTAGCTTCGAGCAGGCCCTGATCGCCTACTTCAACCGCGATCACGCCGACCTGATGGCCAAGATCAACGTGAAGGGCGACTTCAACGACGAGATCGACGCCGGCATCAAGGCGGGAATCGAGAAGTTCAAGGCCACGCAAACCTGGTAAGCCGCGACGGGGGCGCCAGCCCCCGTTTGCCAACCCGATAGGTGTCACATGGCAGGCGCAAAAGAGATTCGCGGCAAGATCGCGAGCATCAAAAGCACACAGAAGATCACCAGCGCCATGGAAAAGGTTGCGGTCAGCAAGATGCGTAAGGCTCAGGCCCGCATGGCTGCCAGCAAGCCTTATGCCGAGCGCATCCGCGCTGTGATCGGCCACCTGGCCAACGCCAACCCCGAGTACCGCCATGCCTTCATGGTGGAACGCGAGGTCAAGCGCGTCGGTTACATCGTGGTCAGCTCCGATCGGGGTCTGGCCGGTGGTCTGAACACCAACCTGTTCAAGGCTCTGGTCCGCGACATGAGCGACCAGCGCGGCAAGGGTGTGGAAATCGATCTGGCGGTGATCGGGGCCAAGGGTGCCTCCTTCTTCCGCAGCTTCGGCGGCAACGTGGTCGCGGCCATCAGCCACCTCGGCGAAGCCCCGGCGATCGGCGATCTGATCGGCAGCATCAAGGTGATGCTGGATGCCTACCTGAACGGCCGTATCGACCGTCTGTACGTGGTGTCCAACGTCTTCGTCAACACCATGACCCAGAAGCCGACCATCCAGCAGCTGGTGCCCCTGGTACCGGCCGAGGGCGGTGAGCTGCAAGGCAAGCATTGGGACTACCTCTACGAGCCCGACGCCAAGACCCTGCTCGACGGTCTGCTGGTGCGCTACGTGGAATCCCAGGTGTACCAGGCCGTGGTCGAGAACGCTGCCAGCGAACAGGCCGCGCGGATGATCGCGATGAAGAACGCCACCGACAACGCCGGCGATCTCATCAAGGAGCTGCAGCTGGTCTACAACAAGGCTCGCCAGGCTGCGATCACCCAAGAAATTTCGGAAATCGTCGGCGGCGCCGCCGCGGTCTGACGGACAGCTTAAACATTCGAGGAACGCGAAATGAGTAGCGGACGTATCGTACAAATCATCGGCGCCGTGATCGACGTGGAATTCCCGCGCGACGCGGTACCGCGCGTCTTTGACGCCCTCAAGGTGCAGGGTGCCGAAACCACCCTGGAAGTCCAGCAGCAGCTGGGCGACGGCGTGGTCCGTACCATCGCCATGGGTAGCACCGAAGGCCTAAAGCGCGGCCTGAACGTGGGCAACACCGGCGAGGCCATCAAGGTCCCGGTCGGCGTCAAGACCCTCGGCCGCATCATGGACGTCCTGGGCAACCCCATCGACGAAGCCGGCCCCATCGGCGAGGAAGAGCGCTGGGAAATCCACCGCAAGGCCCCGTCCTATGCAGAGCAGGCCGGTGGTAACGACCTGCTGGAAACCGGCATCAAGGTCATCGACCTGGTCTGCCCCTTCGCCAAGGGCGGCAAGGTCGGCCTGTTCGGCGGCGCCGGCGTGGGCAAGACTGTCAACATGATGGAGCTCATCCGTAACATCGCCATCGAGCACAGCGGTTATTCCGTGTTCGCCGGCGTGGGCGAGCGTACCCGTGAAGGGAACGACTTCTACCACGAGATGAAGGACTCCAACGTTCTGGACAAGGTCGCCCTGGTCTATGGCCAGATGAACGAGCCGCCGGGCAACCGTCTGCGCGTGGCCCTGACCGGTCTGACCATGGCCGAGAAATTCCGTGACGAAGGCCGTGACGTCCTGCTGTTCGTCGACAACATCTACCGCTACACCCTGGCCGGTACCGAAGTGTCCGCGCTGCTGGGTCGTATGCCGTCCGCGGTGGGCTACCAGCCGACCCTGGCCGAGGAGATGGGTGTCCTGCAGGAGCGCATCACCTCCACCAAGCTGGGTTCGATCACCTCCGTTCAGGCCGTCTACGTCCCTGCGGATGACTTGACCGACCCGTCCCCGGCGACCACCTTCGCCCACCTGGACGCCACTGTGGTTCTGTCCCGTGACATCGCCTCCCTGGGTATCTACCCGGCGGTCGATCCCCTGGACTCCACCTCGCGCCAGCTGGACCCGAACGTGATCGGCCAGGAGCACTACGACACCGCTCGCGGCGTCCAGTACGTGCTGCAGCGCTACAAGGAGCTGAAGGACATCATCGCGATCCTGGGCATGGACGAACTGTCCGAGTCCGACAAGCAGCTGGTATCTCGCGCTCGTAAGATCCAGCGCTTCCTGTCCCAGCCGTTCTTCGTGGCCGAAGTCTTCACCGGTTCGCCCGGCAAGTACGTGTCCCTCAAGGACACCATCGCCGGCTTCTCAGGGATCCTGCGTGGCGACTACGATCACCTGCCCGAGCAGGCGTTCTACATGGTCGGCAGCATCGACGAAGCCATCGAGAAAGCCAAGAAACTGTAACTGCCGCGCCCGGCGACGGGCGCTCTTAGAGGCACGCTATGGCCAAGACAGTCCAATGCGACATCGTCAGCGCGGAAGGGGAAATCTTCTCCGGCGCGGTGGAGATGATCATCGCCCACGGCCACCTGGGTGATCTGGGTATCGCCCCGGGCCATGCGCCGCTGCTCACCGATCTGAAACCGGGCCCCATCCGCCTGGTCAAGGCCGGGGGCGCCGAGGAGGTGTTCTACATCTCCGGCGGTTTTCTGGAAGTGCAGCCGAATGTCGTCGAAGTGCTGGCCGATACCGCCAGCCGCGCCGGTGACATCGACGAAGCTGCCGCTCTGGAAGCCAAGCAGCGCGCCGAGGCAGCACTGAGCGACAAGGGCACGGAGTTCGATTACACCGCTGCCGCCACTCAGCTCGCCGAAGCCGCCGCCCAGCTGCGCACCATCCAGCAGCTCAAGCGGCAGGCCAAGCGCTAAGCGCGAGGTCAGGCTGTAACGACAAGGGTAGCTTCGGCTACCCTTTTCTTTTGTCGTCCGAAAAGTGGGCGAGAAATTTCGCGTGGTCGGACTTGGAAGGCGCCTGTCGCCTTCGGTCGCCGGCTCGTCTCTTCCTCCTGTCTCCGAGGTTCCGATGTCCCTGGAAATCGTCATCCTGGCTGCTGGCCAGGGCACCCGCATGAGATCCGCTCTACCCAAGGTGCTTCATCCCGTGGCCGGTCGCAGCATGCTGGGGCATGTCCTCGACCGTGCCCGTGAGCTGCAGCCGGCCGGCATCCATGTCGTCATCGGCCATGGCGCCGACCAGGTCCGCAGCCAGCTGGCCGCCGACGACGTCAGCTTCGTGGTCCAGGCCGAGCAACTCGGTACCGGCCATGCCGTGGCCCAGGCGGCGCCGGCGCTGACGGCGGAGCGGGTATTGATCCTCTATGGCGACGTGCCCCTGATCCAGACCGAGACCCTGCAGCGCCTGCTGCAGCAGGTGGATGACAGCCACCTGGCGCTGCTGACCGTGGAGCTGGACGATCCCACCGGCTATGGCCGCATCCTGCGCGATGAGCAGGGGCGGGTAACCGCCATCGTCGAGCACAAGGACGCCAGCGACGCCCAGCGCGCCATCCGCGAAGGCAATACCGGCATCCTCGCGGTACCCGGTCGGCGGCTGGCGGACTGGCTGGGTCGCCTGTCCAACAGCAATGCCCAGGGCGAGTACTACCTGACCGATGTCATCGCCCTCGCGGTGGCGGACGGCCTGACCATCGCCACCAGCCAGCCGGCGGACGCCATGGAAGTGCAGGGCGCCAACGATCGTCGGCAGCTGGCCCAGCTGGAGCGGCACTTCCAGCAGCGCGCCGCCGAGCGCCTGATGCTGCAGGGCGTGACCCTGCTGGATCCCCTGCGCTTCGATCAGCGTGGCCAGGTCGAGGCGGGTCGTGACGTCTCCATCGACGTCAACGTCATTCTCGAAGGTCGGGTGGTGCTGGAAGACGGCGTGAGCATCGGTCCGAATTGCGTGATCAAGGACAGCGTGCTCAAGCGCGGCGCCATCATCAAGGCCAACAGTCATCTGGACGGCGCCGTGGTCGGGGAGGGCGCCGACGTCGGTCCCTTCGCCCGTCTGCGCCCGGGCAGCGAACTGGGCAGCAAGGCCCATGTGGGCAACTTCGTCGAACTCAAGAACGCCCATCTGCAGGACGGCGCCAAGGCCGGTCACCTGACCTATCTGGGCGATGCCAGCATCGGTGCTGGCAGCAACATAGGCGCAGGCACCATCACCTGCAACTATGACGGCGCCAACAAGTTTCGAACCGAAATCGGCGCGGATGTCTTCGTGGGTTCCAACAGCTCGCTGGTGGCGCCGGTCAGCCTGGGCGCCGGCGCGACCACGGCGGCAGGCTCGGTCATCACGGCGGACGTGCCGGCTGATACCCTGGCACTGGGGCGGGCGCGGCAGATCAACAAGACCGGCTGGCAGCGACCGAAGAAGGCCCCCAAGGCTTGACGCCGGCCTGCTATTAGGTTTTGATTCGATCCATTATCTTTCGAATCGAAATTTATGACCCGTCGCAACACCGCCCAGCGTCGCCACGCCATCCTTGCCCAGCTCCGGGAGCAGGGCGAGGTCAGCGTGGACGAACTGGCCCGCCAGCTGGAGACCTCCGAGGTCACCATCCGCAAGGACCTGGCCGCCCTCGAGCGCAATGGGCTACTGCTGCGCCGCTACGGCGGTGCGGTGGCCATGCCCCAGGAGCTGCTGGCCGAGGCACCGCCCCAAGCATCGCCGTTCAAGCAGGCCATTGCCCGGGCCGCGGCCCGGCGCCTGCGCGAACATGCACGGATCATCGTCGACTGCGGCAGCACCACGGCAGCGCTGATCCCACAGCTCGATCGCCGTCCCGGCCTGGTGGTCATGACCAATTCCCTGCAGGTGGCCATGGCGCTGCGCGAGTTGGAACAGGAACCCATGCTGCTGATGACCGGCGGCACCTGGGATCCGCACTCGGAATCCTTCCAGGGGCAAGTCGCCGAGCAGGTACTCAGATCCTATGACTTCGACCAGCTGTTCATCGGCGCCGACGGCCTCGATCCGGAGCGCGGCACCACCACCTTCAACGAGCATCTGTCGCTGTCGCGGGTGATGGCGGAGGTGGCGCGCGAGGTGGTGGTCATGGCCGAGGCGAGCAAGCTGGGCAGGCGAATTCCCAATCTGGAACTACCTTGGGAAAGGGTGGACGTGCTCATCACCGATGAGCGACTGCCCGCCGAGGCGGCCCGGGCGATCGAAACCCAGGGGGTGCAGGTCATCTGCGCCCCGGTGGATAACTAGACAATCAGGTCATCCACAGCCGGCCCCGCCGGGTCGTTGTGGATAAGACAGGCAAGGGGAGGTAAGCATGTGTGGAATCGTCGGCGCCATTGCCGAGCGTAACATCACCGCCATTCTGGTCGAGGGTCTCAAGCGCCTGGAATACCGTGGCTACGACAGCGCCGGCCTGGCCCTGCTGGATGCCCAGGGCGAGTTGCAGCGCCTGCGCCGCATCGGCAAGGTCAGCGAACTGGAAGCGGCCCTGTTGGCCGATCCCCTGGCCGGTCGCCTGGGCATCGCCCACACCCGCTGGGCGACCCATGGTGCGCCTACCGAAGCCAATGCCCACCCGCATTTCTCCCAGGGTGACGTGGCGGTGGTGCACAACGGCATCATCGAGAACCACGAGGCCCTGCGCGCCCAGCTCAAGGCCCAGGGCTATGTCTTCACCTCCCAGACCGACACCGAGGTCATCGTCCATCTGCTGCACCTCAAGCTGCAGGACAGCGGCGACCTGACCACGGCGCTGAAGGCGGCGGTCAAGGAACTGCACGGCGCCTATGGCCTGGCGGCGGTCTGGCGCCAGCAGCCGGATCGCCTGGTGGCGACTCGCAGCGGCAGTCCCCTGGTCATCGGCCTGGGTCTGGGCGAGAACTATCTGGCCTCCGACCAGCTGGCGCTGCGTCAGGTGACCGATCGCTTCGTCTACCTGGAAGAGGGTGACGTGGCCGAGATCCGCCTGGATCAGATCACGCTCTGGGATATGAGCGGCGCGCCGGTCCAGCGCGAGATGGTGCAGTACCACGAAGGCAGCGAGGCCGCTGACAAGGGCGCCTATCGCCACTTCATGCTCAAGGAGATCCACGAGCAGCCCAGTGTGGTCCAGCGCACCCTGGAAGGCCGTCTGGGTGACGGTCAGGTCTTGCCCGAGGCCTTCGGTCCGGCGGCATCCGAGTTGTTCGCCAAGGTCCGCCAGGTCCAGATCGTCGCCTGCGGCACCAGCTTCCATGCCGGTTCGGTGGCGCGCTACTGGATCGAGGAATACGTCGGCATCCCCTGTCAGGTGGAGGTGGCCAGCGAATTCCGCTATCGCCGCGTCGCCGTCAGCCCGGACACCCTGTTCGTCACCATCTCCCAGTCGGGCGAAACAGCCGATACCCTGGCCGCGCTGCGCATGGCCAAGCAATCCGGCTATCTGAGCAGCCTGGCCATCTGCAACGTGGCGACCAGCTCCCTGGTGCGCGAATCCCAGCTGAGCTTCCTGACCCAGGCCGGTCCCGAGATCGGCGTGGCCTCGACCAAGGCCTTTACCACCCAGCTGGTTTCGCTGCTGCTGCTGACCCTGAGTCTGGGTCGCTGCCAGCAGCGTCTGGCTGCCGCCGTCGAAGCCGAGCTGGTGGCCGAATTGCGCCGGCTGCCGGCGCGGCTGGACGAAGCCCTGGCCATGGACAAGACCGTGGAAAAGCTGGCGGAATCCTTTGCTGAGAAGCACCACACCCTGTTCCTGGGGCGTGGCGAGCAGTACCCGGTGGCCATGGAGGGTGCGCTCAAGCTCAAGGAGATCTCCTACATCCACGCCGAGGCCTATCCGGCCGGTGAGCTCAAGCACGGTCCGCTGGCGCTGGTGGATGCCGACATGCCGGTGGTGACGGTGGCGCCCAACAACGAGCTGCTGGAAAAGCTCAAGTCCAACCTGCAGGAAGTGCGCGCCCGTGGCGGTCAGCTGATCGTCTTCGCCGACGAGCGTGCCGGCTTCGAGGAAGGCGAAGGCACCCGCATCGTGCCCATGCCGCACATCCACGATGCGCTGTCGCCGATCCTCTACACCATCCCGCTGCAGCTGCTGTCCTACCACGTCGCCGTGTTCAAGGGCACCGACGTGGACCAGCCACGCAATCTGGCCAAGTCGGTGACCGTGGAATAAAGGGTTCCACGTGGAACCTCAGGGCACGCGCCAGCTGCCCTGATTCTGCTGCCGGCAGGCGAAGGCCAGGAAGCGGCCGTCGCCGGGCTCGCCGTAGTAGTGGATATCCTGTCGATAGGGCACGCCCGGACTGCGGGCGCCCTGGCAGATGCCGATCTCGCCGACCGGACAGCGGTCGACGAAGCGGACCTCGGTCTGCTGGTCCTTGAGCTGCGGCTGGCAGAAGCCGTCGCGAAACAGCTGGGCGGGGATGTCGATATTGCTCTGGCAGACCTGCACGTCCACACTGCCCTGACGACTGCGGATCACGCAGGCATCGGCGAGCGCCAGTGACGGCAACAGCAGCAGAGGCATCAGCAATCGCCACATTCCAGCCCATCTCCCTGATGAAATCGCCACTCTAGCATTCGACCCTCCCGCCATGCGCCTCGCCGATATCAAGACCCATGTGATCGCCGGCCCTCTGGGCGCCGGCAAGACCACCCTGATCCGCCAGCTGTTCGCCCAGCGCCCCGCCCACGAGCGCTGGGCGATCCTGGTCAACGAATTCGGCCAGGTCGGACTCGACGCGGCGCTCATGACCCGGGACGACGACGGCCTGGCGATCGCCGAGGTCCCGGGTGGCTGCCTGTGCTGCGTCCAGGGCGTGCCCCTGCAGGTAGCCCTCACCCGACTGCTCAGACGGGCACGACCGCAGCGGCTGTTCATCGAGCCTTCCGGCCTCGGCCATCCCGCCAGTCTCTATCGGCAACTCCAGGCGCCGCCCTGGACCGGGGTGCTGAGTCTGCAACCCCTGATCTGGGTGGTGGATGCCAGGCAACTGCTGGAGGGCCAGCCCTTGCCGGACGCCCAGCAGCAGGCGCTGGGCCAGGCCGGCCTGATCGTGCTCAACAAGAGCGCGGGCCTGGAGCGGGCAGGCTTGCCGGCGCAGTTGGGCGATCGGCCGCTGTACTGGACCGAAGGCGGGCGGATCGCCCTGGCCGACCTGCCCCTGGCCGACGGTGAAACCTCGAGCGACGGCGAGTTATCCGAGCCCGAGGCGGCGTCCGCTCCGCAGGCGCTGTTGCTGCCCGGACGCCCGCTGCGCTTCAGCCATACCCTGGAGGGCCACCACGCCGTCGGTTGGCGCTGGCATCCCAGCCACAGCTTCGACGGCCCGGCATTGCTGGCGCTGCTGGGCGGTCTCCCCGGGCTGCTCAGGCTGAAGGCGGTGCTGCAGCTGGCGGAGGGCTGGCAGGCCTACAACGGTCTGGCCGGGCAGGGCGCCTGGGAGCCGACCCTGTGGCGACGCGACAACCGGCTGGAGTTGATCCTGGAGGAAAAGCCGGACCTAGAGGCCCTCGAAAAAGCGCTGGGCGGGACCATTCGCGACATTTGAGGTTGCCAAATTTGTTCAGCTAATGATAATGATTATTAAATTTACTTCCTCTGCGTATTGCTCCCATGGCTCCGACGTCTCTTGCCAAGCCTGAACCTCTCGTAGTCGCTGCGCGTACCGATGGCGATGAGCTGGAATCCGTCCAGGGACCCGTCAGGGCCGCCCAGGCAGGCGATGTGGAGCCCGTGGCAGGGGTCAATGCCAAGCGTAGCGAGCCCTCGGCCACCATCCTGTCGTTCCGCATGCCCGAGCGTAACGAAGAGATCCTGACCCCGGTATTGACCCCGGTCGGCGCTGCCGAACCGGGCGAGCAGCCACCCCGGGGTCGCGGCTGGGGGGCCGCCTCGGCGCTGTCGCTGATCATGCACGCCAGCATGGCCGCGGCGCTGTTCCTGGTGGTCCAGGCGCCACCGGAGCTGAAGATCGCCAAGGGCGACGAACCCATGCAGGTCAGCTTCATCCAGTTGCCCAAGCCGGTACCCGAGCCGCCCGCGCCGACCCCGGCACCGCCCGCGCCGCCGCCGCCGCCGCAACCCGAACCGCCGCCACCGGAGCCGCCCAAGCCCGTGGAACCGCCGAAACCGGTGGAGCCGCCAAAGCCGGTAGTGGAAAAGCCCAAACCCAAGCCGAAGCCCAAGCCGGTCGAGCACAGCCAGCAGAAGCCGCTGCCGAAAAAGGTCGAGCCCGCGCCGGAGCCGGTGGCTCAGGCCGCACCAGCGCCGGCCCCCGCGCCTGCGGCCACGGCTGCGCCCAGTCAGCCGGCGCCGGCCGCCGCGCCGTCCGGTCCGCCGAAGACCGCCGGCCTGCCCACCGGCAGCATCGACGACGCCGACATCCGGCCGATCAAGATGACGCCGCCGGAGTATCCGGAAATGCTGCGTCGTCGCGGTGTGGGTGGCGAGGTGCGGGTGATGTTCACCGTGACCGCCGACGGTCGACTGGCCGACATTCAGGTGCTGGAAGCCTCCAACAAGCAACTGGAGCGCGCGGTGCTCGAGGTGCTGGGCGAATGGCGCTTCGCCCCCCGGGTCTCCGGCGGCCAGATCGTCCCGCGCAAGGCCACCAAGACCTTCAACTTCAAGATCCAGCGCCGCTAGGTCGCTAGGCGGCGGAGCCCCTGGGCTCCGCCTCGGACTCCCCGGTCCGCTCCAGGCCCAGATAGCGGAACATGCCAAGGGCGATCTCGCGTTCGCCCATGATCACCTCGTCCACGCCATGACGCTCCAGATGGCGGATCTCGTCTTCGTGATGGGCGCGGGCGAGGATAGGCAGTTCCGGCGCCAGCTCGCGGGCCCGGCGCGCGATCTCGGCGGCCTCGAAGCCGTTGGGAATCGCCAGCAGCAGGGCCCGCGCCTCCTCGAGCTTGGCCCGTGCCAGCACCTTGTCCTGGGTCGCGTTGCCGAGGATCGCCTTGAATCCCTGCTGGCGTAGCGCCGTGACGTGTTCCGGTTCGTCCGAGATCACGATCAGCGGCGGATCCTCGCGATCCAGGCGATCGCAGAGATAGCGGCCCACCCGTCCATAGCCCACCAGCACCAGGTGACCCCGTTGCGCCACTGGCTCGGGCTCGTCGTCCAGCTCTGGCGCATGCTTGCCCTTGGCATTGATCAGCCGGCGGCCTTCGCGACGCTCCATCCAGGGCTGCAGCAGGTCGATGCCGTGAAACAGCAGCGGATTGAGGATGATGGAGATGATGGCGGCGGCCAGGATGAGGTCGTGAGCGCCCTGGTCGAGCAGTTTCAGCGACAGGCCGAGGCTGGCGAGGATAAAGGAGAATTCGCCGATCTGCGCCAGGCTGGCGGCGATGGTCAGGGCCACGCTCAAGGGGCGACGATAGGCCAGGACGATCAGAGTCGCGGCGATGGACTTGCCAAAGACGATCACTGCCACCGTGGCCAGCACCGCCAGGGGTTGTTCCAGCAGGATCTCCGGATCGAACAGGCAACCCACGGAAAAGAAGAACAGCACGGCGAAGGCTTCGCGCAGGGGTAGCGAATTCTCCGCCGCGTCGTGGCTGAGTTCCGATTCGTTGAGCACCACGCCGGCAAAGAAGGCGCCCAGGGCGAAGGACACCCCGAACAGCGACGCCGAGCCATAGGCGATGCCCATGGCGATGGCCAGGGTCGCCAGGGTGAAGAGTTCGCGCGAACCGGTACGGACCACCCGGGCCAGCAGCCAGGGGATGACCCGCCGGCCCACCAGCAGCATCAGCGCGATGAAGGCGCCAACCTTGAGCGCGGTGAGGCCCAGCTCCAGCCCCAGGCTCTGGCCCGATTCTTCGCCGCTGTCGCCACCCAGCGGCCCGGCCAGCGCCGGCAGTACCACCAGGGCCAGCACCATCAGCAGGTCTTCCACGATCAGCCAGCCCACGGCGATGCGACCACGTCGGCTTTCCACCATCTGGCGTTCTTCCAGGGCTCGCAGCAATACCACGGTACTGGCCACCGACAGCGACAACCCGAACACCAGGCCGCTGCCCAGTCCCCAGCCCAGGAAGTGGCTCACCCCCATGCCCATCAGGGTGGCGGCAGCGATCTGCACGATGGCGCCGGGGATGGCAATGCGTTTGACCGCCAGCAGATCCTTGATGGAAAAGTGCAGACCCACGCCGAACATCAGCAGGATGACGCCGATTTCGGTCAGCTCCTTGGACAGTTCGGGATCGGCGACGAAGCCGGGCGTGAAGGGGCCGGCCGCGACCCCGGCGAGCAGATAGCCGGCGATGGGCGGCAGGCGCAGACGGGTGGCGAGGATGCCGAAGGCAAAGGCCAGGACCAGGCCGATCGCCAGGGTGGATATCAGAGGGGTGTCATGGGACATGCTGGCTCCAAGGATTTGGATTGCCAGATCCTGGAGCCGCTGCCGTCGAACGACGGCGACCTAGCCGGCAAAACTCAAAAGGTTTCCTTGAGTGCCTGATAGCGCTCTTGAAGTTCCCGACGGATCTGCCGGCGCTGCTGGGCCTGCACACAGCGCCGCTTCTCGTCCGCGGTCACGGGTTCCAGCTGGGGCACGGGGCAGGATTTGCCGTTCTCGTCCACCGCCACCATGGTGAAGAAGCAACTGTTGGTGTGGCGCACCGAACGCTGCTGGATGTTCTCGGTGATGACCTTGACGCCGATTTCCATGGAAGTGGTCCCGGTGTAGTTCACCGAGGCGAGAAAGGTCACCAGTTCGCCGACATGCACCGGTTCGCGAAAGATCACCTGATCCACCGAGAGGGTCACCACATAGCGTCCGGCATAGCGGCTGGCGCAGGCATAGGCCACTTCGTCGAGGTGCTTGAGCAGGGCGCCGCCGTGGACATTGCCGGAAAAGTTGGCCAGGTCCGGGGTCATCAGGATGGTCATGCTCAACTGGTGGTTGCCGGCTTCCATGGGCGAATCCTCGAGGGGGAAATCCTGTAGACGACGCACCGACGCCGTCTGTCACAGCCATCAACGGCCGGCGGACAGCCCGAAGTCGATGGGCAGGTCGGCGCCGGAAATGGCCGCCGCCTGGGGCTGGCAGAGGAAGTAGACGAATTCGGCCACCTCTTCCGGCTGGATGAAGCGCGCGGTTTCGCCCTGGGGATAGCGATTGAGCAGGTTGCGGCGATAGCCGGCCGGATCGCCACTGCCATAGTGGGCGGCCTGGAAGTCCAGCATGGGGGTGTCGATGTCCCCTGGCGAGACGGCATTGACCCGCACCCCATCGCGCGCCAGTTCCACCGCCAGATTCTGGCTGAAGAAGCGCACCGCGGCCTTGGCCGCGCCATAGGCCGCCGCGCCGGCGATGGGCTGGCGTCCGGCGCCGCTGGCGACGTTGATGATGACGCCGCGATTTTCCTTGAGGAAGGGGATGGCCGCCGAACACATGAAGAAGGTGGCCTTGAGATTGACCGCCATCACCAGGTCGTAGTCGTCCTCGGTAAAGGTCTCGACCTCGCCTTCGCGCCAGATGCCCGCCGCGTTGATCAGGGCATCCAGACGCCCGGTACGGGCCATGACCTTGCTGACCAGGGAACGGCAGCCCTCGGCGCTGGAGATATCGGCGGTCACGCTGGAATCCAGGCCGACGATGCCGTTGAGGCCATGCAGGCCCTCGGCATCGCGGTCGGCGGCGGCGACGCGCCAGCGACTCTGGGCGAAGCGTTGCGCCAGGGCGCGGCCGAGGCCGCCCGCGGCACCGGTGATCAGGACGACGGGAGTGCTCATGACGCATCCTCCGTAAGTGATGGCCTTATCCAGACCCATGCGCAGCGGGGTCGTTCAGTAGCGGGCCGGTCAGCTTTCCAGCCAGACGTCGCGCGCCCAGACCCAGACCGAATCCCAGGATTCGTCGGTCAGGTCGCCGTCTTCCCACAACAGTACCTCGCCTTCCTGGCTGACGCAGTAGTAGCCGTCGTCGCTGGCGCAGAGGGGAATGTACTCGCGCGGCAGGCCTTCGTCCCAGGCGGTGGCAGCCACTTCCGGCAGGTAGGTATGGGACTGGGGATCGGTGACGGTCACCGGCTCGATGCGGCCATAGACCACGTCGCTGACGGTCAGCAGGAACTCGCGGAATTCCGGCGGCAGGCTGATGAGCAGTTCTTCCTCGATCTCGACCAGCAGGTCTTCGTCGGGCAGCTCCAGGGGTACGGGAACGGGTTCGTTTTCTTCACGCAGGCGTTCGATGACGTCTTCCATAGCAGGCCTCTCTCGAAATGCGCACCGGATAAAGGGAAAAGAGGCGCGCAAGGTTAGCAGTTCAGTCCGTGATAACGGCAGCTTCCGCACGGACTTGATAGCGGTTTCGAGAGATGTTCGGCAGGCGGCGCCCATGAAAAAGCCCGGCTTAGAGCCGGGTTTTTCGGTGACGTGCCCTTATCAGGCGTTCTGGCGGATACCGGCCAGCAGCCAGGGCTGGTTCTCGCCGGCCATGCGCTCCATGCGCCAGCTTTCGCTGAACGGCTGGCCCTGGTCGAAGCGCGATTCCTTGGATACACCGTTGAAGGTGATGGTGGCGATGGTCTTGCCCTGCAGATCCTCGACACCGTCAAGGGTGGCATTCAGGTTCTCGATGTAGGTGGACTGGAAGCCCTCGCCCAGTGCAGCGCGCTCGTCACGCAGCCATTGCAGCATCTGCGGGGTGACGAACTCGGAGATCTTGTCCATCTCGTTGGCGTCCCAGTGCTGCTGCAGGTTCATGAAGTGCTCGCGACCGGCGGCCACGAAGCGCTCGGCATTGAACCAGCTCGGTGCGTTGATCACCGGCGCGGCGCCAGCGGCGGCACCGCCGAACAGACCGCCATTGTTGGGCTGGTTGGGCATCTCGCGCTGCATCGGCGCATGACCGGCGACGGCGGGCTGCGGACCGGCCTGCTGCTTGCGACGGGCGATCAGGCGGAAGATCACGAAGGCGATGAGCGCCAGGATCAGGAAGTCGAAGAACTGGAAGCCTTCGAAGCCGTCACCCATGAACATGGAGGCGAGCAGACCACCGGCGGCGATACCGGCCAGCGGGCCGAGCCAGCGCGAGGCACCACTGGGACGGGCAGCGGCGGCGGCGCCAGCACCGGCGGCGGGCGCGGCCATGCCCGGCTGCTGGGTCGGCGCGGCCTGGCGGGTCTGGTGAATGGGCGCGGCGCCAGCGGACTTGCCGGCGCCCATGCGTTTGGCATTGGCATCCAGGCTGAGCGTGAGGCCCAGGCACAGGATCATGAAGAAGCTCATCAGGCGTTGCATGTGGTGTTCTCTCTGTGAAGAGTCTGGTGTTGGATACATCTTGCGCTGCCCGGTCAAGTACAGCCAGCGTGAATTGTTTCGGTATTTTGCCCTGTCGGCGTTACCTGGAAGCAGGCCGCCAAGTGCTTGCGACCGTTGAAAATTTCCAAGCACATCAATCTATTACAGATTTTTGCAAAATCCGTCACAAGAGTTTGCAGATGCTAGTCTTGGACTCCAGTCAGCGCAGGTGTCGGGAGAGTGCCCGGCCCGTCATAGGAGGGCCCGGCCGATGCATGCTCTAGCTTTTATCCAGGACATGGCCGTCATCATGCTGGTGGCCGGCGTGGTGACCATCCTCTTCCACCGCCTCAAGCAGCCCGTGGTCCTGGGCTACATCCTCGCCGGCTTCATCATCGGACCCCACACCCCGCCATTCGGTCTGATCCACGACGAAGAAAGCATCAAGACCCTCGCCGAGGTGGGGGTGATCTTCCTGATGTTCAGCCTCGGCCTGGAATTCTCGCTGCGCAAGCTGTTCCGGGTGGGTGCCACGGCCTTCATCGCCGCCTTCCTCGAGATCAGCCTGATGCTCTGGCTGGGTTACCAGGTGGGCCAGATGTTCGGCTGGTCGCATATGGATTCGCTGTTCCTCGGCGCCATCCTGGCCATTTCCTCGACCACCATCATCGTCAAGGCGCTCAACGAGCTGAAGATGAAGCACGAGCGCTTCGCCCAGCAGATCTTTGGCGTGCTGATCGTCGAGGACATTCTCGGCATCGGCATCATCGCCCTGCTGTCGGGCCTGGCGGTGAGCGGTTCGGTGGAACCGGGCGCGGTGGCCTCGACCCTGGGCAAGCTGAGTCTGTTCATGATCGTGGCGCTGGTGATCGGCATCCTGCTAGTGCCACGCCTGCTGGCCTACGTGGCCAAGTTCGACAGCAACGAGATGCTGCTGATCACGGTGCTGGGGCTGTGCTTCGGCTTCTGCCTGCTGGTGGCCAAGCTGGAATACAGCGTGGTGCTGGGTGCCTTCCTGATCGGCGCCATCATGGCCGAGTCGCGGCAGCTGCTTAAGATCGAGAAGCTGGTGGAACCGCTGCGCGACATGTTCAGCGCCATCTTCTTCGTCGCCATCGGCCTGCTGCTCGATCCCAAGGTGCTGGTGGAATACGCCTGGCCGATCACCGTGATCAGCGTCGCCGTGGTGCTGGGCAAGATCCTCGCCTGCAGCCTGGGGACCCTGATCGCCGGCAACGATGGCCGGACCTCGCTGCGGGTCGGCATGGGCCTGGCGCAGATCGGCGAGTTCTCCTTCATCATCGCCACCCTCGGGATCACCCTGGGCGTCACCAGTCATTTCCTCTATCCGGTGGCGGTGGCCGTGTCGGCGATCACCACGCTGCTGACACCCTATCTGATCAAGGCCGCCGATCCGCTGGCGCTGTGGATCGGCCGCTGGTTGCCGCAGCCCATGCAGCGGGTGCTGGGCATCTATGGCGAATGGCTGCGCAGCATCCAGCCCCAGGGCGAGAAGGCGGTTCTGGCCGGCATGATGAGGCGCATCCTGCTGCAGGTGGGCATCAACCTGTCGCTGGTCATCGCCATCTTCCTTGGCGGCGCCTATTTCGCTGGCGGCCTGGCCGGCTGGCTCAGCACCTGGATCACCGATCCCGATCTGCAGAAGGCCTGCATCTGGGGCGGGGCCCTGCTGCTGTCGCTGCCCTGCCTGATCGCCGCCTATCGCAAGCTCAAGGCTCTGGCCATGCTGATGGCCGAACTCAGCGTGCGGCAGAACCAGGCTGGCCGCTATACGCAGCCGGTACGGCGACTGGTCAGCGAGCTGATCCCGCTGCTGTCGCTGGCTGGCATCCTGGTGCTGCTGGCCGCGCTGAGCAGCAGCATCCTGCCGCGTGGCGAGCTGCTGCTGCTGATCGGCCTGGTCGCGGTGGTGGTGATCGCGGTGCTGTGGCGCTGGTTCATCCGCGTCCATTCGCGGCTGCAGATAGCCTTCATCGAGACCCTGGAACAGGACAAGGGCGGACACCCTTAGGCCGCTTTTGCGGAATCCAGCCATTGCCCACCGGGGATCGACGCGGCAGAATCGCTCTAAGTCGGCCGTTTGAATAAGCGGATCGATGGCAAGGGAATGCGCAATGCAGGAAATGGGCTTGGCCGCTTTCTGCCGTCCGGCAATCTCCCACCGGCGGTCAGGCCCTTTTCCTGCGCCCTTTTAAGAGGCTGTTCAAAGTTTCGCGAGCTAGAGCGAAACAAGGCGGAAAGACCCGAGGAAGCGGAGTTTACGAGTGGTAAATGAGCATTCCGAGGGGCTTTTCAACGCAGTTTGGCCGACGCGCAGCAAACTTTGTATAGGCTCTCAGGGCCGCCAGGCCAGCAGCAGCACGCCCCCGCCGATGGCGGCGATGCCGCACCACTGGCGCAGGTCCAGGCGCTCACCCAGCAGCGCCACGCCAAAGATCGCCACCAGCACCACGCTCAACTTGTCCACCGGCGCCACCAGCGAGGCGGGGCCCAGCTTGAGCGCCCGGTAGTAGCACAGCCAGGACAGGCCGGTGGCCACGCCCGAAAGCAACAGGAACATATAGCTGCGACCGGCGATGCTGGCCAGGGGTTGCGCCTGCCCGGTGGCCAGGACGATGGCCGCCAGGACCACAACGACCACCAGGGTGCGCAGCAGGGTGGCGAAGTCCGCGTTGACGTGTTCCACGCCCAGCTTGCCGAAGATGGCGGTGAGGGCGGCGAACGCCGCCGCCAGGAGCGCCCAGAACAGCCAGGAAGTGGTCATGGCTAGAGCGGTTCGAGCTTGGCGTAGCTCACCATCAGCCACTTGCTGCCTTCGGACTTGAAGTTGACCTGCACCCGGGCATGGGCGCCGGAGCCCTCGTAGTTGAGGATGACACCGTCGCCGAACAGGGCGTGGCGCACCGGCTGACCGAGACTGAAGGTGGTCTCCGGCACCGGGGCCTGGGCGAAGGGACTGGGTCGGCTGCCGGCGAAGGGCTGCTTGACCGCATTGGACAGCCGCACTTCCTGGATCAGGCCGTCCGGTACCTCGCGGACGAAGCGCGAGACCTTGTTGTAGGTCTCGCTGCCATAGAGTCGACGGGTCTCCGCATAGCTCATCACCAGGCGGCGCATGGCGCGGGTGATGCCCACGTAGGCCAGGCGGCGTTCCTCTTCCAGGCGGCCGGGTTCTTCCAGGCTCATCTTGTGCGGGAACAGGCCTTCTTCCATGCCGGCCAGGAACACCAGGGGGAATTCCAGGCCCTTGGCACTGTGCAGGGTCATCAGCTGGACGCTGTCTTCGTGGCTGTCGGCCTGGGTGTCACCGGATTCCAGGGCGGCGTGGTCGAGGAAGGCCGCCAGGGGCGTCATCTCCTCGTCACCGCTGAAATCGAAGGAGCGCGCGGCGCTGACCAGTTCTTCCAGGTTTTCCACCCGCGCCTGACCCTTCTCGCCCTTTTCTTCCTTGTGGAAGGTGACCAGGCCGGTCTGCTCGATGATCTGCTGCACCAGGCTGTGCAGGGACAGGTCCTCGGCCTTGAGCGCCAGGGTGTCGACCAGCTCGACGAAGGCATTGAGTGCCGAGGCGGCGCGACCCGACACCGCGCGGGCACCGACCAGGTCGTGCAGCGCCTGCCACAGCGAGGTGTTCTGCGCGCGGGCGGCGCTGCGCAGCGCCTCCACGGTCTTTTCGCCGATGCCCCGCGGCGGCACGTTGATCACCCGCTCCAGGGCGGCATCGTCGTGGCGATGCTGGATCAGCCGCAGGTAGGCCATGGCGTTCTTGATCTCGGCGCGCTCGAAGAATCTCAGACCGCCATAGATGCGATAGGGGATCTTCTCGCGCAGCAGCGCCTCTTCCAGCACCCGGGACTGGGCGTTGGAGCGGTAGAGGATGGCCATCTCGCTGCGCCGGATGCCCTTCTTGAACTCGCTCTCGATGGTCTCGACGATGTAGCGCGCCTCGTCGTGCTCGTTGAAGCCGGCATAGAGGGTGATGGCCTCGCCTTCGCCGGTATCAGTCCACAGCTCCTTGCCGAGGCGGCCGAAGTTGTGGGCGATCAGGCCGTTGGCGGCCTTGAGGATGGTGTCGGTGGAGCGGTAGTTCTGCTCCAGGCGGATGATCTCGGCCGAGAAGTCCTCGTTGAACTGCTGGATGTTCTCGATCTTGGCGCCGCGCCAGCCATAGATGGACTGGTCATCGTCGCCCACCACCATGAGGCTGGCGCCATTCTGGGCGAGGTGCTTGAGCCAGGCGTACTGGACGGCGTTGGTGTCCTGGAATTCGTCCACCAGCAGGTGCTGG
Source organism: Pseudomonas sp. RIT411 (assembly GCF_003057735.2). Taxonomy (NCBI): domain Bacteria; kingdom Pseudomonadati; phylum Pseudomonadota; class Gammaproteobacteria; order Pseudomonadales; family Pseudomonadaceae; genus Pseudomonas; species Pseudomonas sp. RIT411. The sequence goes on from NZ_QBIZ02000004.1 coordinate 156,422, forward strand.
AAGCGCCGCTGGTAGTGTTCCAGCAGGCTGGGATTGTTGCGCCACAGATCCAGGGCGCGCAGCAGCAGCTCGGAGAAGTCGATCACCCCGGCGCGGGCGCAGGCCGCCTCGTAGGCTTCGTAGATGCTGCGCATGGTGCTGAGGAAGAGATCGCCGGCGGCCTGGATGTGCTGCGGTCGCAGGCCTTCGTCTTTCTGGCCGTTGATGAACCACTGCGCCTGGCGTGCCGGCCAGCGCTGCTCGTCGAGGCCCAGCTCGCGGATCACCCGCTTGACGATGCGCTGCTGGTCGTCGCTGTCGAGGATCTGGAAATTCTGCGACAGCCCCGCTTCCTGCCAGTGCGCGCGCAACAGGCGGTGGGCCAGGCCGTGGAAGGTGCCGACCCACATGCCCTGCGGACTCATGCCGAGCAATTGCTCGATGCGGTGGCGCATCTCGGCGGCGGCCTTGTTGGTGAAGGTCACCGAGAGGATGGAGTGCGGCGAGGCCCGTTCGACCTGGATCAGCCAGGCGATGCGGTGCACCAGCACCCGGGTCTTGCCCGAGCCGGCACCGGCCAGGACCAGTTGGCGACCCAGGGGCGCGGCCACGGCCTGACGCTGGGCATCGTTGAGGGAATTGAGCAGCAGGGAAATGTCGTCGTTCATCGCCGCATTCTACCGATGCGGCAGAAGGAGCGCCAAACCGGACGGATGGGAGGCGAGGCGGGTGGCGCAGGGCAGCGGACCCCCCGGCCAGCGGGGCTGGCGGGGGGCAGAGTAATGCTTGCAGTCGGCGCCTCAGGCGGCGATCGGCGAGCGCCAGTCGTCGGAACCGGAGGTGCCGGAGACCTCGTGGGTCCAGACGATCTTGCGGTAGGTGAAGTAGACGTCTTCCAGGTGGGTGAAGTGCGCCATGCTCGGGTCCTGGCAGTTGGGCATGCGCGACTGGACGTCGACGATGATGGCGTCCTCCAGTTCGATGGTGAAGTAGTGCTCCTGGGTGCCGGTGGCCGAGGTGCGGTACCACTCCAGGCGGCACTTGCCGAGGCGTTCGCCGGAGGTGAGGGCGTTGAAGATCAGCGGCGAGGCCTTGTCGAACACCTTGGTGATCATCAGCGGCTTGTGCACGCGCTGGCCGGTGGGCTGACCCGACTGGGGATCGCGGGGAATGATCACCTGATGGTTGAAGGCCTGGACCAGGATCTGGTCTTCGTGACCCTCCTGGAAGATGTTGCCGACCGAGTCCTCGGTAAAGGTGCCGGCGGTGATCAGGCCTTGCTTGGTGCCTTCGAGGGACAGGTACGCGGGGGTTGGCATGGTGCTCTCCTTGCCTGGTGATAGGCCTTCATGGCCCGGGTACCAGGAGCTAACAAGGGCTATGCCAGAACCGAAAATTCCTTTCTGATCAGTGGGTTGCAAAAGCACTACAGGGGCGGGGCAGAGCAACTGTGCGCCACCGCTCGGGAATCTGCGCAAGGCCTTGCGCAGAGCGGTTCAAAAGCTGCTCGGGCTCAGGTAGTCGGTCGTGCGGATGACTACCAAGTGCCGATACGGGCGCGAAAAAGACCGTGCTGAATCGTAATGACCAAGAGCCTTGGCGACCGTTATGTAGTATAAGTACGACGCACTACATCCGCCCGCTAGACGAGATACGCCTGTGAACCTCATGCAACACATTGCTCAATCCCGCCACCTGCTGCGCAAGTCGGAGCTCAAGGTCGCCGAGCAGGTCATGGTGGATCCGGCTGCCGTCATGCACAGCTCCATGGCCGACCTCGCCCACAACGTCGGCGTCAGCGAGCCCACCATCGTGCGTTTCTGCCGCGCCATCGGCTGCGACGGTTTCCAGGATCTCAAGCTGCGCCTGGCCCAGAGCCTGGCGGCGGGGGCCAGTTTCGGCCAGTTCGCCATCCACGAGAACGATGCGGTGGAAGACTTCAGTCTGAAGATCTTCGACACCACCCTGCATACCCTCATGGACGTGCGCGAGCGCCTGGACATGCGTGCGCTGGAAACGGCGATCGAGGCGATCGCCAAGGCCCAGCGGGTGATGTTCTACGGCTTCGGCGCCTCGGGCTCGGTGGCCAACGACGCCCAGCACAAGTTCTTTCGCCTGCAGCTCAGCGCCACCGCCTATTCCGATCCGCACATGCAGGCGATGTCGGCGGCGACCCTGACGGCCTCCGATGCGGCCATCTGCATCTCCCAGTCGGGTCGCTCCAAGGACCTGCTGATCACCGCCAACCTGGTGCGCGACAACGGCGCGGCCCTGATCACCATCTGCCCGGGTCAGACGCCGCTGGCCGATCTGTCGACGGTCAACATCGCCATCGACGTGCACGAAGACACCGATATCTATGTGCCCCTGACCTCGCGGATCGCCCACCTGGTGGTGATCGATGTGCTGGCCATGGGCGTGGCCATGTCCCGCGGTCCGGCCCTGGTCGAGCACCTCAAGGGCGTGAAGCGCAGCTTGCGCAGCCTGCGGTTGTCATCGAAATCGACCAAGCACAGCGACACCCAATAGTCGTCTTTTTGTCGCCAAATCGTCACCTGTTAGGGTGAAGCTGCCCATTCCGATCCCAGCCCGGAGGAATTGGCATGACCGCTCTCATCCAGGAATCCAGCGTTCGTCTCGACAGCAAGACCCGCAGAAAGCTACAGGATCAACGGCGGATGAAATTTCGCCGCGCCATCGAAGCCCGTGCCGAAGAGCAGCGACTCGCCGTGGAACTCGATGAATTGCTGTTTCTCAATCAGCTGCTTGACGAGCGCCAGGCCCAGCGCCGACAGCAGGCTCCAGGGCAATACCTAACGCATTGATCAGGCTGCGCTGGCTGCGCAGGTAGTCGACGAAGGCCTGAGCCACCGGCGACAGTGGCTTGCCACGTACCTGGACCACGCACCAGGAGCGGCGCAGCGGCAAGTCGGCGACGTCCAGCTCGACCAGGCTGCCGGCGGCGAGATCACTGCGAATGGCCTGGCGCGGCAGCAGCGCCAGGCCGAGTCCGGCGCGGACCGCCTCGCGCTGCGCCTCGAAGGCGCCGATCTCCAGCTGTTCGGCGAAGTGCGCGCGCTTCTGCTTGAGATAGTCCTCGCAGGCCTGGCGCGTGCCGGAGCCGACCTCGCGCACCAGCAACGGATAGGCCGTCAGATCGCGCAGGCTCAGGCCATGGCGGCCGGCCAGGGCATGGCCCGGGCGCGCCACGGCGACGATGGCGTTGTCCAGCAAGGGCAGGAAATCCAGGTCCGAGCCACTGGGCACCCCGGACATCAGCGCCACGTCCTCGCGATTCTCCGTCAGTCGACGCAGCACCCGGGCATGGTTGCCCACGGTCAGCGCCAGATCGACCTGGGGATGGCTGCTGCGGAACTGGCTGAACAGGTGCGGCGCCAGGTACTGTGCGCTGCTTTCCACCCCCAGTCGCAGCTGGCCGTGCAGGGCGCCGCGCAGATCTGACAGCTGCATATCCAGGCTGCCCAGCCGGGCGAAGAGATCGCGCCCGGTCTGGCGCAGGGCCTCGCCGGCTTCGGTGAGGTAGAGGGTGCGATTGACGTAGTTGAACAGCGGGGCGCCCACCACCTCTTCGAGCTGACGGACCTGCAGGCTCACCGCCGGCTGGGTCAGCGCCATGATGTCGGCCGCGCGGCTGTAGGAGCGGGCCTCGCAGACGGCCTCGAACACCTGCAATTGGCGAAAGGTGAGCCGCATCAGAGGCTTGCGCATGGGCATCTTGGAGATCCATAAGTGATGACTTATGGAGTATCCAACAATTATTTATTTTCCATAAGAGAGACCCTGGCGTAGCTTCAGGTCACCGGCAATAACAAGCGGCTGCAGGCTGCAGCAGACAAGGAGCCAGGTGTGATCAAGAAGATACTTATCGCCAATCGGGGCGAGATCGCCGTGCGCATCGTGCGTGCCTGTGCCGAGATGGGCATTCGCTCGGTGGCGGTCTACTCCGATGCGGATCGCCAAGCGCTCCACGTGAAACGTGCCGACGAAGCCCATGGCATCGGCAGCGATCCGCTGGAGGGTTATCTCAACCCTCGCAAGCTGGTTAACCTGGCCGTGGAGACCGGTTGCGACGCCCTGCATCCCGGCTATGGCTTTCTGTCCGAAAACGCCGAGCTGGCGGAAATCTGCGCCCAGCGCGGGATCCGCTTCATCGGGCCGTCCGCCGAGGTCATCCGCCGCATGGGCGACAAGACCGAGGCCCGGCGCAGCATGATTGCCGCCGGCGTGCCCTGCACCCCGGGCACCGAGGGCAACGTGGCGGACATCGCCGAGGCCCTGCGCGAAGGCGATCGCCTCGGGTATCCGGTGATGCTCAAGGCCACCTCCGGCGGCGGCGGTCGCGGCATCCGCCGCTGCAACTCCCGCGAGGAACTGGAGCAGGCCTATCCGCGGGTGATCTCCGAAGCGACCAAGGCCTTCGGTTCGGCCGAGGTGTTTCTCGAGAAGTGCATCGTCAATCCCAAGCACATCGAGGCTCAGATCCTCGCCGACAGCCACGGCAACACCGTGCACCTGTTCGAGCGCGACTGCTCCATCCAGCGGCGCAACCAGAAGCTGATCGAGATCGCGCCCAGCCCCCAGCTGACCCCCGAGCAGCGCGCCTACATCGGTGATCTCGCCGTGCGCGCGGCCAAGGCGGTGGGTTACGAGAACGCCGGCACCGTGGAATTCCTGCTCGCCGAGGGCGAGGTGTATTTCATGGAGATGAATACCCGGGTGCAGGTGGAGCACACCATCACCGAGGAAATCACCGGCATCGACATCGTTCGCGAGCAGATCCGCATCGCCTCGGGCCTGCCGCTGTCCTTTGCCCAGGAAGACGTCCAGCACCGCGGCTTCGCCCTGCAGTTCCGCATCAATGCCGAGGACCCGAAGAACAACTTCCTGCCGAGCTTCGGCAAGATCACCCGCTACTACGCGCCGGGCGGACCGGGGGTGCGCACCGACACCGCCATCTATACCGGCTACGTGATCCCGCCGTACTACGACTCCATGTGCCTCAAGCTGATCGTCTGGGCGCTGACCTGGGAAGAGGCCATGGATCGTGGCCTGCGCGCCCTGGACGACATGCGCGTGCAGGGGGTGAAGACCACCGCGCCCTATTACGGGGCCATCCTGCGCGATCCCGAATTCCGCAGCGGGCGCTTCAACACCAGCTTCGTGGAAAGCCATCCGGAGCTGACCCAGTACTCGATCAAGCGCAACCCGACGCACCTGGCCATCGCCATCGCCGCCGCCATCGCCGCCCACGCCGGTCTGTAAGGACGACAGAACAATGAAAAGCATCCAGATCACCGACACCATCCTGCGCGACGCCCACCAATCGCTGCTGGCGACCCGCATGCGCACCGAAGACATGCTGCCGATCTGCGCCAAGCTCGACCAGGTCGGCTACTGGTCGCTGGAAGTCTGGGGCGGCGCCACCTTCGACGCCTGCGTGCGCTTCCTCAAGGAAGATCCCTGGGAGCGTCTGCGCCAGCTGCGCAAGGCGCTGCCCAATACCCGGCTGCAGATGCTCCTGCGCGGCCAGAATCTGCTCGGCTACCGGCACTACAGCGATGACGTGGTCGAGGCCTTCGTCGAGCGCGCCGCCGCCAATGGCACCGACGTCTTCCGCATCTTCGATGCCATGAACGACGTGCGTAACCTGGAAACCGCCATCCGCGCGGTCAAGGCCAGCGGCAAGCATGCCCAGGGCACCCTCTGCTACACCACCAGCCCGGTGCACACCGTCGCGGCCTTCGTCGACCAGGCGCGGCGCATGGCTGACCTGGGCGTGGACTCCATCGCCATCAAGGACATGGCCGGCCTGCTGACGCCCTATGCCACCGGCGAGCTGGTCAAGGCGCTCAAGGAGGCCCTGACCCTGGACGTAGTGGTGCACTCCCACGACACCGCCGGGGTGGCCGCCATGTGCCAGCTCAAGGCGGTGGAGAATGGCGCCGATCGCATCGACACGGCGATCTCCAGCATGGCCTGGGGCACCAGCCACCCGGGGACCGAATCCATGGTCGCGGCCCTGCGCGACACGCCCTACGACACCGGCCTGGACCTGGAGCTGCTGCAGGAGATCGGCCTGTATTTCCATGCGGTGCGCAAGAAGTACCACCAGTTCGAGAGCGAATTCACCGGGGTCGACACCCGGGTGCAGGTCAACCAGGTGCCGGGCGGCATGATCTCCAACCTGGCCAACCAGTTGCGCGAGCAGGGCGCCCTCAATCGCATGAACGAGGTGCTGGAAGAGATCCCGCGGGTGCGCAAGGACCTGGGCTATCCACCCCTGGTGACCCCGACCTCGCAGATCGTCGGCACCCAGGCCTTCTTCAACGTGCTGGCCGGCGAGCGCTACAAGACCATCACCAACGAGGTGAAGCTCTATCTGCAGGGCCGCTACGGCAAGGCGCCGGGCGCCATCTGCGAGCAGCTGCGCAAGCAGGCCATTGGCCAGGAGGAGGTCATCGAGGTGCGTCCGGCCGATCTGCTCAGTCCCGAGCTGGCCCGGCTGCGCGCCGAGATCGGCGACCTGGCCAAGAGCGAAGAAGACGTGATGACCTTTGCCATGTTCCCCGACATCGGGCGCAAGTTCCTCGAGGAACGCGCCGCCGGGACCCTGGTGCCGGAAGCCCTGCTGCCCATGCCCTCGGCCGATGGCGTGGCCGCGGTGGGCGGCCAGGGCGTGCCGACTGCCTTCAGCGTCGACGTGCACGGCGAGACCTACCAGGTGGACATCACCGGTATCGGCCTCAAGAGCGAAGGCAAGCGGCACTTCTACCTGTCCATCGACGGGGTGCCGGAAGAGGTGGTGTTCGAAGCCAGTGGCGACTTCGTCGCCGAAGGCGGTCAGCGGCGGCGCCAGGCGGAGCGTCCGGGCGACGTCAGCACCACCATGCCGGGCAACATCGTCGAGGTGCTGGTCAAGGAGGGCGACCAGGTCAGGGCCGGGCAGGGCGTGCTGGTCACCGAAGCCATGAAGATGGAAACCGAGATCCAGGCGCCCATCGCCGGCACCGTCACCGCGGTGCGGGTGGCCAAGGGCGACCGGGTCAATCCGGGCGAGGTGTTGATCGAAATCGAAGGCTGAGATCACTTCGATTTCCCTTGGGGCCTGCGGGCCCCTTTTTTGTTTCCGAAAGAAGGCTAGTCGGGTCGGTCGTCCGGGCGCAGGCGCCAGGTGCCTTCGTGGCGTTCGGCCAGGCCGCGCTGCTCCAGGTCGCTGAGATAGCGACGCAGGCCGCGTTCACCGCGGCGCTGAAAGAACGGCAACAGGCGCGGCAGCAGATCGGGCACCAGCATCGCCAGCCGGCTCAGCCAGAGTTCGCCGGCGCGCGGCGCGCTTTCCAGGCGCGGTCGATCCAGCACCCGCACCAGCAGCCGCGCCACCGTATCGGGTGACTGGGGCGGATCCATGAATTGCAGGGCGTTGCCGCCGGCGATGGCCTCGTGGCGCAGCATCGGGGTGTCGGTGGCCGACGGCAGGACGCAGCAGACGCGGATGCCCTGGGGCGCGAGATCCTGCGCCAGGGCGAGCATGGCGCCGCGCAGGCCGAACTTGCTGGCGCAATAGACGGGGCTCTCCGGGGTGGGAAAGATGCCCGCCAGCGAGACGGTGGTGACCAGCCGGGCGTTGGTCGAGCGCCGGAGCAGGGGAATGGCCAGCCGCGCGAGCAGCAGGGGCGCCAGCAGGTTGATGTCGAGCTCCTGGCGAATGCTCGCCGGAGAGCGTTCGGTGAGGGGGCCGACGCGGACGATGGCGGCGTTGTTGATCAGGGCATCGAGGCGACCGCAGCGCTGCTGGACGAAGTCGATCAGGGCGACGAGCTGGTCTTCGTCGCAGAGATCGGCGGCGTAGGTCAGGGTGGTTTCGCCCAGCTCGGCGCGCAGGGCGGCCAGGCCCCTGGCGTCGCGATCCACCAGGACCAGCTGGACCGGTCGGCGGCTGAGTTGCCGCGCCAGGCATTGACCGATGCCGCCGGCGGCACCGGTGATCAGGATGACGTCGCTCATGGGCAGGCTCGCTCAGGACGGGGTGGGCAGGCTGGCCGGAAGCGGCTCGGGCGCCTGGCGCAGGGGATCGAAATAACCCGGGGTCAGGTCGCTCCAGCCCAGCCGGCGACGCAGCTGGCGCAGATGGTTCTGCAGGGCGTGCACCTCCAGGTAGACGGCGTGGCGGGGCGAGTCGACGAAGCGGATGCCGCCGGAGAGATCCGGGTCGTCCTGCTGGATCAGCGCCTGGAATTCGCGGGCCTGGTGCGGGCGCTGGAGCTGGTCGGCCAGGTGGCAGGCGATCAGGTGGGCTTCCTGATCGAACAGCTTGTAGGCGCTGGAATTGGTCTCCAGATAGCCGATGCCGAACAGGTTGCGGTGTTCACGACTGAAGATGGACAGGTAGAGCTGCGGCCGGCCGTGCTGCCAGCTGAAGTAGTCGGCGGCGTAGCGGCAACTCCAGCGATAGCCGGTGGCATAGAGCACCAGGTCGAGAGTCTCCCGGCTGCCATCGCGAAACACCACCTGGTCGCCCTCGAAGTGCGAGACGTCCGGCCGTGCCTGGATGTTGCCGTGCTGCAGATGGTGCAGCAGCTGGCTGTTGAGCAGCGGATGGCTTTCGAACAGGCGATGGTCCGGCTTCGGCAGGCCGAAGCGGGTCAGGTCGCCTTGCAGCAGGCGCAGCAGACCCTGGAACAGCGGCCGTTCCAGCCACAGCGGCAGGCGCGGACCGCGTTCGCCGAAGACGTCCGCCGGCACGCCGAAGAGGTGCTTGGGGATGAAGTGATAGCCGCGCCTCAGGCTGATGAAGGCGCGCTCGGCGTTGGCGGCGGCGTCGCAGGCGATGTCGGCCCCGGAATTGCCGGCGCCGACGATGAGCACCCGCTTGCCCTGGAATTCCGCCGCACGCCGGTAGCTGACCGCGTGGCGGATCTCGCCGCTGAAGTGCCCCGGGATCTCCGGCAGGTTGGGGTCCCAGTTGCAGCCGGTGGCGCAGATCAGCGCCCGATAACGGCGGCGTTCACCGCTGTCGAGGGTGACGATCCAGCGGCCATCCGCATCCTTGTCGACCCGTTCGACGGCGGTGTTGAAGCGGGCCTGGGCGTAGAGCCCGAAGGTGCGGGCGAAGGCGCGCAGGTAGTCGAGGATCTGGCGATTGCCGGGATAGTCGGGAAAGGCGCGGGGCATCGGATAGTCGAGAAAGCCCGAGAGGTCTCGCGACGAGATGAAGTGGGCGGATTCGTACATGGGCGTGCCGGGGTTATCCAGGTCCCAGACGCCGCCGAAGTCGCTGTGGCGCTCGAACTGTTCGTAATCCAGGCCGCGGCGCTTGAGGGCGCGGGCCATGCACAGGCCGCCGGGGCCGCCGCCGACGATGCAGATGCGCTCGCCGCAGTCCTGGTAGGAGAGATCGTCGTTCATGCAGGTCTCCACGCGTGGGTGTCGAGGCAACCTTAGCGGCGGGTCGAGGGGCCACGGCAGGGTGGCGGCGGCCAGGGAAGGGGGCCGAAACGGACAGCCGTTGCCGAGGGATTTTCGCCCGGTCGCCACTGGGTTAACGTCCAGCCAGGTTCTCGCCCGAGGAGCGTCGTCATGCCGGACCCCGTCGATCCGCGCTTTTCCCGTGCCTCGGCGCCGCCCCAGGTGTCGCGGCTGCTGCTGCGCGTGGCGGCCGACCGCCACGTCGACGTGGAGCGACTCTGCCGCGGCCTGGGGTTCACGGCGGCCGACGTGCAGCGGCCGGGCTTTCGCCTGTCGCACCGGCAGGGCTATCTGCTGGTCAGGCGCTGCCTGGCGCAACTGGGCGACGACGGCCTGGGCCTGGCGGTCGGCGCCCGGCAGACCAGCGTCTCGCTCGGCCTGGTCGGTCTCGGCATGCAGGCCTGCGCCACCCTGGGCGCGGCCCTGGAGCTGGGGTTGCACTATCAGCGGCAGGCCGGTGCCATGCTCGACTATGGCCTGGAGCGGGGGGCGGCGGCGGTGCGGCTGGTGCTGACGCCACGCTTCCACGAGCCGGCGGTGACCGCCTTCTACATGGAGGAGGGGCTGGCCAGCGTGCTAGGCGTCGCCCGGCATCTCGCCGGGACACGGTTGCCGCCGCGGGCGCTGAGCCTGGACTATCCCGCTCCACCGCATGGCGAGCGCTATGCGGCCTTGTTCGAGTGCCCGGTGCGCTTCGCCGCGCCGGTGACCGCCATCGAATTCGACCCTGCCTGGCTGCACATGCCCCTCGCCACCCGCGATGACGCCGTGGCCGCCGAGGTGATCGAATTGCTGGGCGCGACGGCTGGCTACGATCCGCTGCGAACGGATCTGGTCGAGGGCCTGCAGCGCGAGATCCGCAAGCGGCTGGATGCGCCGCCGACCCTGGCGCAACTGGCCGCGCCGCTCAATCTCAGCGAACGGACGCTGCGGCGCCGGCTCGAAGCGGCGGGTACCCACTATCAGGCGCTGGTCGACGAAGCGCGTCGTGATCGCGCCCTGACGCTGCTCGGCCGGGCCGACCTGGCGCTGGCCGAGGTGGCCTTCCAGACCGGCTTTGGCGATCTGCGCAATTTCCGCCGGGCTTTCCGGCGCTGGACCGGCCTGGCGCCGCAGGAAGCCCGTCGCCGCCTGAGGACGCGGGTGGAGGAGGGTGACTAGGCATCGCTCCCGGTTTGTCCGATCGCTCTAGCCCGAGAGTTTTAGGGCGCCTCTATTTATCCGATTGATAAAAAGCACTAACACCTCTCGATAGGGTCTGCTATTTAATATAGCCAAGGCTATGACGATCCCGGGAGGATTCGCGATGCTGAAAGAACTCAAGAAACGCGCCCTGCGCGGTCTGCTGGACAAGCTGCTCGACGGGCACGCCGAACGGCGTCCGTTGGAGACCCAGCCCGAGCGCTCGCGCGGCATGACGGCCCACGCCGCGCACTGATCCCTGCCAATCAGGCCGGTCCCGCCGGCCTCTGCAGCCCTCATCAGCGCCTCCGCTCTGTCCTGAGCGAGGCGCCTTGCCCTGTTCGTCCCTGTCCCTTATCCCTCTCATCCCAGGTTACAAAGTCTTCCTGCACCTCTGATAGGTTGTGCTATCTAATTTAGCCTAGGCTATAACCACCGAGAGGCGGGCCGGATGCTGGAGAAGACGAGACGCTGGACCCTGGCGGGTCTGCTGGGATTGCTGCTGGGCAACGTCGCTCAGGCGGCGGAGCCGTTCAAGGTGGTCACCACCTTCACGGTGATCGCCGACATGGCGCGTAATGTGGCGGGCGACGCCGCGCGGGTGGAATCCATCACCAAGCCCGGCGCCGAGATCCACAACTACCAACCCACTCCGGGCGATCTGCTGAAGACGCGCGACGCCCAGCTGGTGCTGTGGAACGGCCTCAATCTGGAGCTCTGGTTCGAGCGCTTCTTCAGTCGCATGAAGGACGTGCCCAGCGCCGTGGTCTCGCGGGGTGTCGAGCCCATCGCCATCGCCCAGGGTCCCTATGCCGGCAAGCCCAATCCCCATGCCTGGATGTCACCCCAGGCAGCGCTGATCTACGTCGACAACATCCGCGATGCCCTGGTGCAGCACGACCCGGCCCAGGCCGAGACCTATCGTCGCAACGCCGAAGCCTACAAGGCGCGCATCACCGCCACCCTCGAACCCCTGCGCCAGCAGCTGCAGGCGATTCCCGAACAGCGGCGCTGGCTGGTGTCCAGCGAGGGCGCCTTCAGCTACCTGGCACGCGACCTGGGGCTCAGGGAGCTCTATCTCTGGCCGATCAACGCCGACGCCCAGGGCACGCCGCAGCAGGTCCGCCGGGTGATCGAGACGGTGCGCGCCGAGCGGATTCCGGCGGTGTTCAGCGAAAGCACGGTTTCCGCCGCACCGGCCGAGCAGGTGGCACGGGAGAGCGGCGCTCGCTACGGCGGGGTGCTCTATGTGGATTCCCTGAGCGCCGCCGAGGGACCGGTACCGACCTATCTCGACCTGCTGCGGGTCACCACCGAAACCCTGGTGAAGGGGCTGGCGCCATGATCGCGCTCGAGGGGGTCAGCGTGACCTATCGCAATGGCCATACCGCCCTGCGCGACGCCAGCCTGGTGGTACCCGGCGGCTCCATCACCGCCCTGGTGGGCGTCAACGGCAGCGGCAAGTCGACGCTGTTCAAGGCGATCATGGGCTTCGTGCCGGTCCGTTCCGGCCAGGTAAGGGTCGATGACCTGCCGGTGGCCCGGGCGCTCAAGCGCAACCTCGTCGCCTACGTCCCCCAGAGCGAAGACGTCGACTGGGACTTTCCGGTGCGGGTGGAGGACGTGGTGCTCATGGGCCGCTATGGGCGGATGAATTTCCTGCGCCTGGCCCGCGCCGCCGATCACCAGGCGGTGGACGCCGCCCTGGCCCGGGTGGGGCTGACCGCGTTGCGCAAGCGGCAGATCGGCGAACTCTCCGGCGGCCAGAAGAAGCGCGTCTTTCTCGCCCGCGCCCTGGCCCAGGACAGCTGGGTGATCCTCCTGGACGAACCCTTCACCGGGGTGGACGCCACCTCCGAACGGGCCATCATCGAATTGCTCCAGGCGCTGCGCGCCGAAGGTCGCTCCATGCTGGTGTCGACCCACGACCTGGCCAGCATCGAACGCTTCTGCGACCGTACCGTGTTGCTCGACAGGACCGTACTGGCCCAGGGGCCGACGGCCGAGGTCTTTACCCGGGAGAACCTGGAACGCACCTTTGGCGGCGCCCTGCGGCTGTTCGACGGGCTGCAAGCGGAGCCGCGGCGGCGGGAGCGTGCCTGATGGAAGGGCTGCTGGAACCCCTGGCCTACGGCTACATGAGAAATGCCCTGGGCGCGGCGGCGCTGGTGGGCGGGCTGTGCGCCTTTCTTTCCGCCTACCTGATGCTCAAGGGCTGGTCGCTGATCGGCGATGCCCTGTCCCATGCCGTGGTGCCCGGTGTGGCCAGCGCCTATCTGCTCGGCCTGCCGCTGGCGCTGGGCGCCTTTCTCGCCGGCGGCGCGGCGGCTGGCGCCATGCTCGGGCTGCGGCACTACACCCGACTCAAGGAAGACGTCATCATCGGCCTGATCTTCAGCGCCTTCTTTGGCGGCGGACTGTTCCTGGTCTCGCTGGCGCCGGTGGCGGTGGACATCCAGACCATCGTCTTCGGCAACATCCTGGCCATCACCCCCGAGGCCAGTCGCCAGTTGCTGACTATCGCCGCCGTCTCCCTGCTGGTGCTGCTGCTCAAGTGGCGCGACCTGCTGCTGGTGTTTTTCGACGAGGGCCAGGCGCGCGCCTGCGGCCTCAATCCCACCCTGTACCGGCTGCTGTTCTTTACCCTGCTAGCGCTGAGCACCGTGGCGGCGATGCAGACGGTGGGCGCCTTCCTGGTCATCGCCCTGGTGGTGACGCCGGGGGCGACGGCCTATCTGCTCAGCGATCGCTTCTCGCGGGTGGTGCTGATCAGCGTCGCCATCGGCGTTGGCAGCGGGCTCCTGGGCACCTACCTCAGCTATTTCCTCGACGGCGCCACCGGGGGCTGCGTGGTGGTCTTGCAGACCCTGATCTTTCTGCTGGCCTTCGTCCTGGCTCCGCGTCACGGCCTGCTGGCCAACCGGCGCCGGGCGCGGCAGACGGCGGAGGCGGGCTGATGGACTGGCTGCTGCTGACCCTCGAAGTCGACTTCCTGCGCCAGGCATTGCTGATGGCCGTGCTGGTGGCGGTGCCCACGGCGCTGCTGTCCTGTTTCCTGGTGCTCAAGGGCTGGGCGTTGCTGGGCGATGCCATCGCCCACGCGGTCTTTCCCGGCCTGGTGCTGGCCTCGGCGCTGGGGGCACCGCTGGTGGCGGGCGCCTTCGTCGCGGGGCTGGGTTGCGCCCTGGCCACCGGCTATCTCAAGCGCCACAGCCGGGTAAAGCAGGACACCCTGATGGGCGTGGTCTTTTCCGGCATGTTCGGCCTGGGCCTGGTGCTGCACGCCAGGCTGCCCACCGAGCTGCACCTGGACCACATCCTGCTCGGCGACCTGCTGGGGGTGTCCCCGGCGGCCTTCTGGCAGATGGCGGTGATCACCGGCCTGGTGGTGCTGGCGCTGGCCTGCCGCTGGCGCGACCTGCTGGTGCTGGCCTTCGACGCGGCCCAGGCCCGGGCCCTGGGGCTGCGGGTAGGGCTGCTGCACTACGGCCTGCTCGGTCTGATCGCCCTGACCGTGGTCGGCGCCCTGCAGGCGGTGGGCATGGTGCCGGTGGTGGCGCTGCTGATCGCCCCCGGTGCCACGGCCTTTCTGCTGACCCGTTCCTTTGGCTGGATGCTGCTGCTGGCCACCACCCTGGCCGTGATGGCGGCCCTGGGCGGGGTGCTGCTGAGCCTGGTCTGGGACAGCGCCCCGGCGCCCACCCTGGTGATGCTGCTGACGGCCGGTTTCCTGCTGGCCCTGGCATGGCGCCTGTGGCGGGATCGACGTCGTTCGGGCGACAAGGGCGTTCAGGTGGCCTGATGTAATCGACTGACCGGCCCTGCCAGACACCTCCGGTCACGCTCGCCTCACCTCAGGAGAACCACAATGAAAACCGTCGCCCAGTTGCTCGCCCTGAAGACCCAGCAGGACGTCTACACCATCGCCCCCGACGCCTGGGTGCTCGACGCCCTGCGCCTGATGGCGGAAAAGAACGTCGGGGCGCTGCCGGTGATGCGCGACGGCGAACTGGTGGGCATCGTCAGCGAGCGCGACTATGCGCGCAAGGTGGCCCTGCAGGGGCGCTCCTCCTATGCGACCCCGGTCAGCGAGATCATGACCGAGGCGGTCATCATCGTGCTGCCGCAGCAGACCGTGGGCGACTGCATGCAGATGATGACCGACCACCACCTGCGCCACCTGCCGGTGATGGGCAACGGCAAGCTGATCGGGCTGCTGTCCATCGGCGACCTGGTCAAGGCGACCACCGTCCAGCAGGCGGAGCTGATCCGCCATCTGGAGGGTTATATCCGCGGCGAGTGAGTGCCGCTGTCTCAACCTGTCCCAATTTCCGTAACGTCAATCATTACCATCCATGCCCTTTCATCGGAGGGCATGGCTCATGGCCAGGTTGCAACGTTTCATCACTACGCCGCTGGCGCTCGGCCTGGCCGCCGCCAGCCTGGCGGTCCAGGCCGAAGAGATCACCGATCTCGACACCACGGTGGTCACCGCCGCCGGCTTCGAACAGCGTCTGGAGGACGCACCCGCTTCAGTCACCGTGATCGACGCCGAGACCCTGCGCAAGCGCCCGATCCGCGATCTGGGCGACGCCCTGCGCGACGTCGAGGGCGTGGTGGTCAACGGTGCGGCCAATGAAACCGATATCTCCATCCGGGGCATGCCGGGGGACTACACCCTGATCCTGGTGGACGGTAAGCGGCAGAGCGCGCGGGAGTCGCGGGTCAACGGCAATCGCGGCTACGAGCAGAGCTTCATTCCGCCGGCGGCGGCCATCGAGCGGATCGAGGTGGTACGCGGGCCCATGTCCTCGCTGTATGGCTCCGACGCCATCGGCGGGGTGATCAACATCATCACCAAGAAGAACGCCGCCACCTGGCACGGCTCCCTGACCACCGACTACATCGCCCAGCAGCACCGCGACCAGGGCAATTCGCGCCAGGGCCAATTCTTTCTGAGCGGACCGCTGCACACCGACCTGCTCGGTCTGCAGCTCTGGGGCCGCTACCTGGATCGCCAGGCCGACGACGACATCGAGCGGACCCAGGGCTTCAGCAAGGCGCGTCATCGCGATCTGACTGGGCGCCTGGCCCTTACCCCTAACGAGAATCACGAATTCCTGCTGGAAGCCGGGCAGACGCGCCTGCGCAACGGCGACGGCCTGAGCGACAACTGGGCGACCCGCCAGCAGGACAACGACCGCGATCACTGGTCGCTGAGTCACACCGGCCACTGGACCGGCGGGCTGCGCTCGGACGTGTCGCTGCTGCACGAGGAGACCTCTCGCGAAGGCCTTGCCACGCCGGAGCAGACCGATGTCTATGGGCGCAAGCCCCAGGTCGAGAACACCGTGTTCGATGCCAAGCTGGTGACGCCCCTGGATGACCACCTGCTCACCACCGGTCTGCAATACAACCGTGGCGAGGTGCAGGACTGGAACCAGGGGCTGAACGATCGCCGCCAGTATTCCTTCGCGGTGACCCAGCAGGCGCTGTTCGCCGAGGACGAGTGGGCCATCACCGACAGCTTCGCGCTCACCGGCGGGCTGCGCCTGGATCACCACGAGCTGTACGGCAATCACTGGAGTCCGCGGCTCTACGGGGTCTGGCATGCCACTCCCGAGTGGACCTTCAAGGGCGGCGTCTCACGCGGCTTCAAGGCGCCGGAAATTCGCGCCGTGGCGCCGGGTTACGCCTATCTGCGGCGCAACCGCTTCGTCATGCTCGGCAATCCGGATCTCAAGCCGGAAACCAGTACCAACTACGAGGTGGCGGCGCTCTGGTCCAACCGGCGCAATCTGGAGGCGGCGGCGACGCTGTTCTACAACGACTTTCAGGACAAGCTGTCCACGGTCACCACCACCGAGCGCTGGAATGGCTACATCCGCATGGATCGCATCAACGTCGACGAGGCGGTGATCCGCGGCGTGGAGCTCAGCGGTGGCTGGGACATCACCGAGGTCCTGCGGCTGGGTGGCAACTTCACCTATCTCGACTCGGAGCAGCGCAGCGGTCCCAACCAGGGTGCGCCCCTGGCCCTGACTCCGGAGCGCAAGGCCAACGTCCGCCTGGACTGGACCCTGTCGGACCGGCTCAATCTGTGGACGGCGCTGGATTACTACGGTGAGGAATACGACGCCACCCTGACCGGCGAAGCGGCGCCGGCCTATACCACCTGGGACGTGGGCGGCGGCTTCGTGGCGACGCGCAACCTGAGCTTCAATGCCGCTATCCGCAACCTGAACGATCGGCGCCTGGACGACGAGACCTATGGCACGGTGAACTATGGTCGCCATCTCTGGGTGAGCGCGACTCTGAGCTTCTAAGGGAACCAGATGCTCCACGTGGAACCTCCACTGCGTTGGTGCTGGAACCGTAGCGTGGAAAACGGCGGAGCCTTTTCCACTTGGGACTTCGCTGTGAGGCGCGCCCCGGAGGGAGAGGGCGCTATTCGAGCAGGCGGTCATCTCCAGCATCAGCCAGATCCTGATCGATCAAGGTGGCGCTACCTTGGGAGCCATTGTCCTGGCGCGACAAGGTCTTTTGTTTGGACGATCGCGGCCATGGGCCGCTCCTACGGGATATCTGGCTGCTAGGAGGCCGACGGCAGCAGGATCCGGGCGCAGAGGCCGCCTTGCGGGCGATTGTGCAGTTGCAACTCGCCGCCATGGGCGAGGATACAGGCCCGGGCGATGGCCAGGCCGAGACCGAGGCCTCGAGCGGTGTCCTGGCCCGGAGGCCGGTAGAAGGGCTCGAAGACCCGTTCCAGCTGGTTTTCCGGCAGGCCGGGGCCGTCGTCGAGGATGTCCAGGCGAAGCAGCTGTGGCGCGGGGCGCGAGAGCTCCAGTGCGGCGCTGCTACCGTGCTGCAGGGCGTTGTCGAGCAGATTGCCCAAGGCGCGCTTGAGGGCCAGTGGACGGCCGCGGAGCGGTGCCGCGCCAGTACCTGACCAGGATACCGTCTGGCCCAATGCCTGATAGCGATCCTGCAATGCCTGCAGCAGGGCAACGAGGTCGACATCCTGGTGGCTTTCGGTCCGGCGCTCGCCACGGATGAAGTCGAGGGTTTCCTGCACCATGGCGTCCAGTTCGGCCAGGCTTTCTTCCATGTCGTCGCGCTCGACCGAAGGCTCCAGCAGGGCCAATTGCACTCGCAGCGCAGCCAGCGGAGTGTTGAAGTCGTGGCTGATGGCGGCCAGCATGCGCACCCGATCATCCAGGTGGCGCAGCAGCCGTTCCTGCATCAGCTCGAAGGCCGCGGCCAGCTCCCTGGCCTCGCGTGGGCCCTGACGGACCTCCAGGCGACTGCGCTCGCCCCGGCTGAGTCCCTCCGCGGCGCGGGTGAGCCGTTGGAGCGGCCGTACCAATTGGCCGATCAACAGCCAGGCCAGCAGCAGCACCGGCAGAGCGCCCAGCAGCAGCGACCAGCCCAGGGCGGTCAGCCAGCCGTCGCTGCGTGCCGGATACTGCACGGCATTGAGCCAGCGACCGTCCGGCAGGCGCACGCTGCTGCGCAAGCGCAGGGGTGCCCAGCCGGCTGAGGTCAGCGGCGAGGCGCGGGCGGCGTCGCCCGCGAGGCCTTCCAGCTGCATCACCAGACCCTCTTCGGCCTGTCCCAGACGCCGCGCCAGATCCCGGGTCAGGCGGCGCTCCTCCGCGAGCATGGGGAAGGGCGCCACCTCCGGCGTCGCGGCTACCCAGACCTGGGCCGGTGACTCGGCCAGCACCCGCAGCAGGGCTTGCGCCTGCGCCGTTGGCAGGCGCTCGACCGCGGTACGGGCCACCGCCAGCCGCTCCAAGGCCTGGCCATAGGACAACGGATGGACCAGCGCGCCGGTCTGGTGCAGGACCAGCGCCGCGGCCGCGTGCGCCAGCAGCAAGGCCGCGCAGAACAGCAGGCAGAGGCGGGGGGTGATGCCCTGCAGCCAGCTACGCCAGGGCGCGATCATGGGCCGTCCAGGGCCTCCACCGGGCAGTCCAGCAGATAGCCGCGGCCCCAGACGGTCCGCAGCGGCGATTCGCCTGCCGGATCGGCCAACCGCAGACGCAGGCGACTGACCTGGCGATCCAGGCTGCGGTCTTCCAGCGCGCGATCGGGCGGCTGTACCTGGTGCAGCAATAGATCACGATGCAGCACGGTCTGGGGCCGACACAGGAAGGCCAGCAGCAGGCGCGCCTCCGCCTGACCCAGGCGGCGGGTGCTGCCGTCCGGGTAGTGCAGGCGCTGACTGACGGCGGCGTAGTGCCAGCCCGCGAAACGATAGATCGCCGCCGGTACAGGCTCGCTCGGAGACGTCGGAGCGGTCGCCTGGTAGCGACGATGCAGGGTGCGAATCCGTGCCACCAGTTCGCGCGGTTCGAAGGGCTTGGTCAGGTAGTCGTCGGCGCCCTGTTCCAGGCCAAGCACCCGGTCATCCACCTCGCCCCGGGCGGTGAGCAGGATGATCGGCGTCGTGTCGCGCTGGCGCAGTTCACGGCAGAGACTGAAGCCGTCGCCATCCGGCAGCATCACGTCGAGGACGATGACATCGAAGCGCTGCTGCGCGAGCAACGCCTTCATCCGCGTGGCATCGGCTGCGGTGGTGGCTTCGAGCCCCTGGCGACGCAGGTAGATCGCCAGGGGCTCACGCAGCTTGCGGTGGTCGTCGACGAGTAGGACGTGGATGGCGGTCACGGCAAAGGGAGATTGGTGGTAGCAACCCCTCTAGGATAACGCTTTGCCTGCTCCGTTGGTATTGCTTCTCATTTGCCGGGCGCGACAGCCAGGGCGCTGAGCTGGCGTCCTTCGGCATCGAAATTCTCCGCCGCCAGCCAGCGCCGGAAGCCGGCGTCTACGGCGGGCCACTCGTGATCCAGCAGGCTGAACCAGACGGTGTCGCGATTGCGACCCTTGACCACCCGGTGCTGGCGGAACAGCCCCTCAGGGCGCATGCCCAGCCGTTCGGCGGCGCGTTTCGAGCGGGCATTGGCGTTGTCGCACTTCCACTCCAGGCGCCGATAGCCGAGGGCGAAGGCCTCCTGCATCAGCAGATAGAAGGCCTCGGTAGCCAGGGGCGTGCGCTGCAGGCGCCCGCCAAAGGCGACATGGCCGATCTCGATGCTGCCGTGTTCGGGGACGATGCTCATCAGGCTGAGTTGCCCCAGGGCGCGGCCATGGCGGGGATCCACCACGACGTAGAACAAGGGATCACGACCCTGGGCCAGGCCGGCCAGCCAGCTGTCGAAGGCGGCCCGCTCGGTGAAGGGGCCATAGGGCAGATAGTCCCACAGGACCGGGTCCCGGTCGTGCAGGGCTTCCCAGAGATCGTCGCCATGACGCGGCGGGTCCAGGGGTTCCAGGCGTACATGGTGACCCTGCAGCAAGCGGGGCTTGGGCACATGGGCCGGGGTCCAGTCGAGCGGGGTCATGATCTGTCTCCTAGCAGGTGACGGTACTGGATGAAGCCGGAGCGGGTGGCGATGCGATCGTAGAGCTGGCGTCCCGCATAGTTGGTCTCCTGGGTCAGCCAGTGCACCCGGTCGCAGCCGTCCGCTTTGGCATGGGCATAGACGTGCTCGATCAGGGCACGGCCCAGGCCGCCGCCGCGGTGGTCCTGGGCGACATAGAGATCCTGCAGGTAGCAGTAATCGCTCTCGGTCCAGCAGGACGGGTGATAGATGAAGTGCACCAGGCCCAGGGGCCGCTCGCCGTCCCAGGCCAGGGCGCCATGCAGGGGCTGGGCGGGATCGAGCAGGCGCTGCCAGGTGCGGGCATAGGTAGCCTCCGGCAGCACGGTCTCGTAGAAGGCCAGGTAGGCCTGCCAGAGGTCGTGCCAGACGGCGTGATCGGCTTCGCTCAGGGGGCGGATGGTCATGGGTGGCTCCAGGGTCAGGCGGGAGAGGGGATCAGGGCGGCCAGGGTCTGGTCGCCGGGTACCGGGCTGGCGGCCAGACCCTGGCGGACGCCTTCGCGATCGGCGGCGTTGCGATTCTGGCTGAGCTTGGCGAGGCCCTGGAGGCTGTCGAGGGGCAGGCGCAGGCCGCGGATGGCGCGCAGCATGCCCTGGACATAATCCGCGGGCGCATCCGCGACCTGCCAGGGGCGGGCACGCCCGGCTTCGTGCTGGTCGGTGAGGCGCTCCAGCAGCTGCAGCAGGCGCTCGGGGTCATCGAACACCTCGACGCTGCCGCGGGCATGCACCGCCTGGTAGTTCCAGGTCGGCACCACCCGCCCATGTTCGGCCTTGCCGGGATAGAAGGCCGGGCTGACATAGGCCTGGGGACCCTGGAACACCGCCAGCGCGACAGGGGCCTCGACCAGTGCCTGCGCCTGGGGATTGCTGCGTGCCAGATGGCCATAGAGGGTGCCATAGGGACCCTCGTCGGGCGCCAGCCAGAGCGGCAGATGACTCACCAGCGGACCGGCCTCGGTCTGGCTGACCAGCAGCGCCAGGGCGTGATCGCGCAGGTGCTGGTGCAGCCTGGGCAAGTCGTCGAGACAGAAGGCGGGATTGGGATACATGGATAGGAACTCCAGCGATGTCCGACCATGCTAAGGTCGCCTTTGGCTTCCTGTAAGAGCCAATTTCCATGACTTTCAGGGTGCCAATCCATGCTGGGATTCGAGCCGTCGGGGCTGTTGCTGGAGCCGGGTCAGGGGCTGGCGCGCCAGCTCTACCAGGGCCTGCGCGAGCGCATCCTGGCCGGTGAGCTGGCCGCCGGGGTACGGCTGCCGGCCAGTCGCGAACTGGCGCGGCTGCTGGGGATCTCGCGCAATACCGTGACCGCCGCCTACGAGCAGCTGCTGGCCGAAGGTTTTCTCGACAGCCGCCCGGGCGACGGTACCTATGTCGCACCCTTGACCCGGGCGCTGGCCGCTCCCGAAGCCACGACCAGGGCGGCCCCCGTGCCCCTGGTCAGCGTGCCGCCCGGCGCGCCGTGCGCCTTTCGGGTCGGCCTGCCGGCGGTGGATCTGTTTCCCTTCGCCACCTGGGCGCGGCTGCAGCAGCGTTTCTGGCGTCAGCCGGAACCGGCGCTGCTGGGCTATCGCGAACCCGGCGGCGAACCGCGACTGCGCCGCCTGCTTTGCGCCTACCTGCGCCAGGCGCGGGGCCTGGTCTGCGCACCCGAGCAGATCCTCATCACCAGCGGCGCCCAGCAGGCCATCGAACTCTGCGCCCGGCTGCTGCTGGCGCCCGGCGCCCTGGCGGCCATGGAGGATCCCGGCTATCGCGCCGCGGGCCTGGCCTTGCAGAGTGGCGGGGCGCGGCTGCAGGGAATCCCGGTGGATGCGGCAGGGCTGGTGGTGGAGCAACTGGCAGGCCAGCGGGACTGCCGACTGGTCTATGTCACCCCTTCGCACCAGTATCCCACCGGCGCCGTGCTGTCCCTGCCGCGCCGCCTGGCGCTCTTGGACTGGGCACGGCAGACGGACGCCTGGATCGTCGAGGACGACTACGACGGCGAATACCGCTACCAGGGTGCGCCGCTGGCGCCCCTGGCCGCGCTGGATCGCCACGGTCGGGTGCTCTATGTCGGCACCTTTTCCAAGATCGCCTTTCCCGGCCTGCGCCTGGGCTATCTGGTAGCTCCGCCTGCGCTGGTGCCGGCGCTGCTGGAGCTGCAACGGGCCGGCATCCGCCATCTCGACAGCGCCACCCAGACGGTCATGGCCGATTTCATCGAGCAGGGTCATTTCCAGCGCCATATCCGGCGCATGCGTCGGGCCGCGCGCAGTCGCCGTGATGCCCTGCTGGCCGGCTGGCCAGAGGTCGCCGGCTGCGCCCCGCCGGGTGTGCCAGTGGCCGGCCTGCATCTGTGCCTGCCGGTCACCCAGCTGGCCCGCGAAGCCGAACTGGTAGCGCGGGCGGCCGCGGTCGGTGTGGAACTCAACGCGCTGTCGCGCTACTGGCTGCCCGAGGGCCCGACCCCGCCCGACGCCCGCGCCGGACTGGTGCTGGGATTCGCGGCGGTGCCGGAGGCGCGGATCAAGGAGGCGCTGGCCAGGCTGCGGGAGGCCTGGGCCTGAGCGCTGCCGTCAGAGGCTTTTCGACTCCAGGTTGAGGCGGTCCAGCAGGCCGGCGGCGCCCGCCGGATTCAGGGCCGCGGTCAGGGCGAATTCCAGGGTATCGCTCAGACGCACGCGTTCCTTGGGCGCAAGGCTTACCCGCAGACCGTCTTCTTCGCCGGCGGCCAGATCGACCAGACCCTTGCAGAGGTCCTTGCCGCGCGCGCCCAGGCTCTGGAAGTCCTGCAGGCAGTCGTTGCGCTGCTGCTGGTGCGCCGCGGCCAGGGCCCGGTCCCGCTGCTTGTCGAAGTCGCCCGCGGTAGGGTCGAGTGGCAGATAGCGACGGGTCAGGGCCAGGCTGCGCTTGAAATAGCCCTGATCCGTGACATCCACCTGCAAGCCCTTCAGCTCGGCGCGTTGCGCGCTCTGCTGCAGCTTGCCCAGCAGACCGAAGGATGACAGCAGACCGCGCTGGCCCACCTGCTGGCCACTGTCGGCCATGTCACTCAGGTCTTCGGCCAGGCGACGGACCTGGGCCAGCGACAGGCTCGCATCCACGTCCAGCAGCTCCGGCAGGTCCAGGGTCAGGCCGATGTCCGCCAGCTCATCCTCGACGTTCCATTTCAATCGGCCGGAAAAAGGCGCCAGTTCGGCGCGTCCGCTGGCGAGCAGCAGATCGCCAACCAGGGGCAGGCGCAGCGCCGTCGAGCGGCCCTTGGCGTCGGGCGGAAAAGCCACGCCTTCGAACTGGACATCCGCCCGGCGGTGGGCGGGTTCGTCCTTGAGGTCGGAGAGGGTCAACTGGGCGATGCTCGGCCCATCGCTGATGCGCACCTCGTGCAGCTTGATCGTGCCGCCCAGCGGTGAGGAGGACAGCGACTGCCAGCTGATCTTGTCTTGCAGGCGGTGTTCGAACAGCCAGTCGCGCAGACGTCCGTCGGCGACATGAGCGGCATAGGCCTTGAGACCGAAATAGCCACCGACCACCACGACCAGCGCCGCACCGGCCAGGAGTTTGACGTTGAGAGTCCGTTTCATCAGAAGCGCTCCTCGCCGAGACCGGCATCCTTGAGCTGTTGGCGGGCCGCCTCGGGGGTCCAGGCGGGGTCTTCGAATTGCACCCGTGCCAGCGCCAGGGGATCGCGCAGGTCGCTGCAACCTTCGCTGGTGCAGGGCTGCACGACCTTGGCCGTCAGATGCGTCAGGGGCAGGTCGTCGGCGTCACGCGCCTTCGGATCGAGCTGCAGGGTGCCGCTCAGGACATACCAGCCGGTCTTGGCCGAGGTGCCGGCCGGTACCTGCGCCTGGATCGGATAGGGATAGTCGAGGGTCCAGCCATCGCTATTCGTCTTGGTCACCCGGGCGATCAGACGTACGGGATGGGTAGCGCCACGCACCAGGTCGCCATAGTCGCCACCACTGCCCGGCGCGTAGTCCACATCGTTGACCTGCCGCGCCAGCAGCGCCTGGGGATTGCTGCGCGCTTCCCGGGTCAGGCGCTCGTAGGTATCGAGCTGGTCACGGGCACGGAACGCCTGCTGCATCCGTGCCTGCCGGGCTTCGCGCTCACGCTCGCGTGCGACCTGCTCGCGCTGGCGCGCCTGCTTCTCGTCCCACATGAACAGGTAGTTGGTGGCCTGCTCGGGGTTGAACTGCCAGGCCTTGCTGCGCCAGTTGCGGTCGACGTTGACGCGATACAGCCAGAAGTCCTGACTGGATTCGTTGCTGTTCCAAGGGCGGGGAAAGATACCCTTGGTGAAATCGCGCACGGCCAGGAAGGTGAAGTGCGGAATCATCGTGCCCAAGTTGTCGAGCTGTTGCTGGGTCTTGGCGATGATGGGGCGGATCTGGTCGAGCTGACGGAATTGCTCGCTATTACCGGTCACGAACAGCACATCCGGCGCACTGGTTGACCACTGGCCGCGATAGCTGTAGCCGAGGCGCAGCAGGCTGTAGCTGGCGGTCGCAGGATCGCTGGCCAGCAGGAACAGCGCCTGCTTCTGGCTATCGAAGCCGACGAAGCGCAGCGGCGGCAAGGGCTTGTCCAGCGGCAGTCCGTTGAGGAAGAAACCCTTCCAGCGCTGCAACTGCTTGCCATCGCTCCGCTCCACGGCGAGTTCACCCTCGCCCTGGGCCAGGCCGTTCTCGCAACGGATACCGCTGGAGCGAACCTGCAGGTAGCGGCTGTCTTCCTCGACCTTGAAGGGAACGCGGAAGGCGCAGCCCTGGCTGTCCTTGAGGGTGGTCATGAAGTCGCTCTTGGCCAGTTCGGCCTCGCCATCGCCCGGGCGCCAGCCGGCGACGTCGAAATCGGTGGCGATCTGACCGGCGGGCGCCTTGGCTGCAGGTGCAGGTGCAGGTGCAGGTGCAGGTGCAGGTGCAGGCTCGACCTTGGCCGGCGCGACAGGTGTCGATTCGGCGACCGGGGCCGCTGGCGCTGCGGGTGCCGGTGCCTCCGGGACTGCTGGAGGAGTGGCGGGCTTGGCCGTTTCAGGCGCCGTAGCAGCGGGAGCCTCGGCAGGCGCCGCCTTGGGCGGCTCGACGGGGGCCGGGGCAGGAGCTGCGGCGATGGCAGCCGGATTCTGTACCTGCGCCGTCCAGGCCGTGGCCTTGGTGGCCGTGCCGTTCAACCGGGCGTCGGTGCTACCGGTCGCCGTCCAGGTCAGGCGTTCGGCCTGGTCGCACTGTTTGCCGAGCAATGCGCCGATCTTGGGCATCAGGCGTTCGACGGCCACGGCCTCGGCGGGCTTGCCGTAGACGAAGCGCAGCGCCAGGTCGGGCGCGCACCAGGCGGCGGCCGCGTGGTCGACGAAGACCTCGACGTCTTCGGCCTTGGAATAGGCGAGGCGGGTGCTTTCGGCCTGGGCAGCCGTGGCCGTGGCCAGCAGCGTCAGGGCCAGCAGGGTGGGTTTCATGGTCATCCTTCCTTAGATCAGTTCCCAGGCACCGTCAGCGGCCTGGCAGGCCTTGGTGGTCTGCTGATCCTGCTGCCCATCCTGGCTCAGGCTGTAGTTCAGGGTGCGGCAGGTGGTCTTGGCGGCGACCTTGTCCTGCACCGGCGCGGCATCGAGATCGGCGGCGTCGAGGTCCACGCCCTGCTGCTTGGCGCTGGCCACGTCCAGGGTGTCCAGATCGACCGCAGGTGCCGGTTGAGCCTTGGTCTTGCCAGCGGTCGCCACCGTGGCAGTCGTCGCCGGCGTCACCAGGGGCGCGTAGACATAGCCGATGGTCACGCCCTTGCGGCCCACGGCGATCCAGTCGTTGCCGGTACGGCCCAGGGCCGTGAAGCGCGTACCCGTGGGCAGCCCGCCGACCTTGGCGGCATTGTCGTTGGGCGCGGCGCGCAGATTGGCCGACTTGATCGACTGATAGGGCTTGTTGAGCAGGGTCAGCTGCTCGACCTTCTGCACCTTGGGCGTGCGCTTGACCGCCACCTGGCGGGCTTCGGTCTCGGTCGCCACCGGCACGATGCGGGCGGTGGCGCCACTGTGGTCGGAGGTCCAGGTGGTCACCTGACCGTCCTGGGCGTGCTCCAGCGCCTTCTGCGTCTGCACGGCCAGGGCCTCGCGATCGCGCTGGTCGAGCTTGGCCCCCAGGGTCTTGCCCAGGGCGCCACCGGCGAGGGCGCCGGCCAGCATGGCGGCGGTACGGCCACTGCCACCACCGATCTGGCTGCCGATGAGGATGCCGGCCGCCGCACCGACCACGGTGCCGACATTTTCCTGATTGAGCCATTCGTTCTGCGACATGTTGGAGCAGCCAGTGACGGCGAGGCTGCCACCCAGGCAGAGAACGGCAAGGCGATGACGAGGCTTCATGGTGAGTCCTTTCCGAAGCAGGAATTTAGGAGGAGGGAATGGTAGAGGCTTGATCCGGGGGTGTTGTGACCTGGTTCACCAAAATCCGGTTTGGTATCAAAGGGCTAGCACGATCCAGCGGGAACGTCGGGAGACTCTAACGCCCCCGATACGCCTTCCCGTAGTGCCGCTCCAGGCGCGACTGCAGGAACTCCATGGCCAGGGACATCAGCCAGTAGAGCACCGCGGCGGTGGTCAGCATTTCCAGATAGCGATAGCTGGAGCGGCCATAGGACTGGGCGAGGAACATCACCTCCCAGACACCCATCACCGAGACCAGGGAGGAGTCCTTGAGCATGGAGATGAACTGGCTGGTGGTGGGCGGGATGATGCTGCGCATGGCCTGGGGCAGGGTGACGCGCCAGAAGATCACCCGCGGCGCCAGGCCCAGGGCCAGGGCCGCCTCGCGCTGACCGGCGGGGACGCCGAGCAGGCCGGCGCGAAAGATCTCGCTGAGGTAGGCGCCATAGTTCAGCGACAGGGCGAGGATGCCGGCGCTGATGGCGCCGGGCACCACGCCGATCTGCGGCAGGCCCAGGTAGATCAGCAGGATCTGGATCAGCAGCGGGGTGCCGCGAAAGAAGGAGGCGTAGAAGGTCGCCACGCCATAGGCCAGGGCGCTGGACGACAGCCGGCCCAGGGCCGCGGCGAAGCCCAGCAGCACCGACACCAGGATGGAGCTGAGGCTGAGGAACAGCGTCAGGGCCGCGCCCTGCAGGAAGCCGTTGGGGCCCAGGCGCCAACCCACCAGGTTGGGCAGGCGCGGCCAGACGCTGGCGAACTTGAGGTCAAAGCCGAGCACGAAGACCACGCCCCCGGCTAGCAGCGCCAGCCAGGTCAGCCAGACACGGGTACGAAAACTCAGCAGGGGGCGGCGCTGGTCTGGGGGCGGTAGCGGACTCATTGGCTGATGTCGGCACCGATCCACTTGTCGGAGATCCGCTTCAGGGTGCCGTCCTGGCGTAGCCCTTCGATGATCTCGCGCAGCGTGGCGGCGAATTCCGGATCACCCTTCTCGATGGCCACGGCGTTGGGCTCGGCATAGAGCGGCGCGCCGGCCAGTTTGAACTTGCTGTCCTGGGCCAGGCGCGGCTGGGCCGTCACCAGGTTGGTCAGCACCGCATCCAGGCGCTTGCCGGCGCCCAGGCCGAGGTCCTGGAAGGCGACGTTGTCGTCGGGGAAGGGCACCACCTGGACATCGTCGAAGGGATAGCTCAGCGGCTTGTCCTCCTGGCCCTCGATGGTCAGGTCCTTGTTCAGGTAGCTCTCATAGGAAGAGGCGCTGGTGACGCCGACCTTCTTGCCAGAGAGGTCCTTGGCGCCGTGGATGCGGTCGTCACCGGCGTTGACCACGATCACCGCCGGCGAGGCGTAGTAGTTGACCGGGAAATCGAACACCTGGGCGCGCGCCTGGCTGGGTGTCATGGAGCAGATGCAGACGTCGTAGCGACCGCTCCAGCGACCGGCGGCGATCACGTCCCAGGAAGGGGTTTCCAGGCGCAGCTTGACGCCGAGCTTGTCGGCCACCGCCTTGGCCACGTCCACGTCGAAGCCTTCCAGCTGGTTCTGGGCATTGAGCTGGGAGAAGGGCGGATAGCTCTCCATGAGCACGTTGACCAGCTCGCCCTTGGCCTTGATGCGGTCCAGGGTGGCCCCGGCCGAGGCCGAGGTGGCGACCAGCGCCAGGGTCAGGCCGAGGGCCGATAGCAGAGCGGTTCTCATGGAGGCGTCCTTTGCAAAGGGTAAGAGGGCCTGGTATTAGAGAGATATGAGAACCGATATTGAACTCTGTTTTGGTTATAAGGAAAAGTGAAATAGCTATATGGCCAACATGAATCTTGTGCTTCTCGACGGTGGCATGGGCCGCGAGCTACAGCGTCGCGGCGCGCCCTTCCGTCAGCCGGAATGGTCGGCCCTGGCCCTGAGCGAGGCGCCGGAGCAGGTGGAAGCGGTGCACCGCGCCTATATCGAGGCCGGCGCCCAGGTGATCACCAGCAACAGCTATGCGGTGGTGCCCTTCCATATCGGCGAGGCGCGCTTCGCCGCCGAAGGCGAGGCCCTGGCCGCGCGGGCCGGCCAGCTGGCACGGCAGGCGGTGGTGGCCAGCGGTCAGCCGGTGCGGGTGGCGGGGTCGCTGCCGCCGCTGTTCGGCTCCTATCGCCCCGATCTGTTCGAGCCGGCGCGGGTGGACGAGGTGCTGCAGCCGCTGATCCGCGGCCTGGCGCCCCATGTCGATCTCTGGCTGGCGGAAACCCAGAGCTCCCTGGCCGAGGTGCGCGCCATCGCCGCCGGGCTGCCAGGGGACGGCAAGCCGCTGTGGCTGTCCTTCACCCTCAAGGACGAAGACGTCGACGAGACCCCACGGCTGAGATCCGGCGAGCCGGTGACCGCGGCCGCGCAGCTGGCGGTGGAGCTGGGCGCCGGAGCCTTGCTGTTCAACTGCAGCCAGCCCGAGGTCATGGCCGCGGCGCTGGATACCGCGCGGGCGACCTTTGCCGCGGCGGGTGTCGAGATTCCCTTTGGCGCCTATGCCAACGCCTTCCCGCCCCAGCCGGAAGAGGCCACCGCCAATGATGGCCTCGACCCCCTGCGTCCGGACCTGGATCCGCCCGGCTACCTGAGCTTCGCCCAGGACTGGCAGGCGCGTGGTGCGAGTCTGATCGGCGGCTGCTGCGGCATCGGTCCGGAGCATATCGCCGTACTCAACACGCGATTGCGCGGCTGACGCCCGCATCAGGTCGGCAAAAAAGCGGACAGCGCCCCGGGCGCTGTCCGCTTTTTTCTGGCCGCCAGACGCCGTTCAGACCTGCGCCTGGCCACCATCGGCGAAGAGTTCGGCGCCGTTGACGAAGCTGGAATCGCTGGAGGCCAGGAACAGGGCGACCCTGGCGATCTCCTCGGGCTCACCGACGCGACCCAGGGGGATCTGGCTGGCCAGGTGGTCCAGCAGGCCCTGCTGCTGAGCGGCATCCGGACCGGCCAGCTCCACCAGGCCCGGGGTGCGGGTGGCGCCCGGACTCAGGGTGTTGATGCGGATGCCGCGGCCCTGCAGCTCCAGGATCCAGTTGCGGGCGAAGGCGCGCACGGCGGCCTTGGAGGCGCCATAGACGCTGAAGGCCGGGGTGCCGGTACTGGCGGCGGTGGAGCCGGCGAGGATCACCGAGGCATGGTCCGCCAGCAGCGGCAGAGCCTTCTGCACGGTGAACAGCACCCCCTTCACGTTGCGATCGAAGGTGTCGTCGTAGTGGGCCTCGGTCACCTCGGCGAGGGGCAGCATGCTGCCGCCCCCGGCGTTGACGTAGAGCACATCAAGGCGTCCGTGCTCGCGGCGGATGCGCTCATAGAGGGCATCGAGCTGGTCCAGGCGGGATGAGTCCACGGCGATGCCGGTGGCATTGCCGACTTGGGCGACCGCGGCGTCCAGTTCCGCCTGCCGCCGACCGGTGAGGATGACGTGGGCGCCCTGCTGGGCGAAGAGTTTGGCAGCGGCCAGGCCGATGCCGCTGGTGGCGCCGGTGACGAGGGCGATCTTGTCTGCGAGCTTGAGGGTCATGGCGGGAACTCCGAGGGTTGTGATCAGGTGGAGTCAGCCTATCGACCCTGGCTTCCTTGCAAAATAGAATGATTGGCAAGTCATCGTTGCAGAAATGAATTGAGCAGATTGCCGGATTTCGAAGGGTTGGCGATGTTCGCCAAGGTCGCCGAAGAGGGCTCCTTCGCCGCCGCGGCGCGGGTGCTGGGCGTGTCGGTGGCCACCGTCTCGCGGGCGGTGACGCGCCTGGAGGAACGCCTCGGCGGGCGGCTGTTCAATCGCACCTCGCGGCAGCTGGCGCTGACCGAATTCGGCCGCGAGCTGGCCGCTCAGGCCGGTGATCTCTATCGCCAGGCGGAGGCGACCGAAAGCGCTGCCCAGGCCCGCGCCGTGCAGCCCCGTGGCCAGGTGCGGCTGGCGGTGCCCATGGCCTTCGGCCTGCGCTGGGTGGCGCCGCTGCTGCCCGAGCTGCTGCGCCGCTATCCCCAGCTGTCGGTGGATCTGCACCTGTCCGATGCCACCGTGGATCTGGTGGCGGAGGGTTTCGACGCCGCCCTGCGCATCGCCGCCTTGCCGGACTCCTCGCTGGTCGCCCGGCGGCTCTGCGCGGTGAGCCAGCTGCTGGTGGCGGCGCCGGCCTATGTCGAGCGCCACGGCTGGCCAAGCCATCCGCAGGAACTGACCGACCATGCCTGCCTGAGCTATGCCTATCGGGCGCGCAGCCAGGTGTGGCGCTTCAGCGGGGACGAGGGTCGCGAGGCAAGCGTGCTACCCCGTGGCCCCCTGCGCGTCACCAATTCCGAAGCCCTGCTGCCGGTGCTGCTGGAAGGCCTCGCCATCGCCGAGTTGCCGGACTTCATCGCCGCCGACTACCTGGCCGATGGCCGGTTGGTGCAGCTGCTGCCGGACTGGCAGCTGACCCGTGGCGGCCTCTACTTCGTGACCCCCTCGGCGCGCAGCCGACCCACCAAGATCCAGGTGCTGCTCGATTTCTTCGTCGAGCACCTGAGCATCCCGGGTTGGCAGCGGGCCGAACAGCCCCCGCCCGTGTCGGCTTCGTGACATCCGGCAACATCCACTCGCCACCACGCAAGGCTGGCGAAAGGTTGACCTCTTAGGATCCCCTCAAGACCCGCCCCCGTGAGCGGGCGACGTGCCTACAAAAATAACCAGGATTCTTGCCATGTCGTATCTGTCCTTCCAGGCGTCCCCGCGCGCCCCTCTCCCCTGGATTTTCGCCCTCCCCGCGCCCCTGCGCCGCGGCTGATCTTCCTTCTCTTCGCGAAAATTCAGAGGTATTCCCATGCTGACTTTCCTCGGCTTCGCCATGGTCATGACCTTCATGTACCTGATCATGACCAAGCGCCTGTCTCCGCTGATCGCCCTGACCATGGTGCCGATCGCCTTCGCCGTGCTGGCCTGGGCGCTGTCCAGCGAATTCGCCAGCCTCGGCCACGTCAAGCTCGACGCCCTCGGCCCGATGATGCTCGACGGCATCCGCAAACTGGCGCCCACCGGCGTGATGCTGTTGTTCGCGATCCTTTACTTCGCGGTGATGATCGACACCGGCCTGTTCGATCCGGCGGTGCGCTGGATCCTCAAGCTGGTCAAGGGCGATCCGCTCAAGGTGGCCATGGGCACCGTCTTCCTGACCCTGGTGGTCTCCCTGGACGGTGACGGCTCGACCACCTACATGATCTGCGTGGCGGCCATGTTCCCGCTGTACCGGCGCCTGGGCATGAATCCGCTGATCATGACCTGCCTGATGCTGCTCTCCAGTGGCGTGATGAACCTGACCCCCTGGGGTGGTCCGACCGCGCGCGCCGCCAGTGCCCTGCACGTGGATCCGGCCGACGTCTTCGTGCCCATGATCGCGCCCATGCTGCTGGCCATCGCCTGGCTGTTCTTCCTGGCCTACCTCTATGGCCGCAGCGAGCGCGCGCGCCTGGGCATCCTGCAGATCGGCGAGACCGAAGGCGCCGACGTCACTGTCTCCCAGTGCGCCGAGGCCCGCCGCCCGCACCTGCGCTGGTTCAACGGCCTGCTGACCCTGGCGCTGATGGCCGCGCTGATCATGGGCGTGCTGCCGATGCCGGTGCTGTTCATGATCGCCTTCGGCATCGCCATGACCGTCAACTACCGTTGCCTGAACATGCAGAAGCAGCGCATCGCCGCCCATGCCGAAAACGTCCTGGCGGTGGTCTCGCTGATCTTCGCCGCGGGCATCTTCACCGGCATCCTCTCGGGTACCGGCATGGTCGACGCCATGTCCAAGGGCCTGCTGGCGGTGATCCCGGACGCCCTGGGCCCGTACATGGCGGTGATCACCGCCCTGGTCAGCCTGCCGTTCACTTTCTTCATCTCCAACGACGCCTTCTACTTCGGCGTGCTGCCGGTGCTGGCCGAGGCCGCCGCGGCCTATGGCATCAGTCCGGTGGAGATCGCCCGGGCCTCCATCGTCGGTCAGCCCGTGCACCTGCTCAGCCCGCTGGTGCCCTCGACCTACCTGCTGGTGGGCCTGGCCAAGGTGGAATTCGGCGACCATCAGCGCTTCACCCTGAAGTGGGCCACCGTGACCTGCATGTTCCTGCTGGTCGGCGCTTTGTTACTGGGTGTGTTTCCGCTGTACAGCCGCTAGAGTTTTGCCAGAGCTACGACTAGCCTTGCCGGCTGTTCGAAAACGGCGCGTCGCCCGATGCGCCTTTTCCATTAGAGCGCGCGCCCGAGCGCGCCTTAGCTACGAGAGGATTTGCAATGGACTGGTTGACCAACCCGGAAATCTGGGTCGCCTTCTTTACCCTGACGGCCCTGGAGATCGTCCTCGGCATCGACAACATCATCATGATCTCCATCCTGGTCAGCCGCATGCCCAAGCACATGCAGGCGCGGACCCGGTTCTTCGGCCTGGCCCTGGCCATGGTCACCCGCATCCTGCTGCTGCTGTCCATCACCTGGGTGATGCGCCTCACCGCCGACCTGTTCTTTGTATTCGGCCAAGGCATCTCCGGCCGTGACCTCATCCTCTTCTTCGGCGGCCTGTTCCTCCTGTGGAAGAGCAGCGCCGAGATCTACCACGGCCTGGAAGGCGAGGAAGAGCAGGACGAAGACGCGCCCACGAAGAAGGGCAGCGGCTTCATCGGCACCATCATCCAGATCGCCATCATCGACATCGTCTTCTCGCTGGACTCGGTGATCACCGCGGTCGGCATGGTCAGCCACGTGCCGGTCATGGTCGCGGCGATCATCGTCGCGGTGCTGGTGATGATGCTGGCGGCCGGCGCCATCAGCACTTTCATCGACAAGCACCCGAGTCTGAAGATGCTGGCGCTGTCCTTCCTGATCGTGGTCGGCACCGTGCTCATCGCCGAGGCCTTCGAGGTCCACGTGCCCAAGGGCTACGTCTACTTCGCCATGGCCTTCTCGCTGGCGGTGGAAGCCATCAACATCCGCCTGCGCGGCAAGGCCAAGGCCCGCGAAGCGGTCAAGCTGCGCAAAGAGCAGATCTGAGCCCAGCGGCGGAACCCACCCGGCTCTCCGCCGCCTAATCCAGCAAGTCCCCACGAGCCCGAAGGTGCCCTGCCTTCGGGCTCGTGCGTCTGTGCAGAACGGTCATTACGATTTTGTGACAAGCTCGCCAGGAGCTCTTGGACACGCGCCGGGAGGGCGCCACGATGCTGACACTGCTCAATCTGCTATCCGCTGTGGCCCTGCTGGTGTGGGGCACCCATATCGTGCGCACCGGCATCCTGCGGGTATACGGCGCCAGCCTGCGCCGGGTGCTCAGCCGCAGCATGCAGCGCATGCCGCTGGCCTTTCTTTCCGGTATCGCCGTCACCGCCCTGGTGCAGAGCAGCAACGCCACGGCACTGCTGGTGACCTCCTTCGTCGCCCAGGGCCTGGTGCCGCTCACCCCGGCGCTGGCCATCATGCTCGGCGCCGACGTGGGCACCGCGCTGATGGCGCGGGTGCTGACCTTCGACCTGTCCTGGCTGTCGCCGCTGCTGATCTTTCTGGGCGTGGTGTTCTTTCTCGGTCGCAAGCAGACCCGCGCCGGCCAGCTCGGCCGGGTCGCCATCGGCCTGGGGCTGATCATCCTGGCACTGCAGCTGATCGTCGAAGCCGCCTCGCCGATGACCCATGCCGCCGGGGTCAAGGTGCTGTTCTCTTCGCTGACCGGCGACCAGCTGCTCGACGCCCTGACCGGGGCGGTCTTCGCCATGGTCTCCTATTCCAGCCTGGCGGCGGTGCTGCTGACCGCCACCCTGGCCGGCTCCGGGGTCATTTCGCTCAAGGTGGCGCTGTGCCTGGTGGTGGGCGCCAACCTGGGCAGCGGCGTGCTGGCGCTGATGGGCGCGGCCAAGCAGGGCGTGGAGGCACGGCGGGTGGCGGTGGGCAGCCTGCTGTTCAAGCTCGCCGGCTGCATCCTGGTGCTGCCCTGGATCGGCCTCTTGGCCGACTGGCTGCAGGGCTACGACTTCAACGACGCCGAGGTGGTGATCGGCTTCCACGTCGCCTACAACCTGGTGCGCTGCCTGCTGTTCCTGCCGCTGACCGGGCCCCTGGCGCGCTTCTGCACCGCCATGCTGCCGGCCAAGGACAGCGCCGAGACGATCCTGCGGCCGCGGCACCTGGACACCGCCGCCCTGGACACTCCGGCCCTGGCGCTGACCAACGCCTCCCGCGAGCTCCTGCGCATGGGCGACGTCATCGAGCAGATGCTGCAGCACCTGCTGGTGCTGATCAACGCCGGCGACAAGCAGCTGGCGCGCGAGGTGCGCCGTCTCGACGATGACGTCGATGCCCTCTACACGGCGATCAAGCTGTACCTGGCGCGCATGCCGCGCGACGACCTGGACGAGCGCGACAGCCGGCGCTGGGCCGAGACCATCGAACTGGCGATCAACCTGGAGCAGGCCGGCGACCTGATCGAGCGCATGGCCAGCGACGTCGACAGCAAGAAGATCGCCGCCCGCCGTTCCTTTTCGGCTTCCGGGGTGGACGAACTTTCCGCCCTGCACCGGCTGCTGGTCGACAGCCTCAAGCTGTGCCTGTCGGTCTATCTCTCCGGCGACCTAGACGCGGCGCGCCGCCTGCGCCGGCTCAAGCAGCGCTTCCGCCTGCTGGAGCGGCGCTATGCCCATGCCCACGTCGAGCGGCTGCACCAGCAGGTGGTTGAGAGCTTCGAGACCAGCTCCCTGCACCTGGGCCTGCTCAGCGACATGCGCCGGGTCAATTCGCTGTTTTGCAGCATCGCCCACGGCGTGCTGGAGGCGGCCGACGCCGGCTACGCCACCGAGCACGAACTGCCGGTGGAAGGGCGCGAGGAGTCGGGTGGGGCCTGAGGTTGGGTTTTGTGGATGAGGCTGCACCGTCATCCACGCGACTGCTCTGATCTTGTCAGCGCCAATGAAGTTGAGCGCCACTTCGGATGGCCCTCTCTCCCCTGGGGAGAGGGCTGGGGTGGGGGAGCCCCCTGCTGCGAACTCCCAGTGGAAAAGGCTGCGCCGTTTTCCACGCTACGGGGTTCGAGTTGATCGCGGCCATGGCGGTCCGCCGAGGCGGCCGCTCCTACAGATGACTGTCTGCTCGCATTATCGCGGCCATGGGCCGCTCCTACAGAAGCATCACACCCTGTAGGAGCGGCCCATGGCCGCGATTGAGGTACCTCACTGCACCCGGCTATCGAGCTTCTGCAAGATCCGCCACGCCGTCTCGATCCGCGCCGGGATCGGATAATTGCGGTTGGCCAGGATTACCAGGCCGAGCTGGCGCTCGGGGATAAACAGCGCATAGGCGCCGAAGCCGTTGGTGGAGCCGGTCTTGTTCAGCAGGCGGGCACCGCTCGCCGGCAGGGGCGGGTGTTGCCAGTCCACCGGTTGCGGCTCCAGGGCCATCGCCGGGGTGTTGCCGGCCAGCAGCTGGGTCTTGGCCAGCGGATAGGGGTAAGCCTCCCAGCCCAGGCCCTGGGTCAGGGGGCCACTGCGATAGTAGCCCTGCTGGGTGGCGTCGAGCGCCTTGGCCAGGGGTCCCGGCAGCCGACCGGGATTGAGATTCGCCTCGACGAAGGCGAGCAGATCGCCGGCGGTGGTCTTGATGCCATAGGCCTCTTCGGCATAGACACCCGGATTGACCCGCAGCGGCTGATCGTTCTTGCCATGGCCCCAGGCATAGTGGGCCTGCTCGGCCGCCGGCACCTGCAGATAGGTGTGATCGAGTCCCAGGGGCTTGAGCACGTGGCGCAGAAGCGCCGTGGCGAAGGGCTCGTCGAGCCGCTGGGCCGCCAGGGCGCCGAACAGGCCG
Organism: Pseudomonas sp. RIT411; assembly: GCF_003057735.2. Lineage (NCBI taxonomy): Bacteria > Pseudomonadati > Pseudomonadota > Gammaproteobacteria > Pseudomonadales > Pseudomonadaceae > Pseudomonas > Pseudomonas sp. RIT411. The sequence continues at coordinate 192,743 of NZ_QBIZ02000004.1, forward strand.
ATGCTGGGATTGGCGTAGAGGCGGCGGCTGCCGGCGGGGAAGGGCGGCTGGAAGGCGCGGTAGAAGGCCGTCGCCTGATCGTCCGTGGTGACGCTATCGGGAAATTGCAGCGGCAGGCCGCCGGCGCTGTAGGTGGCCAGTTGCAGCAGGCTGGCCTGGCCGATGGCGCTGCCGGCCAGGGCCGGGCGGACCTGAGCGGCGGACTCGTCCAGCCGCAGGCGACCGGTCACCGCGGCGTAGCCACCCAGGGTGGCGGTGTAGGTCTTGCTCAGGGAGCCGATCTCGAACAGGGTAGCGGCGTCCACCGGCTGGCCGCTGCGACGGTCGGCGGTGCCGAAGTAGTAGAGCCGGCGCAGCCCTGGGGCCGTGACGCCCACGGCCAGGCCGGGGATGTCCTGCTCGGCCATCACCGCGCGGGCGGCGGCGCGGACCTCGTCGTCGAGGGGATTGGCCGCGTTGGCCAGGAGCGGCAGGGCCAGGCCCAGGCCGAGCAGCAGGGAAAGACGCGGGAAAGCCGACATGCGGGAGCCATTCCTGAAGAGGGGAGACCAGGAGTCTAGCCGAGCGGTGCGGCACCGGTATGAGACGCGGCCAGCGTTGGAAGATTTTACCGCCGCTGCTGTCCATGGCTGGCTGGAGCCCGGTCCTCGACTGGACTACAGTCGCCTCTCACCTTTTCCAGGAGTCATCCCATGTCCGCTGCCCCCCTCGTCGAACAGATCCAACTGGGTCAATTGCCCGTCTGGCGCATCCGCGTCGGCCAGGCCGAAGCCCTGGTGGCCTGCCAGGGCGCCCATGTGCTGCGCTACGGCTTCGACGGCGAACCGGACATCGTCTGGGGCAATCCGGAAGCCGTGTTCGAGCCCGGCACCCCGATCCGTGGCGGCATCCCGGTCTGCTGGCCCTGGTTCGGCGACCTGCTGAAGAATCCGCCCGCGGTCCAGGCCATGTGCACCACCACCGCGGACGCCCCGGCCCACGGCCTGGCGCGGCAGGTCGCCTGGCAGGCCGGCGGCGTCGAGGTGGACACCGACCGGGTGCGCCTGGACTTCCACCACCGCACCTCCGCCGAGACCACCCCGGGCTGGCCCCATGCCACCGAGCTGACCCTGAGCCTGAGCGTCGGTGAGCGCCTGGAGCTGACCCTGAGCGTGCGCAATCTGGAAGATCATCCGCTGGTGCTGAGCCAGGCGCTGCACACCTATTTCGCCGTGAGCGACGTGCGCGAGGTGGGTATCGAAGGCCTGGCCAATGCCGACTACTACGACTGCCTGGACGGCTGGACCCGCAAGCGGCAGAACGGCGAGCCCACCATCACCGCCGAGACCGACCGGGTCTATGTCGGCCTGCCGGCCCGCCTGGCGATCCGCGATCCCCAGTGGCAGCGCCGGCTGTTCGTCGAGACCCGCAATAGCCATTCGGCGGTGCTGTGGAATCCCTGGATCGACAAGGCCGCGCGCCTGAGCCAGTTCGCCGACGACGCCTGGACCGGCATGCTCTGCATCGAGACCGCCCGGGTGATGGACGACGTCCTCACCGTGGCGCCGGGCGCCTCCGCCGAGATGGCGGTGAGCCTGTGGCGCGAGGCGCTGTAAGGGACTGAGCGGGCGCCTGGGGCGGCCCTCACCCCGACCCTCTCCCGCAGGGAGAGGGGGCGCTCAGGGGGAGTTTGGTGCGAAGGGCTTGGGCTGTCAGGCTTCAAGCGCACCCTCACTCCGACCCTCTCCCGGAGGGAGAGGGGACGCTTAAGGGGGAGTTTGGTGCGAAGGGCTTGGGCTGTCAGGCTTCAAGCGCACCCTCACCTCGACCCTCTCCCGGAGGGAGAGGGGGCGCTTAAGGGGGAGTTTGGTGCGCAGGACTTGGGGCTGTCAGGCTTCAAGCGCACCCTCACCCTGGCCCTCTCCCAGAGGGAGAGCGGGTGCTCCGATAGAGGTTGGCGCGGGGTGATGAGCGTGTCGAGGGCAAGCCTGGATCCAGGCCAGGATGAAGCGGGCTAGCGGGCGGCAGAGGTCACACAGGAGCCCGCACGAAGTCGACCCAAACGCCCCCTCTCCCCCAGGGAGAGGGCCGGGGTGAGGGAGCAGCCGGCACCTAGCCGACGATCACAACTCCTCGCACAGATTCCGCCCGATCCACTCGGCCACCGCGGCGCGCTCCAGGCCGCAGCCGAGCAGGGCGTGCAGCTTGCCCAGGGCGGCTTCGCGGGTCATGCCGCGACCGGAGATGACCCCGGCGTCGGCCAGGCCGCTGCCGGCGGCGTAGGTGCCCAATTCCACGGTGCCACGGGCACCCTGGCTGAGGGCGACCACGGGGACCCCGGCGTCGCGCAGTTCAGCGAGGGCGGCGAGAAAGTCGGCGTCGTCCGCCGGCCCCGTGCCGCTGCCGTAGCACTCCAGTACCAGCCCCTGCACGCCACTGCCCATCAGACCGCGCAGGACCCCACCGTCGACCCCCGGAAACAGCGGCAGCACCGCCACCCGCACCGGCTGGCGCGGCTGGTCGAAGCGTAGCGCGGCAGGTGCGGCGACGAGGGCGTCGCCGCTGCGCGGCCGGGCGCTTGCCACGAAGGCCTTCCAGCCGCTGCTGGCCTGCTTGGTGCAGCGCGCCGCGGGCAGGCGTTCGCCATGGAATTGCACCTGGACTCCCGGCGCCAGTCCGCTCGAGAAGGCCGCGAAGCTGTCGGCCAGGTTGCCGTCGGCATCGCTGTCCGGCACGCCGGCCGGCAGCATGGAACCGGTCAGCAGCACCGGAATGGCCAAGCCCAGCAGGCGGAAGGCCAGGGCGGCGGCGCTGTAGGCCAGGGTGTCGGTGCCGTGCAGCACCAGCACGCCGCGACAGGCCGGGTCCGTAGCGGCCGCAATGATCGCCTGGGCCATGCGCTCCCAGGCGGCGGGGGTCATGTTGGCGCTGTCGATCAGCGGCAGCAGCTCCTGCAGCCGCCAGGCCGGATTGCCCAGCTCCGGACGGCTGGCCAGCAGGGCCTGGATGCGCGCCTCGAAACCGGCGGCCGGGGCCAGGCCGGCGGCGGTCGCCTGCATGCCGATGGTGCCGCCGGTGTAGAGGATGTGCAGGTAGGGTGAGCTCATGAGGGACTTCCTGATAAGACTGCCCCCACACGGGGTGGGGGCAGGAAAGCGGTCGCGGTCCGGGTCGGGACGACCCGGTGGCGGCGGTCAGTGCGCCTGGCGCGGCTGGGCGGCGCGGGCTTCGGCGACGGTCTCTTCCAGACGCTCCAGCGCCGGCCAGGCCTGGCGATCCAGGTCCAGGTCGCGGAACTGGTCGGCGTCGAACACCGGCTGGTCGACCCCGGCACGGCGCTGGGCGTCGTAGTCGTTGAGCACGCGCATGCCGACCTTGATCAGCAGGGCCAGGGCGATCAGGTTGACGAAGGCCAGGCAGGTCATGGTGATGTCGGCGAAGGCGAACACCGTGGTCAGGTTCTGCATGGAGCCCCAGCAGATCAGCACCAGCACCAGGCCGCGATAGCCGAGCAGCACGGCCTTGCCGCGGCCGAGCAGGTAGCGCAGGCCGTTCTCGCCAAGGTAGATGTTGTAGAGGATGCAGGTGAAGACGAACAGCGACAGGGCGACGCTGATGAAGATGCGACCCCAGTCACCGACCACCGCGGCCAGGGAGTTCTGGGTCAGGACGATGCCATCGCCTTCGAAGCCCGGGGTGTAGAAGCCCGACAGCAGGATCAGCAGCGCGGTGCAGGTGCAGATGACGAAAGTGTCGAGGAAGACGCTGAAGGCCTGCACCACGCCCTGGGCGGCCGGGTGCTTGACCGCGGCCACGGCGGCGACGTTGGGCGCTGCGCCCAGGCCGGCTTCGTTGGCGAAGACGCCACGCTTGACGCCCATGGTGATGGCGGCGCCCAGCAGGCCGGCGAAGGCCGGTTCCAGGCCGAAGGCGCTTTTGACGATGGTCAGCAGGGTGCCGGGGACCAGGTCGATCTGGGTGACGATCACATAGAGGGTGACGGCGATGTAGGCCAGGGTCTTGACCGGCACCAGGATGTCGGAGACCGCGGCGATGCGCTTGATGCCGCCGATGAACACCAGGCCCAGCAGGATGGCCAGGGCGATCCCGGTGTACTGCACCGGCAGGCCGAAGGCGTTTTCCAGCGAATGGGTCACGGTAAAGGACTGCAGACCGACGAAGGCGAAGCCGTAGGTCACCAGCAGCAGCGCCGAGAAGGCCAGTGCCATCCAGCGCTTGTTGAGGCCGTGCTGGATGTAGTACGCCGGGCCGCCGACATAGAGGCCGTCGCCGTCGGCGCGCTTGTAGACCTGCGCGAGGGTGCACTCGAAGAAACTGCTGGCCATGCCGACCAGGGCGGTCACCCACATCCAGAACACCGCGCCGGGGCCGCCCAGGGTCACGGCCAGGCCCACGCCGGCGATGTTGCCGGCACCGACGCGACCGGCCAGGCTGAGCATCAGCGCCTGGAAGGAGCTCAGGCCATCACCGCTGTTGCGCAGGGAGTCCTTGAACACGGTGAACATGTGCGGGAAATGGCGCACCTGCACGAATCGCGAGCGCAGGGTGAAATAGCTGCCCAGGCCGACGATCAGCACGATGAGCACGTGGCCGGACAGGAAGTCGTTGAGCATTTCTAGGTAGTGCATGAAGAATCCTCGAGCATGCTAGTGATGCTCCAAGGCCGGCTCGCAAGCCTTGGGGCTATTATTGTGGAATATCCCGCCAGGGTCTGCTCCCGTCGTGGGGAGACGACGGCAACAGGCGCTGGGACGGGTCGGTCCGGGTGGAACGGGCAGTAGGTCGGACCGGGCGCCTAGATTCGGCTATCCCACCGGCGTGAACAATTCCGCGCCTCGCTTCAAAATGGCGCGACTTGATGCTAGTTTTCTGGCCGTCTGTCAAGCTCGGGCCGGACTCATGAGCGACTTTTCCGCCAATTTGCAGCTGCTCTGCCAGCGCCACCGCTCGATTGCCGCCGTCTGTCGCGCCGTCGGCATCAACCGCGCCCAGTTCAATCGCTACCTCAACGGGCAAAGCCGTCCGTCGCCCTACAACCTGCAGCGGCTGGCGGAATTCTTCGGCCTGCCGGTGGGCGATCTACAGCTACCACAGCGGCAATTCGCGGCGCGCCTGGGCGCGCCGGTCGGCCAGGAAACGGGGTGGGCCGGGCAGGCCCTGGCCCTGTTCGGCGAGCGTCAGGAGGGCCTGGCGCGTTACCAGGGCTACTACCACGAATACTATCCGTCGCTGTCCACGCCGGGCGTGGTGCTCTGCGGACTGGTCTGGCTGTTCGCGGAAGCGGGTGTCTTCCGCTATGTGCGCTTCGAGCGCCTGCGTCGCCGCGGCGAGACCACCAGCCAGGCACGCTTTCGCTACCTGGGCCTGGCCATGAGCCTGGAAAGCCGGCTGTTCTTTACCGACTACGAATCCCTCACCGGCAACGAGTTGTCGCAGACGGTGCTGCTGCCCAGCGCGCGCAACCGCATCGATCGCCTCAACGGACTCAAGCTGGGCGTCAGCGCCTCCGACCGGCGCGAGCCGGCCTGCACCCGGGTGGTCTGGGAGTATCTGGGCACCCGGCCGCCACGGGGTCGGGCCTATGCCCGCATCGGCCTCTACGACTGGCAGGATCCCAGCCTGGACGACGATCTGCGCCAGCGCCTGGCCAGCGTGGTCCTGATCGATCGGGTCTATCGCCTGGGCTAGAGGGATTCTTCCATCGCTGGGTGGCAGCGATCGCAGTCCTCGAGGATGGCGCGGTCGCGCCCGGCTTGCTTGGCCCAGTAGAGCTGGCGATCGGCGGCTTCGATAAAGCTCTCGGCAGAGTCGTGATCCGGCCGCGCACAGGCGCCGCCAATGCTCACGGTCACCCGCGGACCGGCCTGGGGCCCGAGGTGGGGGATCTCCAGGCGCCGTACCGCGTCGAGCAGGCGCTGCGCCAGCTTGGCGGCATCCTCTTCGCGCGACGGCGTGCAGAGGATGGCGAATTCCTCGCCGCCGTAGCGGGCCAGGCAATCGCCGGCGCGCAATTCGTCGGCCAGGGCGCTGGCGACCTGTTGCAGGCAGCGATCGCCCGCCGGATGCCCATAGCGGTCATTGAAGGCCTTGAAGTGATCGACGTCGATCATCAGCAGGAGCAGCGGCCGGGGCGGGGGATGGGCCAGGGCGGTGGCCAGGGCCTGCATCAGCGCCCGGCGATTGGCCACGCCGGTCAGGGGATCGGTGGCGGATTGCTGCGCCAGGAAGCGGTTGGAGGCGGTCAGCTCTTCGTTGCGCAAGCGGTCGCGCAGGATCAGCAGATAGCCCTGACGGCGGGCGCGCTCCATCCAGAAGTTGTTGAGCAGGGTAAAGCTCGCGGTGGCGAACGCCAGGGTCATGACCAGCGACGCCTCCAGGGCCGGCAGGCTATGCATCTGGGTGGCCAGACCGATGGCCAGCAGGGCGATCAGGGTGTGGACCGCGGCCTGGCGCAGGGGCGGCGCGATGCAGCTGTTGGTGAAGAGCGTCATCAGCGGCATGGTCGCCAGCCAGAGGGCGCGATGCGCGGCATCGGTGGCCTCGACGTCGAGCAGCGGCGGGAGATAGGCCAGCAGACAGGGCAGGATGCCCAGCCACTCGCGCGCGGGATGTTCGGCACGTATCAACCCGAGCGCCAGCAATACCAGCCCGCCGCCGATCACCACCAGCGCGCTGAGCAGGCTGATGAGCCAGAAGGCATCGGTCATCAGGATCCAGTCCCAGATCGAGAAGCTGGCGTAGGCGAGGATGGCCACGGTCAGGCTGATGCGCAGGTGCCGCCGGCGCGAACGGGCGATGTCGTGCTGGTAATGCCGTTCCAATACCGGTTCGAAGCGCAGGGCCCAGAAAGGCCGAGCCAGCGCTCGGGTGAGGGCGAGACTGAGGGACATGACGCCGTACCTGGCAGGTAAATCCAATGGGTCACTTCAGCACAATAAGTCCCTTAGCGCGATAGAGGGTTCCCGGACGCGGGGATGTAACCGCCGAATGGTAGCCATTGGCTACCATTCGGATGATCGTGGAGGACTCGACCTTCAATTACCGGCCTTGATACGACTCCAGGCACGGGTGCGGACCCGCTCGATGGGCTGCGGCAGCGGCTGCACCACATAGAGCTTCTTGAGCATCTCCGGGGTGGGCACCAGGTCGTGGTTGTCGCGGATGGCGGCGGTCACCAGCGGCATGCCCGGCTTGTTGGCGTTGGGGTAGCCGAGGTAATCGCTGATCCCGGCGATCACCTTGGGCTCGAGCAGGTAGTTGATGAAGGCATGGGCCTGGTCGACATTGGCAGCACTGGCCGGAATGGCCCAGGTGTCGAACCAGATGGGCGCGCCCTCGCGTGGCAGACGCCAGTCCACCACCACGCCGTTGCCGGCTTCCTTGGCGCGATTGCCGAACTGGTAGAAGCTGCCCGAATAGCCCACCGCCACGCAGATGTCGCCGTTGGCGATATCGGTCATGTACTTGGTGGAATTGAAGTAGGCCATGTAGGGGCGGATCTTCAGCATCAGCGCCGTGGCCTTTTCGTAGTCCTTGGCGTTGGCGCTGTTGGGGTCCAGGCCCAGGTAGTGCAGCACCACCGGCAGGATGTCCGAGGGCGAGTCCAGCATGGCCACGCCGCAACTCTTGAGCTTGGCCATGTTCTCCGGCTTGAACACCAGGTCCCAGCTGTCCACCGGTGCGTCCGCCCCCAGCGCCGCCTTGACCTTGGCCGGGTTGAAGCCGATGAGGATGGTGCCGTACATGTAGGGCACGCCGTACTGGTTGCCCGGGTCGTTGACCTCCAGCAGCTTGAGCAGCTCGGGATCGAGATTCTGCCAGTTGGGCAGCTTGCTCTTGTCCAGCTTCTGGAATACGCCGGCCTTGATCTGGGTTTCCAGGAACTGGTTGGAGGGAATCACCAGGTCATAGCCGGAGCGGCCGGTGAGCAGCTTGGCCTCCAGCGACTCGTTGCTGTCGAAGGTATCCCAGGTGACGCGGATGCCGGTCTGCTTGGCGAAGTCCTTGGGCGTCTCGGGCAGGATGTAGTCGGCCCAGTTGTAGACCCGCAGTTCGCCGGGATCGGCGGCCTGGACGGCGGTGGCGAGCAGGGCGCCACCGAGCAGGGCGGTGAGCGGACGCAGGAGGCTGTGCATGGTCGGATTCCTCGCGATAGGGATCAGGCGCCGTCGAAGGCGGCCAGGACGTTCACCGTGTTGATGCCGATCTCCGCCACGGCGTAACCGCCTTCCATGACGAACAGGGTCGGCAGGCCGAGCCGCGCCAGGCGTTCGCCCAGCCGCAGGTAGTCGTCGCTCTCCAGCTTGAACTGGGAAATGGGATCGGCCTTGAAGGTATCCACGCCCAGGGAGACCAGCAGCAGGTCCGGGGCATAGTCCTGCACGCGCGCCAGCGCTACCTCCAGGGCGGCGCTCCAGCTGTCCCAGGCGCTGCCGGCGGGCAGCGGCAGATTGAGGTTGAAGCCCTGGCCCGCCCCGCTGCCGGTCTCGTCGGCATAGCCGAGGAAGAAGGGGAATTCAAAACCCGGATCGCCGTGCAGCGAAAGGAACAGCACATCGTCGCGCGCATAGAAGATGTCCTGGGTGCCGTTACCGTGGTGGTAGTCGACATCGAGGATGGCCACCCGCCGGGCGCCGCCGTCGAGGGCGGCCTGGGCGGCGATGGCGGCGTTGTTCAGATAGCAGTAGCCGCCCATGACATCGGCGGCGGCGTGGTGGCCCGGCGGGCGGCAGAGGGCGAAGGCGCTGCGGGCACCTGCGGCGACCTCGGCTCCGGCACTCAAGGCCACCTGGGCGGCGCTGTAGGCGGCCTGCCAGGTGCCGGCGGTGATGGGCGCGCCGCCGTCGAAGCTGTAGTAACCCAGGCGCCCGTGCAGGCTGGTGGGCGGCAGTACCTGGCGCAGGGTGCGCGCCGGCCAGGTATAGGGCAGCAGGTCCACGGTCTCGCCGCGGGCCGCCCATTCGTCCCAGGCGCCGGCGAGAAAGTCGAGATAGGCCGTGCTGTGGATGCGTGCCAGTGGCGCCCGGCCGAAGTCCCTGGGCGGCACCACCTCGCCGAGCTGCCTACGGTGACATTCGGCGAGGATGAATTCGACGCGCTGGGGCTTTTCGAAACAGGGCTGCAACTGGCCATCGATCAATTCGCAGCGGCCGTGGTGCAGGGCGTGATCGGGACTGTGGTGGATGCGCATGGCGACTCCGGGCGGCGGGCTCTCTCCAGATTCTTGCCAGCCCGGCAGCCCGCGACGAGAGGCGCTGCGGCCAAAAGGGGATAGATCCGGCCAGATTGCGCCCGGCGGCGGCCATCAGCCGCCCTTGGCTTCGTAGACCACGAAGCGCTTCAGGGTCGGCTCCAGCACCTCCCAGGTGCCCTGGAAGCCGCGCGGCACGACAAAGCTGCTGCCGGGCCCGAGACGGGTGGCATGACCCTGGTCATCGGTGACCAGACTCACCCCTTCGAGGATCTGGCAGTACTCCTCTTCGGTGTAGTTCACCCGCCACTTGCCCACCTCGCTGTGCCAGTGGCCGACGGCGAACACGCCGCTGCCATCCTCGTAGTCGAGCCAGAGGCTCTGCAACGGATCGCCCTCCAGGCGCTTTTCCGCCGGCAGGTGGTATTGGTCGGTGGGTTGGCCGCGGTCCGCGAGCAGGGTCAGCGAGGGCATGGGGAATCCTCCATGGGGACGGGAAGCGCTCAGCATACGCCGGCCGCTAGAGTCGATAACCCCGCGGCGACTGGCCGCTCCAGCGGCGGAAGGCATGGCGGAAGCTGGCCGTCTCGCTGAAACCCATCGCCTCGGCGATGCGATAGATGGGCAGCCGCTCCTGGGCCAGCAGGTCGCGCGCCCGCGCGAAGCGCAACTCATCCAGCAACCGTTGATAGCTGCTGCCGCCGGCCTGCAGGTGGCGACGCAGGCTGCGCGGTGCCATGCCAAGGTGGCCGGCCAGGGCGGCGAAGGAGGGTGGGGCCGCCAGGTCGGCACCCAGCAGAGTGCGGATGCGGGCGAGCAGGGCGCGCTGACGATCCTGTTCGGGGGCGAGGCGCCCGCACTGCTCCAGGGCGTCGCGATGGGTCACCGGATCGGCCAGTGGCAGTCCGCGATCAAGCCAGGCAGCGGGAAAGGCCAGGCCGTTGAAGGCGGCGGCGAAGGCCAGGGGCGTGGCGCCGAAGCAGTCGCCATAGCGCGCGCGATAGACCGGCTCGGCGTGCCGAAAGGCCACCTGCACCAGCGGCAGGGACGTACCCAGGAGGTCGCAGCAGATCGCCAGGAGCGACGCCAGACAGCACTCGGCGTTGCAGCGCTCCAGCTCCGGGGCGAAGGGATGGTCGTCGGCCCTGAGCCAGGCCAATTCGCCGTGGCGCTCCAGGCGCAGGGTGAAATAGGCGCCCAGCAGGCTTTGGTGGGCCAGGGCCGCCTGCAGCGCGGCGCCCAGGGTCGGGGCGCTGAGCAGGGCATAGCCGAGCAGGCCGTAGCCGGAGACACGCAGCCGCCAGCCCAGCAGCAGCCCCAGTTCGGGCGGTGCCACCGGCAGGGCGTTGGCGATGACCCGCTGTTCCTGGGCCAGGGTGATGAGCCGATGGGGCTGTTCGAGGTCGTCCAGTCGCAGGCCGCTGCCGGCCAGCAGGGGCGCCGCCCGGGCGGGCGTGTCGGCGGCCAGTTGCTGGAGCACCAGGGACACCAGGTTGAGATTGATCAGACCGGACTGACGCATACGAAAACTCCCCGGGGCGGTGGCAGCCTTCCAAGCAAGAAGGATACCGCGCCCGCGGGGAGTTGCCGTCGGTTACCGCTCAGGTCTGGCGTGCGGGACTCAGACCTTGGCTTTCAGCGGTACCAGTCGCGGGGCGATCATGTTTTCCGGGCGCAGGATGTCGTCCAAGGTCGCCTCGTCCAGCAGATTCTCCTCGCGCACCAGCTCCAGCACGCCACGACCGGTTTCCAGCGCCGTCTTGGCGATGCGGGTGGAGGTCTCGTAGCCGAGGTAGGGGTTGAGTGCGGTGACCAGGCCGATGGAGTGCTCCACCTGGCGGCGGCAGTGCTCGACGTTGGCGGTGATACCGGTGATGCAGTGCTCGCGCAGCATGTCCATGGCGCGCTGCAGCAGACGGATGGAGTCGAAGATCTTGTAGGCGATCAGGGGCTCCATGACGTTGAGCTGCAACTGGCCGCCCTCGGCCGCCAGGGTCAGCGCCAGGTCGTTGCCGATGATCTCGAAGGCCACCTGGTTGACCGCCTCGGGGATCACCGGATTGACCTTGCCCGGCATGATGGAGCTGCCCGGCTGGCGCGGCGGCAGGTTGATCTCGTTGATGCCGGTGCGCGGGCCGCTGGAGAGCAGGCGCAGGTCGTTGCAGATCTTCGACAGCTTCACCGCGGTGCGCTTGAGCATGCCGGAGAACAGCACGAAGGCGCCCATGTCCGAGGTCGCCTCGATCAGGTCGGCGGCGGGCTTGAGCGGCTGGCCGCTGATTTCCGCCAGGCGCTGCACGGCTAGCAGCTGGTAGCCGGGGTCGGCATTGATGCCGGTGCCGATGGCGGTACCGCCCAGGTTGACCTCGGTGAGCAGTTCCGGCGCCAGGCTCTTCAGCCGCGCCAGGTCTTCGCCCAGGGTGGTGGCGAAGGCATGGAATTCCTGGCCGAGGGTCATGGGCACCGCGTCCTGCAGCTGGGTGCGACCCATCTTCAGCACCTCGGCGAATTCCACGCCCTTGGCGGCGAAGGCGGTGATCAGGCTGTCCAGGCTGGCGAGCAGGGCGTCATGGCCGAGCAGCAGACCCAGGCGGATGGCGGTGGGGTAGGCGTCGTTGGTCGACTGCGCCATGTTGACGTCGTTGTTCGGGTGCAGGTGGCGATACTCGCCCTTGGCATGGCCGAGCAGCTCCAGGGCCACATTGGCGATCACCTCGTTGGCGTTCATGTTGGTCGAGGTGCCGGCCCCGCCCTGGATCATGTCCACCACGAACTGGTCGTGGAATTCGCCGCGAATGATGCGTGAGCAGGCGTCATTGATCGCCTGGTGCTTTTGCGCGGGCAGATGGCCCAGTCGGTGGTTGGCGTCGGCCGCCGCCTGCTTGACCATGGCCAGGGCCACCACCAGCTTGGGGTAGTGACCGAGGGGCACACCGGAGAGGCGGAAGTTCTGCACGGCGCGCAGGGTCTGGATGCCGTAGTAGGCATCGGCAGGGACGTCGAGGGTACCGAGGAGATCTTTTTCGAGGCGGACGGATGATGCAGAGTCGGACATGATAGCGTTGGGCTTCGATCGAGCGGCGGGCGCCGCGATGCCCTAGAATCTAGGCCTGCCAGCCGATCCCGGCCAATGCCGATCCGCCAAGCCTCATGCCGGATCGGCATAACTCTGATTGTGACCTTGCGAGATCAGACGACGTATGGGTGCCATGAACATCGAATTCAAATGGCTGGAAGACTTCGTGGCCCTGGCGGCCACCTACAGTTTTTCCCAGGCCGCCGAAAAGCGTTTCGTCACCCAGCCCGCCTTCAGCCGGCGCATCCGCGCCCTGGAGGAAAGCGTCGGCCTGACCCTGGTGGACAGATCCCACACCCCGGTCAGCCTCACCGAGGCCGGGCAACTGTTCCTGGTCACGGCGCGCAGCGTGGTGGAGCAGCTGGGCGAGACGGTGCGCCACCTGCACCATCTCGAAGGCGGGCAGGGCGAGGTGCTGCAATTCGCCGCCGCGCACTCCCTGGCGCTGGGCTTCTTTCCGCAGTGGATCGCCGGCCTGCGCGGCCAGGGGCTGGCACTGGCCAGCCGCCTGGTGGCCACCAACGTCGGTGATGCCATCCACGCCCTGCGCGACGGCGCCTGCGACCTGATGCTGGCGTTCCACGATCCCGATGCCGCCCTGCAGATGGACCCGGAGCTGTTCCCTTCGCTGCACCTGGCGCACACCGCCATGCTGCCGGTCTGCGCCACCGATAGCGAAGGACGACCCCTGTTCCAGCTCGACGGGCAAAGCAGCGTGCCGCTGCTGGCCTACAGCGCCGGCGCCTTCCTTGGTCGCTCGGTGAATCTCCTGCTGCGCCAGCGCAAGTTGCGCGCCGTGACCCTCTACGAAACCGCCATGGCCGACAGTCTCAAGACCATGGCGCTGCAGGGCCTGGGCGTGGCCTGGGTGCCGCAGCTGTCGGTGGCCGCGGAGCTGGCCCGCGGCGAACTGGCCATCTGCGGCGATGCCGCCTGGCAGGTCGGCCTGGAGATCCGCCTCTACCGCTGTGCCCTGTTGCGCAAGCGGCTGGTACAGCAGGTCTGGCGGCATCTCGAAAAGCAGGGGCCCTCGAGCTGAAAATCTAGCCCTGATTGTGCTGATATCGGCTTTTGTCTAGCCGACGTCCTGCAAGCCTTTTGTGCCGATCTGCGCGACACTGGCCTCTCTCTCACGGAGGTCAGCCATGCAGCGCATCCGCGTCATCGACTCCCACACCGGCGGTGAACCCACGCGCCTGGTGCTGGATGGTTTTCCCGAGCTCGGCCACGGCAGCATGGCCGAACGCCGCAGCCGTCTGGCCGGTGAGCACGACGCCTTCCGCCAGGCCTGCATGCGCGAACCGCGCGGCAACGAGGTGCTGGTCGGGGCGCTGCTCTGCGAGCCGGTATCGCCTGCGGCCAGCGCTGGCGTAGTGTTCTTCAACGAGGTCGGCTATCTGGGCATGTGCGGTCACGGCACCATCGGCCTGGTGGTCTCCCTGGCCCATCTCGGCCGGATCGGCCCCGGCGATCACCTGATCGAGACCCCGGTCGGCGACGTCACCGCCACCCTGCATGACGACGGCAGCGTCAGCGTGCGCAACGTCCCGGCCTACCGCTATCGCCATGCGGTCCAGGTGGAGATTCCCGGCCATGGCCTGGTCACCGGCGACATCGCCTGGGGCGGCAACTGGTTCTTTCTCTGTGCCGATCACGGCCAGCGCATCGCCGCCGACAACCTCGACGACCTGCTCACCTTCAGCCTGGCCCTGCGTGGCGCCCTGGAGGCCGCCGGCATCACCGGCGAGCAGGGCGGGCACATCGACCATATCGAACTATTCGCCGAGGATCCGGACGGCGCCGACAGTCGCAGCTATGTGCTCTGCCCGGGCCGTGCCTACGACCGTTCGCCCTGCGGCACCGGCACCAGCGCCAAGCTGGCCTGTCTCGCGGCCGATGGCGACCTGGCCCCTGGCGCCGTCTGGCAGCAGGCGAGCGTCATCGGCAGCCGTTTCGAAGCCCATTATCAGCCCGGCGACGAAGGCCGCATCCTGCCGGTGATCCGCGGCCGCGCCCATGTCATGGCCGAAGCCACCCTGCTGCTGGCCGCGGACGATCCCTTCGCCTGGGGTATTCCGGGGTGAAGCAGGTGGCGGACGTCCTCGTCGTCGGCGCCGGCATCGTCGGGGCCAGTTGCGTCGCGGCCCTGGCCGCGCGCGGCTGTCGCGTGCGGGTGCTGGACGCTGGCCTGCCTGGCGCCTCCGCCGCCGGCATGGGCCACCTGGTGGTGATGGACGACGACCCCGCCGAATTGACCCTGAGCGCACGCTCCCTGGCGCTCTGGCGCGAGCTGGTACCCCAGTTGCCAGCCGCCGCCGACTACCGTAACTGCGGCACCCTCTGGCTGGCCCGCGATGCCGCCGAGCTGGATTTGATCGAGGCGAAGCGCCAGCGTCTGGACGCCCAGGGCGTCGCCAACCAGCCGCTGAACGCTGCGGCGACCGCCGCGGCGGAACCGGCCTTGACCGCCCTGGCTGGTAGCCTGGAGGTGCCCGGCGACGGCCTGCTCTATGCACCCGTGGTGGCCGCCTGGCTGCTACAACGCTCGCCGCTGATCGAATTCCAGCGTGCCCGGGTAAGCGCCGTCGAAGGCAGACGGGTGCGTCTGGATGACGGGCGGTGGCTGACCGCCGACGCCGTGGTGCTCGCCGCCGGCCTGCAGGCCGCCAGTCTCTGCCCGGACCTGCCGCTGGTGCCCAAGAAGGGCCATCTGCTGATCACCGACCGCTATCCCGAGCAGGTCCGCCATCAGCTGGTGGAGATCGGCTACGGCGCCAGCGCCCATGCCAGCAGCGGTGCCTCGGTGGCCTTCAATGTCCAGCCGCGCCCCACCGGCCAGTTGCTGATCGGCTCGTCGCGCCAGTTCGAGCGTCCGGACATGGCCGTGGAACCTGCGGTGGTCGGCCAGCTGCTGCGCCGCGCCCTGGATTTCCTGCCCGGTCTGACCCATACCTCGCTGATCCGCGGTTGGACCGGCCAGCGCGCCGCCAGCCCCGATGGCCTGCCGCTGATCGGCGCCCATCCCGATCAGCCCGGTCTGTGGCTGGCGGTCGGTCACGAGGGCCTGGGCGTCACCACCGCGCCGGCCACCGCCGAAGCCATCGTCAGCGGGCTGTTCGGCGAGGGTTCCACGTTCCACGTGGAACCCTTCGCACCGGCTCGCTTCGCGACCATCCCGAGGAGCCTGGCATGCTGACCCTGTTCATCGATGGCGAGCGCCTGGAGATCCGTCCCGGCAGTCTGCTCACCGCGGCCCTGGCCAAGAGCGGCAACCCCGCCGCGCGCCGTTCGGTAAGCGGTGAAGCCCGAGCGCCCTTTTGCGGCATGGGCGTCTGCCAGGAATGCCGGGTACAGGTTGACGGCATGCGTCGCCTGGCCTGCCAGACGCCGTGCCAGGACGGTATGCAGGTGGAGCGTCTGTCATGAACGCCACGCGCTGCGATCTGCTCATCATCGGCGGCGGCCCGGCCGGTCTCGCCGCGGCCCGCGCGGCCAGTGGTCGGGGCCTGAGCCTGGTGCTGCTGGACGACAATCCCTTGCCCGGCGGCCAGATCTGGCGCGCTCGCGCGGGCCAAGTCGCCGCCGAAGTCGGTCAATTGCCGGCAGACGTCACCCTGCTTACCCAGACCCGCGTCGCCGCGGTCCTGGGCTCACACCAGCTGCTGCTGGAAGACGCCCACGGCAGCCGTACCCTGGATTTCCACACCCTGATCCTCTGCACCGGTGCCCGCGAACTGCTGTTGCCGTTCCCTGGCTGGACCCTGCCCGGAGTGACCGGCGCGGGTGGTCTGCAGGCGCTGATCAAGGGTGGCGTGGAGGTGGCCGACGAGCGCCTGGTGGTCGCCGGTACCGGTCCGCTGCTGCTGGCCAGCGCCGCCACCGCGCGCCAGGCGGGTGCCCGGGTCGCCCTGGTCGCCGAACAGGCCGAGCGCCGCGCGGTACTCGAGTTCGGTCTGCAGCTATGGCGTTGGCCGAACAAGCTGCGCCAGGCGCTGACGCTGGCTACTCCTCGCTATAGCCCCGGCACCTGGGTCGAGGCGGCGCTCGGTACCGACCGTCTCGAAGCCGTACGCCTGCGCCAAGGCGAGCGTCGCTGGGAGATCGCCTGCGATCGCCTGGCCTGTGGCTATGGCCTGGTGCCCAATGTCGAACTGGCCCAGAGCCTTGGCTGTGCGACCCTGGATGGCGCGGTGGCGGTAGATGACCAGCAGCGCACCAGCCAGCCGCACATCCTGGCCGCCGGCGAATGCACCGGCATCGGCGGCAACGAACTGGCCCAGGCCACCGGCCGTATCGCTGGTCTGGTCGCCAGCAGCCAGCTTGACGCCGTGGCCCCCGTGCAGGCCGAAGCCCGGGCCTGGCGCCGCTTCGCCGCCCAACTGGCTCGCACCTTCGCCCTGAATCCGGCCATTGCCCGGCTGGCCCAGCCGGATACCCTGGTCTGCCGCTGCGAAGACGTCGCCCTCGGCGCCCTGGTCGGCCATGCCGACTGGACCCAGGCCAAGCTGCGCAGCCGCTGCGGCATGGGCGCCTGCCAGGGCCGCATCTGCGGCCAGGCCACCCGCGTCTTGCTGGGCTGGACGCCCCCGGCGCCGCGCTTTCCCCTGCAACCCACCCGTATCGACAGCCTGCTGGCCCTGACCGAGGACGAGAGATGAACGCCGCCGCCCACCTGGACGCCCTGAGCCGCGCCCGGCCCGCCGACCTGCCCGCGCTGCTTGCCAGCCTGAGCCTGGTGGCGCCGCTGCTCGACGCCATCCCCGGCGTGGTGTTCTTCGTCAAGGATCTGGAGGCGCGCTATGTGCTGGTCAACCTGACCCTGGCCCAGCGCTGCGGCTTCGAGGACGTCAGCGAGTTGCTCGGCCGGACCGCCGAGGAAGTCTTTCCCGCCCCCCTAGGCGGCGCCTACGCCGAACAGGATCGCCGCGTGCTGCGCGAAGGCCTGGCGCTGGACGATCAACTGGAATTGCACCTCTACGCCGGTCGTACCCCGGGCTGGTGCCTGACCCGCAAGCTGCCACTGCACGACGCCCAGGGCCGGCTGATGGGCATGGCGGGCATCTCCCACGATCTGCAGGCTCCGGCCGCCGATCATCCGGCCCACGCCAAGGTGGCCGAGGTCGATCGCTATCTGCGCGAGCACTATGCCCAGCCGCTCTCGGTAGGCGAACTGAGTCAGAGGGTCGGCCTGTCGGTCTCCCAGCTCGAACGCCAGTGCAAGCGCATCCTGCGCCTCACGCCCCAGCAGTTGCTGCACAAGGCCCGGCTCGACGCCGCCTCGCGCCTGCTGGCCCGCGACCTGCCCGTCACCGAGGTGGCCCTGGCCTGTGGCTATACCGACCACAGCGCCTTCAGCCGTCAGTTCCGCCGTCTCACCGGCCTGTCGCCCCGGCAATACCGCGACTCTCTCAAGCCCCGTTCCCGTCTGGAGGAAACCCCCGCATGAGCACTCCCCGCGTCAACTGGAGCGGCGTCTTTCCCGCCGTCACCACCCAATTCAACGACGACTTCTCGGTCAACCTGGAAAAGACCCATGGCGTGATCAGCAACCTGGTGCGCGATGGCGTTTCCGGCCTGGTGATGTGCGGCACCGTGGGCGAGAACACCTCCCTGACCCTGGAAGAAAAGATCTCCCTGGTGGAGGTCGCCAAGGACGCCGCCGGTGGTCGCGTACCGGTGATCTGCGGCGTGGCCGAATTCACCAGCCTCAATGCCACCCGCACCGCCCAGGCGGTGGGTCGCGCCGGCGCCGACGGCATCATGCTCATGCCGGCCCTGGTCTACTCGGCCAAGCCCCACGAGACCGCCGCCCACTTCCGCAGCGTGGCCAGCGCCCTCGACCTGCCGCTGATGGTCTACAACAACCCGCCGATCTATAAAAACGACGTCACCCCGGACATCCTCATCTCCCTGGCCGACGTCGACAACATCGTCTGCTTCAAGGATTCCTCCGGCGACACCCGCCGCTTCATCGACGTGCGCAACGAAGTGGGTGACCGCTTCGTGCTCTTCGCCGGTCTCGACGACGTGGTGCTGGAAAGCATCGCCGTGGGCGCCGAGGGCTGGGTCTCGGGCATGTCCAACATCTTCCCCACCGAAGGCGAAACCATCTTCCGCCTGGCCAAGGCCGGTCGCTTCGCCGAGGCCGTGCCGCTCTACGAATGGTTCATGCCGCTGCTGCACCTGGACGCCCGCCCGGACCTAGTGCAATGCATCAAGCTCTGCGAAGAACTCGCCGGGCGCGGCAGCGCCCTGACCCGTCCGCCACGCCTGGCCCTGCCCGACGCGGACCGCGCCTTCGTCGAACGCCTGATGGCCAAGGCCCTGGAAACCCGCCCGCAGTTGCCTGACGTGGGGATCTGAGGCAAGGCCTTATCGCGGCCATGGCGGTCCGCCGACGTGGCCGCTCTTACAGGTTCAGATACGACTGTAGGAGCGGCCCATGGCCGCGATAAAAACCACCCCTCACGCCGCGCCAATCCGCCCCCTCTCCCGCCTGCGGGAGAGGGCTGGGTGAGGGCGCTCTTCGGAGCGATCCCACCTCAAGCGTCCAGGTATCTAGCCCGCACCTCTCGCCCCACACCACCACCCATCCCATGAGCGCCACATCCTGTCTTCCAACCGACAGGCGATACCCGGCGCAGGGGCACGCTCCGCCCCGCTTTCGTCTATACTAGGCCGCTCATTTCCCAAGCCACGTCCACCGCGTGGCTTCTTCATTTCAGAGGCACGACGATGAGCGCACTCGTAGGCGTGATCATGGGCTCCAAGTCCGACTGGTCCACCCTGAGCCACACCGCCGACATGCTGGACAAGCTGGGCATTCCCCACGAAGTGAAGGTGGTCTCCGCCCACCGCACCCCCGATCTGCTGTTCCAGTACGCCGAAGAGGCCGCCGGGCGCGGTATCGAGGTGATCATCGCCGGGGCCGGCGGCGCCGCCCACCTGCCGGGCATGTGCGCTGCCAAGACCCACCTGCCGGTGCTGGGCGTGCCGGTGCAGTCGTCCATGCTCTCGGGCGTCGACTCCCTGCTGTCCATCGTGCAGATGCCGGCCGGTGTACCGGTCGCCACCCTGGCCATCGGCAAGGCCGGCGCCATCAACGCCGCGCTGCTGTCCGCCAGCATTCTCGGCGGCAAGTACCCCGAATACCACGAGCGGCTCAACGCCTTTCGCGAAGAGCAGACCCGCACCGTGCTGGACAATCCCGATCCGAGGGAGCAGGCATGAAGATCGGCGTCATCGGTGGCGGCCAGCTGGGCCGCATGCTCGCCCTGGCCGGCACGCCGCTGGGCATGAACTTCGCCTTTCTCGATCCGGCGCCTGACGCCTGCGCCGCCGCCCTGGGCGAACACCTGCGCGCCGACTACGGCGACCAGGATCACCTGCGCCAGCTGGCCGACGAGGTCGATCTGGTGACCTTCGAATTCGAGAGCGTCCCGGCCGAGACCGTGGCCTTTCTCTCGCAATTCGTGCCGGTCTATCCATCCGCCGAAGCCCTGCGCATCGCCCGTGACCGCCTGTTCGAGAAGTCCATGTTCCGCGACCTGGGGATCCCCACCCCGGCCTTCGCCGACGTCCTCTCCCAGGCCGACCTGGACGCTGCCGTGGCCCGTATCGGCCTGCCGGCGGTGCTCAAGACCCGCACCCTGGGCTACGACGGCAAGGGCCAGAAGGTCCTGCGCCAGCCGGAAGACGTCACCGACGCCTTCGCCGAACTGGGCAGCGTGCCCCTGCTGCTGGAAGGCTTCGTGCCCTTCACCGGCGAGGTCTCCCTGGTCACGGTGCGCGGTCGTGATGGCGAGGTGGCCTGCTACCCGCTGGTGCACAACACCCACGAGAGTGGCATCCTCCGCCTGTCGGTGGCCAGCTCCGACCATCCGCTGCAGGCGCTGGCCGAAGACTATGCCCGCCGCGTGCTGGAACAGCTCGACTACGTCGGCGTGCTGGCCTTCGAATTCTTCGAGGTCGAGGGTGGGCTGAAAGCCAACGAGATCGCCCCGCGCGTGCACAACTCCGGGCACTGGACCATCGAAGGCGCCGAGTGCAGCCAGTTCGAGAACCACCTGCGCGCCGTGGCCGGCCTGCCGCTCGGTTCCACCGCCAAGGTCGGCGAGAGCGCCATGGTCAACTTCATCGGCTCGGTACCGCCGGTGGCGGCCGTCACTGCCCTGGAAGACTGCCACCTGCACCACTACGGCAAGGCCTTCAAGGCCGGGCGCAAGGTCGGTCACGCCACCCTGCGCAGCACCGACGCTACGACACTGCAGACCCGCATCGCCGCCCTGGAAGCCCTGATCCAGGATTGATGCCAGACGGCTTCCGCACATGGAAGCCGTTTTCCCCTGAACCTCGACGGATCACCGGTGGTCGGAGACTACAACGACGCCTGCTGACCGGCGTTGTCTTACCAGCACTCAAACAGGGGATTCTTCACATGGGCATCATCGCAACCATCATCATTGGTCTCATCGTCGGCCTGGTTGCCCGCTTCCTGAAGCCGGGCGACGACAGCATGGGCTGGATCATGACCATCATCCTGGGCATCGTCGGCTCCGTGGTCGCCACCTACCTGGGCCAGGCTCTGGGCATCTACCGTGCCGGTGAAGGCGCAGGTTTCATTGGTGCCGTGGTTGGCGCCATCATCGTGCTGTTCATCTACGGCATGGTGACCAAGCGTCGCTAAGACGCCGCTTCGCCTCGGCGAAGCCAAGTAGCACAGCGTTTTCGCCCCTGGTGTCGCCCGTCGACCCAGGGGCTTTTTCATGGGCGAGGCTTTGCTTTGCGGCCTGGAGACTGGACCCCTGACCCAGCGCGCCTCACACTCGGACTTTTGCGTCCGACCTGCCGACCATGCCCAGACTGCTCATCACCCTGCTGCTCGCCAGCCTGCCGCTGCTGACTCACGCCGCCAAGGGCGAACCCCCGGAAACCAACTGGCTCGACCTGCTCACCGCGAAGGATCGCCACGCCCTGGAAACCATGCCCGAAATCAGCCACAACAGCCCCGAGGCCCCCGGTGGTTTCGGCTCACCGGGCGGGCTCAAGCAGAAGGACAGCGGCCTGCCCGAGGTGATGCACTCCACCCGCACCGTGGCCGCCCTGAATGGCCAGAACGTGCGGCTGGGGGGATTCCCGGTGCCGCTAGAAACCGACGCCAAGGGCAATTTCCGCGAATTCTTCCTGGTGCCCTATCCGGGCGCCTGCATCCACGTCCCGCCGCCGCCGCCCAACCAGATCGTGCTGGTGCGCTACCCCAAGGGCGTGCCGCTTCCCGACATCTACGAGCCCTACTGGGTCATCGGCACCCTGCACACCGAAGCGGTCGACAACGCCCTGGCCGAGGCGTCCTACACCCTCGACGCCAGCAAGGTCCGCAAGGTCGAAGAAAGCGATCTCTAACGATCGTAGATTAGGCTGAGACAGCTCCACCGTCGCAGCCCAACAGCTAGAGGCAGCCCCGTAGCGTGGACAACGGCGCAGCCTTGTCCACGTCGCCCAAGTCCTGTCTTGCACCAGTGGAAAACGCTGTGCGGTTTTCCACGCTACCGGCACCAGGATAATCGCGGCGCGCTGCCCCGAAAGTCGCTAGGCCAGCCGCAGCGGCAGGTGCAGGGTGATGACCACCTCGCCCGTGCCATTGGCGAAGCGCGCCTCGCCGCCGAAGCTTTCGCTGAGCGCCTTGACGATGGGCAGGCCCAGGCCCCAGCCGCGCTTGTCGCTGCGGGTGGAGATGAAATAGGGCGTGGCCAGGTTGGCCAGGACCTCGTCGGGAAACTGGCCGAGGTTGCGCAACTCCAGCATGACCTGGTCGTCGGCCAGCCACTGGCGGACCCGGATCGGCGTTCCCGCCTCGCCGTGCTTGGCGGCGTTGAGCACCAGGTTGTCGAAGATGCGCAGGAAGGCGTATCTGTCCCACAGCACCTCCTGCGCCGGGGTCTCCAGACTCAGGTCGAGGTGATTGGCGAACTGCAGGCGCAGATTGGCCGCGGCGTCGTTCAGCAGCGGACCCAGCACCAGCGGATCGCCACTGAGGCGGACGCCGCCGCCCAGGCTCATGTGGCTGATGTCCAGCACGTCGGTGATCATCTGGTTCATGCGCTGCAGGTTGTCGTGCAGGGTCTGCAGCAGATCGTCGGTCCGCCGCGCCGGATTGCGCTGCATCAGGTTGACCACCATGGTCGCGGCGGTGAGCGGCGAGCGCAGGTCGTGGTTGAGCGACCTCATGAAGCGTTCGAGCATGACCTTTTCCGCCTGCAGATTCTCGCTGCGGGCGATGGCCGAATTGCGCTGCTGCTCCATGTGGCCGACCCGGGAGCTGGCCTTGAGCAGGGCGCCGACGGTGGCCAGCACCTCTTCCGGATTGATCGGGTGGGTCAGGTAGGCCTGGGCGCCGGTATTGAAACCCTGGGCCTTGTCCCTGCCGGAGACGAAGGTGGCCGAGATGTTGATGATGGCCGGCAGCCGGCCCCAGCCGCACTTGTGCTCGATGGCCTGGATCAGCTCGAAGCCGGTGGTGTCCGGCAGATTGACGTCGATGATCACCAGCTCGACGGATTCGTCGATCAGCGCCAGGCCACTGGCACCGCTGGCGGCTTCCAGCACCTCGTAGTGGCTCTGGCTCCCGAGGATCTTGCGCAGCACATAGCGATTGGCCTCGGTGTCGTCGATGATGACGATGCGGCGCGGGGCACTAGTCATCGGACAGGCTCCGCGCCAGGGCGCAGACCTCGGCCAGCAGCCGCTCGGCGTGATCGGGGGCGTGCTTGAACAGGATGGCGTGGCAGTAGTCCTGCAGGCGCTGGCGGCCCGCCTCGTCGAGGGGCTGGGCGGTGTTGATCAGCACCCGCCGGTGCATGCTCCAGTCCATGCTGGCGAGCAGGTCCTCGCCATTGATGTCGGGCAGGTCGAGGTCGAGGATGATGATGTCCGGGCGCACCGCATTGAGCCGGTCGAGGCTGCTGCGGGCGCTGTCCGCCTCCAGCAGGACCGGATTGAGGCGTTCGAGGGTGCGCCGGACCAGATAGCGATCGCCCTCGTTGTCCTCGATCACCAGCACGGTGAGGCCGCTGAGATCGGGCTCCGGCTCGGCGGCCCGGTGGCTGGCGTAGTGGCGCGGCAGGCGCAGGGTGAAGCGACTGCCGCGGCCGACTTCGCTGTCGAGGGACAGCTCGCCGCGCAGCAGCACGGCGAGGCGTTGCGCCAGGGGCAGGCCCAGGCCGGTGCCTTCGATATGGGTCAGATGAGGCGAACGGATCCGCTCGAATTCCTCGAAGATCTTCTGCTGATCCGCCGCGGCGATGCCGATGCCGCTGTCTTCCACCAGGAATTCCAGGCTGGCATCGTCGGGCTGGAACACCTGGATGCGCACCTGGCCCCGGGGGGTGTACTTGAAGGCGTTGGAGATCAGGTTGCGCAGCACCTGGAACAGCCGACTCTCGTCGGTATCCAGCAGCACCCCGGCCGGCGGCGGGGCGACGCTGAAGCTGACCTGGGGATAGCGTGGCGCCAGGGCCGCGGCGAACTGTTCGAGGCGATCGATGAAAGGCCCCAGCGCAAAGGGCTGGGGCACGATGGTCAGGCGGCCGGACTGCACCTCGGCCAGCGCCAGCAACTCGCCGACCAGATTGGCCAGTTCCAGCGCCGCATCGCTGATGAAGCGCACCTGGCGCTGCTGTTCGGCATTGAGCGCCCCGTCCACGCCGCTGGCGAGCAGCTTGGCGACATTCTCGATGATGTTGATCGGGGTGCGGAATTCATGGGTCATGTTGGAGAAGAAACGGGTCTTCGCCTCGCTGGCCTCCTTGAGCTCCTGAGTGGCCTTTTCCAGCTCGGAATAGAGCGCCACCACGCCCTGGTTGGTGTTTTCCAGTTCCTTGTTGGTGACCTCCAGTTCCGACTGGCGCACCTGCAGCTCGGTGTTGGTCAGCAGCAGCTCTTCGCTCTGCAGGCGGATCTGCTGGTAGGGATCCGGTGGCGGACTGCCCTGCAGTTCGGCCGTCAGCGCCTGGAGCTGCTCCGCCTCGGGAAAGGGGCGCGGCATCTGGTACTTGCGGGCGGTGATGCAGGTGCCGGCAGGGGAGGTCTGGATGTCGAAGTCGTCGAACAGCCGCTGGGCGCCGCGCAGGCCGATGCCCATGCCGGTGCTGGAGCGATAGCTGCCCGCGCGGATGGCTTCCATCTCGGCGATGCCCGGACCCTGGTCGACCGCCCGCACCTCCAGGCCGCGCAGGCGCAGGTCTTCGCCACGCAGCAGGGCGAAGTCGAAGTGACCGCTGCCGGCGTACTGGTGGATGTTGCGCGCCAGTTCGGAGACCGCGGTGGCCAGGCGGATCTGCTCCAGCGCCGGCCACTCCATGGCCGCGGCCAGGCGCTTGGCGGCCTGGCGGCAGTGCACGATGTCCTGCTCGCTGTGCAGGGCGAGGGTCAGCAGGGGCAAGACGTCAGACATGCTTGAGTACCAGAACGGTGGCATCGTCGGCGGAGCGCCGAAAGTCGCGGTGCAGAAGGGCGGCGATCAGCGCCGGATGGCGCGCCCCGAGCCCGGAGTGCTCGCCCAGTCCCACCTTGGACGTCAGGCCATCGGAGTTCAGCACCAGCAGGGTGCCGGGCGTCCAGGGGTAGGTATAGGTCTGGATCCGCCCGATCCGGTAGCCCAGGGTGCCGTTGTTGGACACCAGGCTGCGTGTGGTGTTGCCCAGCAGGCGCCCGGCGATGTTGCCGATGCCGCAAAAGCTCACCTGGCCCTGATCCGGGTCCAGCTCGGCCAGCGCCAGGGCGGCGCCGCGGGTTTCCATGAGCGCCTGGTGCAGATTCTCCATCAGCCGCTGCAGGGGCAGGTGCGCGCCATGGCGCAGGAACAGTTCCCGCGCCCGGCGACTGGCGGTGGCGGCCTGCTGGCCATGGCCGAGGCCGTCGCAGACCAGCAGGCGGCGCCCGCTGACCGCCCAGGTGTCGCCGCAGAGCTGCTCCTCGGGGTGCGGCGTGCACAGGGCGCCATGCTGCAACCGGCTGCTGGGCGTCCCGGCCAGATGGAAGCGCGCCAGCACCACGGTGCCCTGACCCGGTCGCGAATGGATGTCGAACACATCGGCCTGCCGGCGAATCGCCCCCAGGCCGGCGCCCAGCGTCGCGGCCGTGCTGTAGTGATCGCTCAGGCAGCGGGCGACGTCGTGCATGCCCGGGCCGCGATCCACCGCCAGGACATCGAGCACCCCTTCGCCGCCCAGGGTGGCCAGGAGTTCGCCGTGCCCGGCATGGCGGACCAGGTTGTAGCCCAGCTCCTGGGCGACGATGGTCAGGCGCCCGAGCAGGGTTTCGTCGGCGGTGACGGTGCCGGCCAGCCGGACCAGGGCGCGCCGGGCGGCATCGACATGGACGCTGGTGCTCACCGGCAGCACCAGGCTGCACGGCTGGTCGTTCATCGCCACTTCCAGAGTTCGACGGTGGTGCCCTGGCCGGGCTGGCTGTCGATGTGGAAGTCGTCCACCAGCCGCCGCGAACCGGACAGGCCCAGGCCCAGGCCCTTGCCCGAGGTGTAGCCGTCGACCATGGCGCGCTCGAGATCGGCGATGCCCGGGCCGTGATCGCGGATCACCAGGCGGATCGCCGGCTTGCCAGCGCGCAGCGTCTCCTCGATCAGGCACTCCCCGCCTAGCCCGTAGACCAGGCCGTTGCGCGCGATCTCGCTGGCCGCGGTGACGATCTTGGTCTGGGAAATGAGGCCCAGGCGGATGGCTTCGGCGACCTTGCGCACCTGCTGACGGATCAGCACGATGTCAGTCTCCTGGCGGAGTGGAAGCGTCTGTGTCTTCGCCACCCTCTGACTCCTCCAGCGATTCGTCCGCGGCGACCATGGCTTCCAGCCGGCGCATGCCCTTTTCCATGTTCAGCGCCGTGGCGATGCCTTCCAGCGACAGCCCCAGTTCCACCAGGGTGATGGCCACCGCCGGCTGCATGCCGACCACGATCACCTTGGCATCGAGGATGCGCGAGACCTGGGCGATGTGGGAGAGCATCCGGCCAATGAAGGAGTCGACGATTTCCAGCGCCGAGATGTCGATGAGCACGCCCTTGGCCTTGTGCCGCACGATCTGCTCGGTGAGGTCTTCCTGCAGGTCCAGCGCCAGCTGGTCGTGCATGTCCACCTGGATGCTCAGCAGCAGGAAGGGTCCAAGCTTGAGAATCGGAATCCGCTCGATCATGAGGTGCTCCCTAACCCTTGGCGGCCGGGGCTGCCAGGCGCACGCCCTGCTGGCGCAGGGCCAGGCGGAAGGCATCGGCCAGGGACGCCTTGGTAATGACGTCGCCCAGGTCCACGCCCAGGTGGACGATGGTGGCGGCGATCTGCGGGCGGATGCCGCTGATGATGCACTGGGCGCCCATCAGCCGGGCGGCGGTCACCGTCTTGAGCAGGTGCTGGGCGACCATGGTGTCCACCGTGGGTACGCCGGTGATGTCGATGATGGCGATGTCCGAGCCGGTCTGGACGATCTTTTCCAGCAGCGACTCCATCACCACCTGGGTGCGGTTGCTGTCCAGCGCGCCGATCAGCGGGATGGCCAGGATGCCGTCCCACAGCTCCACCACCGGGGTGGACAGTTCCAGCATGCTTTCCTGCTGCTCGCGGATCACCGTCTCGCGACCGCTCATGAAGCTTTCCATGCTGTACAGACCGAGATCGTCGATCAGCCGGGTGGCGGCCCAGATCTCGGCGAGGGGATCGTCGCACTCGTTCTGGATCAGGTTGAACAGCGGTTCCTTGAGCGAGAAGACAAAGGTCGCCGTCTGCGCGGGCGTCAGGCCCGCGCGACTCTGGTCGAAGGAGAAGCGCTCCAGCAGCGCGCGCACCGGCTGCCAGTGCGGCTCGCGCAGATTGCCCAGGCCCTGGGCGGCGGCCACGGTGATGCGGCGCAGCAATTCGGCGGAGTTGGCCAGGATGGTGGTTTCATCGAGCAGGTCGATGCGCATGCCGGCCGCGCGCTGGGCGCCGATCCAGGCATCGAGCAGCGACCGCTCGTGGGTGCGCAGCAGCTCGACCAAAGCGGTACTGTACATGGGGGTTCCTAGGTGACAAGAAGGTGGCTCAGGACGAGCCGACCAGGCAGAGAGCGGGCAGGAAGAGGCGCAGGTGTCGGTGGGGATCCGAGCGCGTGGCCGGATCCCCGAGAGATCACATGTCCATCTTTTCCTTGGTGATCTTGCCGGTCTTGGCGTCGGCATGGAAGTCGTACTTCATACCATCCTTCTTCATGCCTTCGCCTTCCCACTGACCGTCATCGGCTTCGATCTTGGTGATCGAGGTGTAGCCCTGCTCCATGAGCTTGGACTTGACGTCGTTCATGGGCATCCAGTCGGCGCCGGGCTGATCGGCCAGGGCGGCGGTGCTGGCCAGGACGGAACAGGCAAACAGGGAAGCGAGCAGCTTGGATTTCATCGCGAGACCTCGGCGTGGTGGTGTGCCCAGACTTGGACCACCAGCACGCGCGACAAATCCCGTCTGGCGCAGACGTTAGACTGACGATTCCTCGACCAGGTGCGGAAGCAGTCCGGCAGGGGCCTTGGCGCTCTGGCCCTTGGTCTTGCGCGGGGCATAGGGGCGGCTGGCCAGCCGCCAGAGATCTCGCCAGCGTTCGGCGAGGGCAGTGGGCTTGTCCAGATAGAGGCGCAGGCCCAGGGAAAAGGCCTTCGTCTGCAGCCGCTCGCGCTGCTGGGCCAGGCTTTCGCCGATCGCCAGGCGGGTGTTGCTGGCGCCGAACAGGGTCGGCTCGTCCAGCAGCAGCTGCTGCATCACCGCCAGGTCGTGATCGTCGCCCAGGTATTCCGACAGGCGCTTGAGGCTCTTCTGCCGCGTCTTGAATTCCGCCGGCCAGGCCGCGGCGAGCAGCTGGGTGTGATACCAGTGATCCTTCACCCGCTTGCGCCAGTCGTGCAGGGTGTCGTCGGTGGGCTTGTCGCGCGCGGTCTTGAGCGCCTGGCGCCCGGCCTTGTAGTTGTCTTCCAGGCCGCGGGCGAAGAGGGCGAAGCCCTTGCCGGACAGTTTCCAGCCGGCCACCTCCTCGCGCATGGCGGTCAGTTCCTCGAGCAATTCGGGATGGCCGCTGGCCGCGGCGATCTGCTGGTCGGCGCGCTCCTGCAGCCGCTGACGCACACGCTTCATGGCCGGCGAGGCGAATCTCTTGCGGTCGGATTCGCCCAGCTTGTCCCAGCTTTCCACCAGGGCGGCGCTGTCGCGCAACGACGACAGCTCGCGGCCCAGGTCGCGCAGCCGCCGATTGCGACTGGCGAAGGCGCGCTTGCCCAGGGCGCCGTGCAGCAGCCGCAGGAGGGCGCGCAATTCCTTGAGGCGCTTGCGTGTCTCGTGGACGCCCTTGGGGGTACCGCTCGCCAGGGACGCTTCAGCCTGCACCAGACGATCCGTCACCACGCGGCGGACTTCCTCGTCAGCCGGTTGCCGTGCATCGAAACGAAAGGCCATCGAACTCTCCTCAATAGGGTGGACTGCCGCACCCGCTTGCGCGGGAGCGTAACGGTATGAAAGACCTCCACGACAGCGGGAGATGCCAAATTTCATCTAAACGTCATATTTCCTTCATGCCGCCTAATGCGGGGCACCGCCTGCCGCAGGCCGGGTCAGAAGGGCTATAGTTGCCCGACCACCTGCGCAAGGAGATCCGGATGTTCGAAGCCGCCGAAAACGAACACCTGCTCGATGAGGCCACCTACGACGCCAAGCTGCCCAAGCTGCGCGAGGCACTGCTGGCCGCCCAGTACGAACTCAAGGCGCAGGGCCGTTTCCCGGTGATCGTGCTGATCAATGGCATCGAGGGGGCGGGCAAGGGCGAGACGGTCAAGCTGCTCAACGAGTGGATGGATCCACGCCTGATCCGCGTCGAGACCTTTCTCCAGCCCACTGCCGAGGAGCGCCAGCATCCCCCGGCCTGGCGCTACTGGCAGCGCCTGCCGGGCAAGGGCCGGACCGGCGTCTTCTTTGGCAACTGGTACAGCCAGATGCTGCACGGCCGGGTCAACAAGGAACTCAGTCGCGTCGAGCTGGATGCCGCCATTGGCCAGGCGGAACGCTTCGAGCGCATGCTGGCCGACGAAGGCGCGCTGATCCTCAAGTTCTGGTTCCACCTCTCCAAGCCGCAGCTCAAGCAGCGCCTGAAGCACCTCAAGAACGATCCCCGCCTGGGCTGGAAGCTCAGTCCGCTGGACTGGCGCCAGGCCAAGGTCTACGACCGTTTCGTCAAGGAGGGCGAACGGGTGGTGCGGCGAACCCACCACGATTACGCCCCCTGGCACGTGGTGCCCGGCTTCGACGAGCGCTTTCGCAGCCTGACCGTCGGCACCGTGCTGCTCAAGGCGCTGCAGCGGGCCCTGGCCAACAAGCCGCGCAAGCAGCGCCGGGCAGCCGCCGTAGTACCGCCACCGGTGGATGGTCGTGGCGTGCTGGAAGCCATGGATCTGACCCAGCGCCTGGACAAGGCCGACTATGAAGACCAGCTGCTCGCCGAACAGGCGCGCCTGGCGCGGCTGCTGCGCGACAAGAAGTATCGCCGCCATGCCCTGGTGGCGGCCTTCGAGGGCAACGACGCCGCCGGCAAGGGCAGCGCCATCCGCCGGGTCACCGGCGCCCTGGATCCGCGCCAGTACCGCATCGTCCCGGTTGCCGCACCCAGCGACGAGGAGCTGGCCCAGCCCTATCTCTGGCGCTTCTGGCGGCACATCCCGCGGCAGGCCAACTTCACCATCTTCGACCGCTCCTGGTACGGCCGGGTACTGGTGGAACGGGTCGAGGAGCTGACCCCCGTCGCCGACTGGCAGCGGGCCTATGGCGAGATCAACGACTTCGAGGAACAGCTCCACGACGCCGGCATCGTGCTGGCCAAGTTCTGGCTGGCCATCGACCAGGACACCCAGCTCGAACGCTTTCGCGCCCGCGAGGAAACGCCCTTCAAGCGTTTCAAGATCACCGAGGACGACTGGCGCAACCGGGACAAGTGGGATCTCTACAGCCAGGCGGTCAACGACATGGTGGTCCAGACCAGCACCGCCATCGCGCCCTGGACCCTGGTGGAGGCCAACGACAAGAGGTTTGCCCGGGTGAAGGTGGTGCGGACGCTCAATGAGGCGCTGGAGCGGGCGTACGACAAGGGGTAAGCCAATGCCAGGGCTGTTTGGCTGATTATCGAGGTTTGCGGCTACCTCTTGTTTCGCCCCATCGGGCGAGTCACTTTTGCCAGTCGCGGCTGCGCGCCCCGGACAAAAGTAACCAAAAACGCTTGCCCATCCATCCGGCCCCGGCTGCGCCGGGGTCCACTCCCTCCATCGCCGCTCCAGGGGCCCGCCGCGAAGGGCCTTCCATGGCCCTCGCGACTCTCGCGGCATCCATGCCGCTCGACCCCTTGCGCAACGATTGCGTTCGCCCTGCTGGAAGGGGCATTGGGCGCGCCTGAGGCTTTGGGTGGTTTGGGCAATCAGCGTCTTTGTGGCGGAGATGGGCAATCCCGCAAAACCCGAATCCCAGAAACGAAAAAGCCCCACCGAAGTGGGGCCTTTCTGCAACCGGATCAGTCGTTAGACGACTTGAACCTGGTCAGCTTGCATACCCTTCTGGCCTTTGACAGCCACGAAAGTGACCTTCTGGCCTTCGCTCAGGCTCTTGAAGCCGGCGCTTTCGATGGAGCGGTAGTGCACGAACAGGTCGGCGCCGCTTTCCGGGGTGATGAAGCCGTAGCCTTTCTCATCGTTGAACCACTTGACGGTGCCATTTTCACGATTGGACATGAGTATCTCCAGGATGTAGGGGGAACAACCACGTTAGCGAGACATTCGCTAGCGGGACTGTAATGCGAGAGTGAGACGAGCCAGGAGATGAAAATGAAGCAACATCAAGCAGGTATCGAGTAACTATTGCAGTAGCAGTGCCTACACCATACGCGCTTTCGCGAGCTTGTATAGCCCTGATTCGCATATTTGTTGACCAATGGCGCTGCTTGCGCTGCCTGAGCGTCTCACTCAGGCTACGGACTCCCCTGCTCGAAAGAGACTCCGCATGGACAAGCTGCACCGGATCAAGGGGGCCTGGCCCTACCTGATCGCCGTCTTTCTCAACGCCTTCGTCGATCTTGGCCACAAGATCGTCATCCAGAACACCGTGTTCAAGGTCTATGACGGTTCCACCCAGGTGGTGCTGACCGCGCTGGTCAACGGCATGATGCTGCTGCCCTTCATTCTGCTGTTCAGCCCCTCCGGCCATGTCGCCGATCGCTTCGCCAAGGTGCGGGTGCTGCGCCTCGGCGGCTGGGCGGCGGTGGCCATCACCCTCGGCATCACCCTGGCCTACTACGCCGGGCTGTTCGAGCTGGCCTTTGCCATGACGCTCCTGCTGGCCATCCAGGCGACCTTCTATTCGCCGGCCAAGTACGGCTACATCAAGGCGCTGTTCGGCAAGCAGCGGCTGGCCGAGGGCAATGGCCTGGTGCAGGCCAATTCCATCATCGCCATCCTCGCCGGCACCGTGGTCTTCACCGCCTTCTTCCAGCTGCACCTGGGCGCGGACCAGGCCACGCCTCACGCCATCCTGCAGGACATCGCCCCGCTGGGCTGGCTGCTGGTGCTCTGCAGCCTGGCCGAGGTGGCGCTGCTCTATCGCCTGCCGCTGCTGGAAGAGCCCAGGCCGCGTGCACCCTTCGACTGGCATGCCTATGTGCGGCTGCAGAGCGCCCGGCAGAACCTGGCGGTGATCGGCGAGAATCCGGTGATCCGCCTGTCGATCATCGGCCTCGCGGTGTTCTGGTCGGTGGGCCAGGTGCTGCTGGCGAGCTTTCCGGCCTATGCCAAGGATCACCTGGGCATCGACAACGTGTTGCTGCTGCAGGGCATCCTGGCCTGCGCCGGAATCGGCATCGCCCTCGGCTCGGCGCTGGCCAGCCGGGCCTCGCGCGGGCGCATCGAGACCGGCCTGATCCCGGTGGGCGCGCTGGGCATCGCCCTCGGTCTGTGGTGGCTGCCGGCGCCCAGTTCGGCGCTGGTGCATGCGCTCAACTTCGTCTTCATCGGGCTGATGGGCGGGCTGTTCATCGTTCCGCTCAACGCGCTGATCCAGTTCCATGCCCGGGAAGACCAGCTCGGCACCGTGCTGGCGGCCAACAACTGGGTACAGAACGTCGCCATGCTGAGCTTTCTGGTGCTCACCGCGGTGATCGCCCTGCTCGGCCTGGACAGTCGCTGGCTGCTGCTGCTGATCGCCGCGGTGGCGCTGATCGGCGGCGCCTACACGGTGTGGAAGCTGCCGCAGAGCCTGGTGCGCTTTCTGCTCGGCCTGATGGTCACCCGCCACTACCGCATCCAGGTGCAGGGGCTGCAGAACCTGCCGGCCCAGGGCGGGGTGCTGCTGCTGGGCAATCACATCAGCTGGGTCGACTGGGCCATGGTGCAGATCGCCAGTCCGCGCCCGGTGCGCTTCGTGATGCTGCGCTCCATCTATGAGCGCTGGTACCTGAAACCCTTCCTCAAGGCCATGGGCTGCCTGCCCATCGCCCAGGGCAACGGTGCCGGGGCGGCGCTGGAGCAGTTGGCGGCGTTGCTCAGCGCGGGCGAGGTGGTCTGCCTGTTTCCGGAAGGGGCGATCAGCCGCACCGGGCAACTCGGCGAATTCCGCCGCGGCTACGAAAAGGCCTGCGAGCGGGTCGGGTCCGAGGTGCAGATCGTGCCCTTCTACCTGCGCGGCCTCTGGGGCAGCCAGTTCTCCCGCTCTTCCAGCAAGCTCAAGGAACTGCGCGACAGCCCGCTGCACCGCGAGGTGGTGGTGGCCTTTGGCAAGGCGCTGGCCAAGGACACCCCGGCCGATGTGCTCAAGCGGCGGATCTTCGAGCTGTCGATCCGCTCCTGGGAGCGCTACATGCAGGGCCTGCCGTCGTTGGCCGATGCCTGGGTGGCCAGCGTCAGGCGCCGACCCAATGGCCTGGCGCTGATCGACGACCTGGGCGCTCCGCTCAAGGCCGCCCAGGCGCTCACCGGCGCCGCCTGCCTGGCGCGGCGGATGCGCAAGCGGCCCGAGCCGAATCTTGGGCTGCTGCTGCCCACCAGCAGCGGCGGCATGCTGGCCAACATGGCGGTGCTGCTGGCCGGCAAGACGCTGGTCAATCTCAACTACACGGCCACGCCCGAGGCCCTGGCGTCGGGCCTGGACCAGGCCGGTATCCGCACCGTCTACACCTCGACGCGCTTTCTCGAGCGCCTGCGCACGCGCGGCCTGCCGGTGGACGAGTTGCTCGCCGGGCGCGAGGTGGTGGATCTGGAGGCATTGCGCGCCGGGATCGGCAAGGCCGAGTTGCTGGCCAACTGGCTGGCGGTCTGGCTGCTGCCGACCGCCATGCTGCAGGTGCTGGTGAGTCGCGCCCACGATCCCGAGGCCACCGCCGCCATCCTCTTCTCCAGTGGCAGCGAGGGCACGCCCAAGGGCGTGATGCTCAGTCATCGCAACCTGATGGCCAATCTCAAGCAGACCTCGGACGTGCTCAATACCCAGGACGACGACGTCTTCATGGCCTCGCTGCCGCTGTTCCACGCCTTCGGTCTTACGGTGACCCAGTTCCTGCCGCTGATCGAGGGGGTGCCGGTGGTCTGCCAGGCCGATCCTACCGACGTGGCCGGCATCGCCAAGGCGGTGGCGACCCATCGCGC
This sequence comes from Pseudomonas sp. RIT411, assembly GCF_003057735.2. Lineage (NCBI taxonomy): Bacteria > Pseudomonadati > Pseudomonadota > Gammaproteobacteria > Pseudomonadales > Pseudomonadaceae > Pseudomonas > Pseudomonas sp. RIT411. The sequence continues at coordinate 226,699 of NZ_QBIZ02000004.1, forward strand.
CACGGTGCTCTGCGGCACCTCGACCTTCCTGCGGCTGTTCGTGCGCAACACCAAGGTGCATCCGCTGATGCTGGAGAGCCTGCGCATCGTGGTGGCCGGCGCCGAACGCCTGGATCCGGCGGTGCGCGAGGCCTTCAAGCTCAAGTTCAACCAGGACATCTACGAGGGCTACGGCGCCACCGAGACCGCCCCGGTGGCCTCGGTCAACCTGCCCGATGCCCTGGACGTCAGCTACCTGCAGGTGCAGCGCGGCGGCAAGCTCGGCACCGTGGGTATGCCGCTGCCGGGGACCGGCTTCAAGATCGTCGACCCCCAGACCTTTGCCGAATTGCCCACCGGCGAGGCCGGCATGGTGCTGATCGGCGGGCCGCAACTGATGCAGGGCTACCTGAACGATCCCGAGCGCACCGCCAAGGCCATCCGCGAGATCGACGGCGAGCGCTGGTACGTGACCGGCGACCAGGGCCGGCTGGACGAGGACGGCTTTCTCACCATCGTCGACCGCTATTCGCGCTTCGCCAAGATCGGCGGCGAGATGGTCAGCCTGGGCGCCGTGGAGCAGGCCCTGGCCAGGGCGGTGGCCGATCCGGAGATCGAGCTGCAGGCGGTCAATCTGCCGGATGCCCGAAAGGGCGAGCGCATCGTGGTGCTGCATACCGGCGCCCTGGACGCGGCGGCGGTGGAGAAGACCCTGCTGGCCCAGGGGGTGGGCGGACTGCTGCTGCCCTCGGCCTGGGTGGCGGTGGACAGCCTGCCGAAACTGGGAACCGGCAAGGCCGACGTGGCCGGGGCGAAACGTCTGGCGCAGACGCGGTTAAACGAGGCGGAGGAGGTTTAGGCGGCATTTCGTCCATCCTGCGCCGGCGAGCCCTAAAGCCTGGCGCCGTTTGGCCGATCATGAGGGGGCTAATCATTTTTCGAGGTCTTCCCGGTGAAGCTACGCTCCCTCAACATCGCCCCGCGGGCCCTGGTCGCCTTTGGTTTCTTTGCTCTGCTGGTGATCGGCCTGGGGCTGTTTTCCCTGGGCCAGAATCGGGTCATCAAGGAGAGCGAGGAGCAGATCGTCGGCAACGTCATCCCCAGCGTCCAGACCATCGGCGAGATCCGCGCCGATCTGCTGAGTCTGCGCATGCAGAACCAGGGGTTGATGCTGGCCAGTTCCAACGCCGAGACCCAGGCGGTGCACAAGGCCATCGACGCGGCCAAGGCCAGCCTGGAACAGCATGTGCGCCAGTTCGACGGCCTGTTGCTCACCGACTCCGGGCGGGAGGTCTACACCCGGATGACCGGCCAGCTAGCCACCTACCTGAACAACCAGAATCGCTATCTCAAGGCGCTGGACGACCAGAACGACGCCGAGTTGCTCAAGCTGGCCGGGCAGGACGGCGAGATGGCCCACAGCGGCAATGCCCTGAGCGCCACCGTCAACGAACTCGCCGGGGTGGTCGATGGCAAGGTCACGCGCCTGGCCGCCGCCTCCATGGCCAGCTACCACAACGCCATCGCCATCACCGTGGCGGTGATGGTGGCGGCCCTGGCCGGTACCCTGCTGCTGGCCTGGCGCTTCACCCGCAGCCTCACCGGGCCGCTGGAAAAGGCCCTGGCGGTGGCCGAGCGCATCGCTGCCAACGATCTCAGCCGGACGATCGAGCCCGACGGGCGCGACGAACCCGGCCGGCTGCTGGCGGCCATGGCGCGAATGCAGGACAACCTGCGCGGCACCCTGGAACGGCTGACCCTGTCGTCCACCACCCTGGCGTCCACCTCCGAAGAGCTGTCGACGGTCACCGAGACCGGCCTGCGCGGCATCCAGCGGCAAAACGACGAGCTGGCCCAGGCGGCCACCGCCGTCAATCAGATGACCGCCGCGGTGGAGGAGGTGGCGCGCAATGCCGCGGCTGCCAGCGCTGCCGCCCAGGACTCGCGCACCTCGGCCGATCTCGGCCAGCGCCGGGTCGAGGAAACCCTCGCCACCATTCATGCCCTGCACAGCGCGGTGGCCTCCAGCAGCGGTGAGATCGACGGCCTGGCGGGCCAGGTGCAGCGCATCAGCGGGGTGCTCGACGTGATCCGCGGCATCGCCGAACAGACCAATCTGCTGGCGCTCAACGCCGCCATCGAAGCGGCGCGCGCCGGGGATGCCGGGCGTGGCTTTGCCGTGGTGGCCGACGAGGTGCGCGCCCTGGCGGCCCGTACCCAGCAGTCCACCGGCGAGATCGAAGACATGATCGGTGCCATCCAGGGCGGCGCCGGCAAGGCGGTGGACGCCATGGCCACCAGCAATCAGCAGGCCGGTGCCTGCCTGACGGTGGCCGCCGCCGCCGGCGAGGCGCTGGCCGAGATCGCTCGCCACATCGTGCAGATCAACGAGCGCAACCTGAGCATTTCCGCGGCCACCGAGGAGCAGGCCCAGGTGGCGCGCGAGGTGGATCGCAACCTCACCAGCATCCGCGACCTCTCCACCCAGAACGCCGCCGGGGCCGAGCAGACCGCCGCCGCCAGCACCGACCTGGCGCGCCTGGCCGGCGACCTGAACGGCGCGGTCCGGCAATTCCGCCTCTGACCGCGGGCCTGCCTCAGCGGGCGATGTCTTCCAGCGCCCGGTTGCGGGTGCGCGGGCCGAACAGGCCGATGGTCAGCACCACGATCAGCATGCTGGCGACGATGAAGGCCAGCACGCCCGGGGTGCCCAGGCGCTCCAGCAGGGTGCCGATCAGCAGGCTGCTGAATACAGTGGACAACCGGCTGAAGGAATAGCAGAAACCCACCGCCCGGGCGCGGATGGCGGTGGGGAACAGCTCCGCCTGGTAGGAGTGGAAGGCAAAGGTCAGCCAGGCGTTGCAGAAGGTGATGCCGACGCCACAGAGGATCAGGCTGAGGGCGCCCTGCTGCAGGGCGAACAGGCTGCCGAAGCCCACCGTCCCCAGGGCGGAGCCGACGATCTGCCACTTGTTCTCGAAGCGGTTGGCGATGCGCACGAACAGCAGCGGCCCCAGCGGATAGGCGAGGGTGATGACGAAGGCATAGCCCAGGCTGTGGGTCAGGCTCACACCCTGGCCGGAGAGCAATGCCGGCAGCCAGTTGCCGAAGCCGAAGAAGCCGATGGCCTGGAACAGGTTGAAGACGATCAGCATGATCACCCGGCGCCGATAGGGCGGTTGCCACAGCGCCGCGAAGCGCGCGCTCACGGCGCGTTCTTCGACGATCGCCGCGGGTGGCGGCAGCGGCTGGCCGCTGTCGGCCTGGCAGGCGGCTTCCAGGCGCTCCACGCCCTGTTCGGCTTCGTCCAGCCGGCCCTGCTGCGCCAGCCAGCGCGGCGATTCGGGCAGGCGCTGGCGCAGCCACCAGATGAACAGGGCGAAGACGGCACTGGACAGCACCACCCAGCGCCAGCCGGAAATGCCCAGCGGCGCCTGGGGCACCAGCCACCAGGACAGCAGCGCCACCGCCGGCACCGAGAGGAACTGGAGGGCGAAGGCAAAGGCGAAGGCCGAGGTGCGCATGGCCTTGGGCACCAGCTCCGACAGATAGGCGTCGATGGTCACCAGCTCCAGGCCCAGGCCGATGCCCACCACGAAGCGCAGGGCGATCAGCCCCAGGGCGGTGGTCTGCAGACCCATGGCCAGGGTCGCCAGGGTGTAGCCGACCAGTGCCCAGGTAAAGATCGCCCGGCGGCCGAAGCGGTCGGCGATGGGGCTGAGCAGGCTGGCGCCGACGAACAGGCCGAGAAAGGTGGCCGCGGCGAAGGCGGCCTGATCGGAGACCCCGAACACCCCGGCCGCGCCGGTCTGGAAGACGCCATCGCGCAGGAGCCCGGGGCTGATGTAGGCGGTCTGGAACAGGTCGTAGAGTTCGAAGAAACCGCCGATGGACAGCAGGGCCACCAGGCGCCACAGGCTGCGGGTGGCCGGCAGGCGATCGAGACGCGCCGAGAGGGCGGCGGCCCGCTGGGAGGCGGGCAGGGCAGTGGCCGAAGCCGAAGACGCTGAGGGCATGGGACGCTATCCAGAGAACAGTCGTCCTACAGCTTACGGATCAGTCCTTGCCGAATGTTGCCAAAGATTTCCGTGCCGGGTGGGCCGTTTGGCAGCAAATCGCGTTTTCCGGCCCGGTTCTGGCAGCCGCTTGCGTGGATCAGGGGACCAGCGCCAGGGCAGTGCGCAGATCAACCACCAGGACATCCAGATAACCGCCCTGCAGCGCGCCGCGGATGGCATTGACCTTGCGCAGGCCCCCGGCCAGACCCACCACGCGGTCGATCTTCAGCAGTTGCGGCAGGTCCACCGCGACCACGGTCTCTTCACTGTCGTCCAGTACCGGTCGGCCTTGGGCGTCGAAGTACCTCAGGCAGATGTCGCCCACCGCGCCGCGGGCGGCGAGCACTTCCAGCATGGCCTCGCCGTGATAGTTGCCGCTGTTGCGCAGGAGCTGCGACGGCTCCAGCTCGCCGATGCCAACCAGGGCCACGGTGAGCCGGGCGAAGCGTTCGGTGACCTCGCGCACCTCGTCCAGCTGCAGGATGCGCTGGCGACTTTCCGGCGACTGCTCGATGCTCTGGGACGGCAGCAGATAGGCCGGGCAACCCAGCAGATTGGCCAGTTGCTGGGTCAGCAGGGTGGCCTCGAAGGCGCCCTTGTTGCCGACCCCGCCGAGCAGCTGCACCACCTCGGTCGCGCCCTGACGACTGCTGCCGCGGTGCATGTGACCGACCATGGCACGGATGGTGGAGCTCCAGGAGGAGATGCCGATGTGGTCCTTTTCGGTGACGCTGGTTTCCAGGTAGTGGGCGGCGGCCGAGCCGATGGCCTGCTTGATGGCCTCTTCGTCGTCACCGGTGGGCTCCACCACGATCGCCTGGCGGATGCCGTAGCGCTGTTGCAGCTGACGCTCCAGCTCCAGGTGGAAGTTGCGCGGGCGCTGCACCGAGATGCGCACGATGCCTTCCTTGAGCGCTCGGCTCAGGGCACGGCTGACAAAGGATTGCGACAGGTCGAGCTGTTCGGAGATCTGCGACTGCTTGAGCCCTTCTTCGTAGTAGAGGGAGGCGATCTTGGTCAGCAGGCGTTGTTCTTCGAGATTACTCATCCAGATTTCCGGTACCGGCGGCTAGGTTGCACCCAGGGCTGCCGGGCCGGGCGGCCGTGACGAACCCTCAAAAAGCAGGCACTTGGCTGTTAGAAAGGCGCATTTTCCCGCTATTTTCCCTCAGCCTCCCGCTGGACGCCAAGGCTTTTGCGGCCTGGCGTCCCCGGGGGTCGATCAGGACATGATCAGGCCACCGTCCACATTGATCGCCTGGCCGGTGATGTAGGCGGCGTCCGCCGAGGCGAGGAAGGCCACCAGGCCGGCCACATCGGCCGGGGTGCCGGCGCGCTTCATGGGGATGTTGCCGACCCATTCCTGCATCAGTTCGCCCTGGCCATAACGCTTTTCCGGGGTGGAAAGGATCTCGCCCCAGACGCGGTCGTTGTAGTCCCACATCTCGCTTTCGATGATGCCGGGGCAGAAGGCGTTGACCGTGATGCCGTGGCGCGCCAGTTCGTGGGCCAGGCTCTGGGTGATGCCGATGACGCCCATCTTGCTCGCCGCATAGTGGGGCGTGTAGATGAAGCCCTGGCGCCCCTGGCCGGAGCTGGTGTTGATCAGGCGTCCGCCACGCCCGGCGGCGACCATGCGCCTGGCCGCCTCGCGGCAGCACAGCCAGACGCCGGTGGTGTTGACCTGCAGGATGCGGTCGAAGTCCTCGCGCGGCATGCGGTCGAAGGCATCGATGGTGATGATCCCGGCGTTCTGCACCGAGACGTCGACCCGGCCGAAGCGCGACTCGGCCTGGGCATAGAGGTCGGCCACCGCCGCCTCGTCGGTGATGTCCACCACCAGCGGCAGCACCTCGGCCCCGGTCTCGGCGGCCAGCCGCGCGGCGGTGTCGTGCACCCGTTCGGCGTTGGAGACCAGCACCAGGTTGGCGCCCTCACGCCCGAAGCGCTCGGCGATACCCTCGCCGATGCCCCGGCAACCGCCGGTGATGACCACGGTTTGACCTGCGAAGCGACGTTCCACGTGAAACCTCCTAGAGCGGTTGGCGACCCGGCGTGCGTGATCGCCAGCGGGTTGTTACCAGCAGACGAAGCCGCCATCGACGATGAGATCCACCCCGGTACAAAAGGATGCGGCCGGGCTGCAGAGGAAGATCGCCGGACCGACCATTTCCTCCACCTCGGCCATGCGGCCCAGCGGGGTGGTCTGCTCGAAGATCTTGACCTGGTCGGCCACCTCGGGACGGGTGTTCATCGGCGTGGCGGTGTAGCCGGGGCTGATGCAGTTGACGCGGATGCCGCGCTCGGCCCACTCCATCGCCAGGCTCTTGGTCAGGTGGATGACCCCGGCCTTGGAGGTGTTGTAGTGGGCCTGCAGGAGGCCGCGGTTGACGATGCTGCCGGACATGGAGGCGATGTTGACGATGGCGCCCTTGCCGCGCGGCAGCATGACCCGCGCCTGGGCCTGGCAACTGAGCATCACCCCGGTGAGGTTGATGTCGAGCATGCGCTGCCAGCGCTCTAGTTCCAGCTCCTCGGCCGGCTGGGCGTTGGCGATGCCGGCGCTGTTGACCGCGAGACTCAGGGGGCCGAGTTCGGCCTCGGTACGGGCCACGGCGGCTTCCAGGTCGGCGGCGCTGGTCACCGACCCTTCCAGGGCCAGGGCGCGGCGGCCATGGGCCTGGATCCGCGCGACGGTACCGGCGAGGTCGCGGCTGCCCGGCAGGTCGAAGCAGGCCACCTGGGCGCCGGCCTCGGCCAGTCCGACGGCGATGGCCTGGCCGATGCCGCTGCCGGCACCGGTGACGAAGGCGGTCTGGCCGCCGAGATCGAAGAGACGCATGGGAAAACTCCTAGTCAGGCGGTCGCCAGTTCCATCACGGCCACCGGAGTGGCCTGTTCACGTTCGAGAATGCCCATCTGCTGGCCACGGCTCATCACCATGACCCGATGCGACAGGCCGAGGACCTCGTCGAGGTCCGAGCTGACCACGATCACCGCCATGCCGGTGGCCGCCAGTTCGGCGATCACCTGGTAGATGGCGGCGCGGGCGCCGACGTCGATGCCGCGGGTGGGCTCGTCGAGGATGAAGACCTTGGGATTGCGCGCCAGCCACTTGGCGATGATCACCTTCTGCTGGTTGCCGCCGGACAGGGCGGCGATGGCCTGCTCCGGCTGGCCCTTGACGCCGAGCCGCGCCACCGCCTTGCGGGCGAAGGCGCGCAGGCCGCCGGGCGAGACCCAGCCGCCACCGGCGAGCAGGTCGGTGTTGCCATAGATGAGGTTTTCCTCGATGGCGTGATCGACCACCACGCCCTGCTGCTTGCGATCCTCGGGCACCAGCACGATGCCGGCATGGATGGCGTCGTAGGGACTGGCGAAGCGACAGGCCTGGCCTTCCAGCACCAGCTCGCCGGTGACCTGCTCGGCCGCGCCGGCGATGGCGCGGACCAGCTCGGTACGCCCGGCGCCGACCACCCCGGCCACGCCAAAGACCTCGCCCGCGCGCACGCTGAAATCGATGTGTTTGAGTGGCATCTCGCGGCAGCTCAGGCCCTTCACCCGCAGCACCTCGCGAGCAGCGGGCGCGGCCATGGCCGGGAAGATGCGCTCCACGCTGCGGCCGACCATCTCTTCCACCAGTTGCCGCACCGGCACCTGGGCGGTGGCGTGCAGGGCGATCTGGCGGCCGTCGCGCAGCACCAGCACCCGGTCGGCGATGCGCGCGATCTCTTCCAGGCGATGGCTGATGTAGATGAAGGAGACGCCCTCGGCCTTGAGTCGCTCGACCTGGGCGAACAGCAACTCGGTCTCTTCGCCGCCCAGGGCCGCGGTAGGTTCGTCGAGGATCAGCAGGCGCGCCTTGAGGGTCAGCGCCTTGGCGATCTCCACCAGTTGCTGGGCGGCCACGCTGAGACCGGCCACGGTGCGCGTGGCGGGTACCTTCAGCCCCAGGCGATCCAGCTGGCGCTGGGCCTCGGTTTCCATGAAGGCGCGATCGATGCGGCCACCGCGCATGGGCAGGCGACCGACGAACATGTTCTCGGCGATGGTCAGTTCCGGCAGCAGGCGGATCTCCTGGTGGATCAGGCCGATGCCGGCGGCCAGGGCGGCGCCGGGGGAGTCCGGGGCATAGTCGCGACCCAGCCAGGTCATGCGCCCGCCCGCTTCGGGCGGCACCAGGCCGGCGATGATCGACGACAGCGTGGACTTGCCGGCGCCGTTCTCGCCGAGCAGGGCCAGGACCTCGCCGGGCTGGATGTCGACGTCCACGCCGCTCAGGACCTCGATGCCGGCGTATTTCTTGCCGATGTTTCTCAGGCTGAGGGCCGCGGGCTGTTCCAGGGGCATGACGGCGGACATGGAGCCTCCGAAGGGGGGAGCTGAAACGGTGCCTCCCTAGGGAGGCACCTTGGGCAGGAGCCAACACGATCTCGCGAGCTAGAGCCAACCAAAGCGAATACAGCTGAGGACGCGGACCGGGCTTGCGCTCAAGTTTACGAGTGGTAAATGAGCAGTCCGACCGGGCTGGCGATCCAGGTTGTATTCAACGCAGGTTGGCCGACGCGCAGCAGATCGTGGTTACGGGTGGTTCTCGATGAAGGGGGCGACGTTATCCTTGGTGGTCAGGATCGCCTCCTGCAGCTGCTCCTTGGGCACCTGCTTGCCCTCCTTGAGCGCCACCGCCGATTCCAGGGCCATGCGCCCCATCTTGCGGGTCTGCTGGGTCATGGTGGCGGACAGGGTGCCGGCGGCCACGGCCTTGAGACCGGCCACGTCGCCGTCGAAGCCGACGATGGTCACCGGATGGTCGAGGTTGGCCACCTTGACCGCCTGGGCCGCGCCCAGGGCCATGGCGTCGGCACGGCCGAAGAAGACGCTGATGTTGGGATCGCGCTGGAGCATGTCCTGGGCCACGGCGAAGCCCTTGTCCTGGGCCCACTCGGCGGGCTGCTGGGCAACCACCTTCAGCTCGGGAAACTTGGCCAGGCCTTCGGCGAAGCCCTTGGCGCGATCGTTTTCCGGCGTGGTGCCGATCTGACCCTGGAGGATGGCGACGCGGCCCTTGCCGTTGGTGACCTTGCCGACGTATTCGGCCAGGGTGCGGGCGGCGGCGACGCTGTCGCTGGCGATGAAGGTGTCACCCGGGGCGTCGGGGGCGTTGCGGTCCACCGCCACCACCGGGATGCCGGCGGCCTTGGCCGCCTTGACCGGGACACCGGCGGCGGTGGCGCCGGCCGGGATGTAGATCAGGGCGTCGACCTGGCGGGTGATCAGGTCCTGGATCTGGTTGACCTGGGTCGCCGAGTTGCCCTGGGCGTCCACGGTGATCACCTTGATGCCCTTGGCCTTGCCCTCGGCCTCGACGGCCTGCTTGATCTGGTTGAAGAAGTCGGCCTGCAGGTTGGCCACGGCCAGGCCCACGGTGAGTTCCTTGGCCTGGGCATTGAGGGCGCCGGTGCAGGTGATGGCGGCGAACAGGGTACTGAGCAACAGCTTCTTGGGGGTCAGCATGGATGGCACTCCGTTGTTATTGTTGTACTGCGGTGACGAGACGAAACCGATCTGACTAGCGCTGCCCGTTACGGCGGCGCAGGGTGTCCAGGGTGACGGCCAGGGCGATGACGATGCCGATGATCACCTGCTGCACGAAGGGCGAGACCCCCAGCAGATTCAGGCCGTTGCGCAGCACGCCGATGATCAGCACCCCCACCAGGGTGCCACCGACGCTGCCGACGCCGCCGCTGAGGCTGGCGCCGCCGATCACCACTGCGGCGATGGCATCCAGCTCCATGGACAGGCCGGCGCTGGGCTGGGACGAATCCAGCCGCGCCGCCATGGCCACCGCGGCCAGGCCCGCCAGGGCGCCGCTCAGGGCATAGATCCAGATGGTGATGGTGCGCACCTTGATGCCCGACAACCGCGCCACCTCGGCGCTACCGCCCATGGCATAGAGGTTGCGGCCACCGGCGCGAAAGCGCAGGAACACCCAGGCCACCAGCAGCATCAGCAGGAACAGCCCGACGGTGACCGAGAGGAAGCCGAAGTGTCGCACCGTGGCCAGGCTGGTGAACCAGTCCGGAAAGCCGACGATCTGGCGACCGTCGGTGAGGATGTTGGCCAGGCCGCGGGCCACCGACATCATGGTCAGGGTGGCGATGAAGGCGGGCAGCCGGGCGCGGGCGATGAGCAGGCCCGAGACCAGGCCGCAGACCAGGCCGCCGAGGATGGCGGCGGGAATCGCCAGACCCAGCGGCCAGCCGATGTCCTGATAGAGCCAGCCCAGCAGCATCATGGAAAAGGCCAGTACCGAGCCCACCGACAGGTCGATGCCGCCGATGACGATGACCAGGGTCATGCCGATGGCCAGGATGCCGAGCACGGTCACCTGGTCGAGGATGTTGAGGGCGTTGCGCACGGAGAAGAAATACTCCGAGGCAAAGGAGAACACGGCGATCAGCAGCGCCAGGCCGATCAGCGGACCGCCGACGTTGCGCGGCAGGCGCAGGGCCAGGCGGGCGAGGGGCTTGGCGGGTGGCGAGGCGGTCGGGGCTTTGGCGTCCACGCACTTCTCCTGAGGTTATTGTTCTTGTGTTCGGCTCGCCTGAATATTTATGCGTGCCTGATTTTTAATTCAGACTCCGCCTGTTCCGGATGGAAGTCAAGCGCCTTTTCATCGCCGCATGCCGAACGCGACGGCCTCGGCAATCCCGCATTCTGGCCCACATTCTACCCGTACACCCGGTCGCCGATGGCCCTTCATGGCTATTGACGGCCTTCCGGATTGAGGTCTAAATGATAAATATATTTTCAGTGACGAATAAATATTCATAAGACGCCCACTGAAACCTCGGCAGGCGTCTGCTCCATTGCAGCTTCGGATACCCGAGGGGGTCGCCTGATGAATCCGTTCCAGTACGACGTCGCGCAGATTCGCGAAAAGGCCCGGCTGATCCGCCGGCGCGTCATCCAGCTCAATGCCGGCTCGCCTGCCGGCGGCCACACCGGGGCGGATCTGTCGGAGACCGACATCCTCGCCACCCTCTACTTCCGCCTGCTCGACGTCGCCCCGGAACGCCTCGCCGATCCCCGGCGCGACATCTACATCCAGAGCAAGGGCCACGGCGTCGGCGGTCTTTACTGCTGCCTGGCCGAAGCCGGCTACTTTCCGCCGGAATGGCTCGACACCTACCAGCACTTCGACTCCCACCTGCCGGGCCACCCGGTGCGGCAGAAGACCCCCGGCATCGAACTCAACACCGGCGCCCTTGGCCACGGCCTGCCCGTGGCCACCGGGATCGCCCTGGCCGCGCAACGCGATGGCAGTCCGCGCCGCGTCTATGTGCTGACCGGTGACGGCGAACTGGGCGAGGGCTCCAACTGGGAGTCGGCGCTGACGGCCGCCAAGTACCGGCTGGACAACCTCACGGTGATCGTCGACCACAACCGCCTGCAACTGGCCGGCCCCACCGCGGAGATCCTGCCGCTGGAGCCCCTGGCCGAGAAATGGCGCGCCTTCGGCTTCCATGTGGTCGAGTGCGACGGCAACGACGTGGCCCAGCTGGTGGAGACCCTGGAAGCCCTGCGCGAACACCGCGGCCAGCCCCAGGTGCTGATCGCCAACACCGTCAAAGGCAAGGGGGTTTCCTTCATCGAAGGCAAACCCGAATGGCACCACCGGGTGCCCAAGGGCGACGAGATCGCCGCTGCTCTGGAGGAGCTCGACCATGGCCACTGATACCCAGACCCCGGGCGAAGCCCATCTCGCCAGCGTCATGGTCGAGGCCTTCATCGCCGCGGTGAACGCCGGCGTCGACCTGGTGCCGGTGGTGAGCGATTCCACCTCCACGGCCAAGATCGGCCCCTTCGTCAAACGCTTCCCGGAGCGCCTGGTCAATGTCGGCATCGCCGAACAGACCCTGGTCGGGGTGGCCGCCGGCCTGGGCCTGGCCGGCAAGGTGGCGGTGACCTGCAACGCCGCGCCCTTCCTGATCTCCCGCGCCAACGAACAGGTCAAGGTGGACGTCTGCTACAACAGGTCCAACGTCAAGATGTTCGGCCTCAACGCCGGGGCCAGCTACGGTCCCCTGGCCAGCACCCACCACAGCCTCGACGACATCGCCGTGATGCGCGGCTTCGGCCACGTGGAAATCTATGCCCCGGCCGATGGCGCCGAGTGCCGGCAGATCGTCGAGCACGCCCTGGCCCATGACGGTCCGGTCTATATCCGCCTGGACGGCAAGGCACTGCCCGATCTGCACGGGCCCGACTATCGCTTCGTGCCCGGCCAGGTCGACGTGCTGCGCCAGGGTCATGACGTCAGCCTGGTGGCCCTGGGCTCGGTGGTCCACGAGGCGGTGGACGCCGCATGCTTGTTGGCCGAGCAGGGCATCAGCGCCCAGGTGATCAACCTGTCGTCGATCCGGCCGCTGCAGCGCGAGGCCTTGCTCGAAGCCCTCTGCGCGGCTCGCGGCGGGGTGGTCACGGTGGAAGAGCACAACGCCAACGGCGGGGTGGGCAGCCTGGTCGCCGAGGTCATGGCCGAGGCCGCGCTGGGCGTGCCGCTGATCCGCCTGGGCATCGCCGACGGCGAGTATGCTGCCGCCGGTGGCCGGGGGCCGACCCGCGCCAAGCACGGCATCGATGCCGCCGGGATCGTCGCCGCGGTGCAGCGCCTGCGCTGAGCTCTGGCGTAGTGAACCGATAAGAACAAGGAGCCGCCATGGCCGCCGAACCGCTGATCCTCGCCCTCGACGAGGGCACCACCAATGCCAAGGCGATCCTGGTGGATCGCGCCGGTCGGGTCGTGGCCCGCGGTTCCCGGCCGCTGACCGTCCAGCATCCCCAGGCGGGCTATGCCGAGCAGGATCCCCTGGCCATCTGGCAGGCCCTGCAGGGCGCCATCGGCGACTGCCTGGCCCAGACGGACGCCTCCCTGGCGGCCATCGCCATCAGCAACCAGCGCGAATCCGCCCTGGCCTGGGAGCGCGGCAGCGGCCAGTTGCTCGGCCCCCTGGTGAGCTGGCAGTGCAAGAGATCCCAGCCGCAGTGCGAAGCCTTGCACGCCACCGGCCACGGCGAGCTGATCCGCGAGCGCAGCGGCCTGGCGCTGGATCCGATGTTTTCCGCCGGCAAATGGCGCTGGCTGCTCGACCAGATTCCCGACGGCCCGGCCCGCGCCGCCGCTGGCGAGATCTGCCTGGGCACCGTGGACAGCTGGCTGCTCTGGCAACTCAGCGGTGGCGCGAGCTTTCTCATCGACGCGGCCAACGCCGCCCGTACCCAGTTGCTCGATCTGCGCGGCGGTGACTGGGATCCGCAGCTGCTGAGTCTGTTCGGGATTCCCCGGGCGGCCCTGCCAGAGATCCGTCCCAGTGCCGGCTGTTTCGGCGAGACCCGCGCCCAGGGTCCGCTGCCGGCCGGTCTGCCGATCCTGGCGATGATCGGCGATTCCCATGCGGCGCTGTTCGGCCAGGGCGGTTTCGTCCCGGGCAAGGTCAAGGCTACCCTGGGCACCGGCTCCTCATTGATGACACCCATTGCTGAACCCGTGGTCTCCGCCCATGGCCTGGCCACCACCCTGGCCTGGCGCCTGGGAGATACGCCGACCTTTGCCCTGGAAGGCAACATCGTCCACACCGGCGCCGCCGTGGGCTGGACGGCGCGGCTGCTGGGCTGCGCCGGAGAGCTGGAGGCCCTGGCCGCCGAAGCCGCGGCGCTACCGGACAACGGCGGCGTCTACTTCGTCCCGGCACTCGGGGGGCTCGGTGCGCCGCATTGGCGCGCCGAGGCGCGGGGGCTGTTCTGCGGTCTCAGCGAGAATTGCGGACGGGCGCACCTGATGCGTGCGGCGCTGGAGGCCATCGCCTACCAGATTCGCGATGTCTTCGACGCCATGCAGCAAGACAGCCCGACGGCCCTGGACGAACTCTGGGTGGACGGCGGCGCCACGCGCAACGAATGGCTACTGCAATTCCAGGCCGATCTCCTGCAGCGCCCGGTGATCTGCAGCCTGTCGCCGGAGGTCTCGGCCCTGGGCGCCGCCCACCTGGCCGGCCACGCCCTGGGCTGGTGGCAGGACGCCGCGGCCCTGGCCGATCTCGAACGGCCACGTCGCCGCTACGAACCCCGCGCCAACGCGGTACCGGAACTCTATGCCGGCTGGCGCCAGGCGCTGGCGCGGACGCTGCGGTAGGATTCCGGTGTTTTGCTGATCGCGGCCATGGGCCGCTCCTACAGGATGTCCGGCTCCTGTAGGAGCGGTCGCTACGGCGCACCGGCATGGCCGCGATTTGGCGGGATCAGCCCCGTAGCCTTTTCCAATGGGACACCGTGGCGAGGGGCGCCCTCACCCCAACCCTCTCCCCGAGGGAGAGGGGGCTAGCCCGTAGGTTGGGTTGAGACGGCTCTATCGTCGAAGCCCAACGTTGGCAAGCGCTGAGGCACCGTCAGGCTTCGCTACGCTCAACCCAACCTACGGGCCACCGTAGCGTGGAAAACGGCGCAGCCTTTTCCACTAGGGCATCGTGACGAAGTGCTGCCCTCACCCCAACCCTCTCCCCGAGGGAGAGGGGGCTGTCCGAGCAGGCGGTTGGCTGCATTCGTCCCGGCAGGAGCGGGGTCGACTAGCGCGGTGCTGCCCGTAAGAGCAGCCCGGGATGACTCAGGTCGGCAGGGTCATGAAGATCTGGGTGCCCTGGCCGGGGCGGGAGACCACGCCGATGCGGCCGCCGTGCTGGCGGATGATTTCCTTGCACAGGGCCAGGCCCAGGCCGGCGCCGCCCTTCTGGCTGCCGATCTGCACGAAGGGTTCGAACACCCGGCCCTGCTGGGCGTAGGCGATGCCCTCGCCGTTGTCCTGCACCGCCATCAGCAGCTGCTCGTTCTGGCGCATGGCCTGGATGACGATGCGGCCGCCGGCCGGGGTATGGCGCAGAGCATTGCTCAGCAGGTTATCGAACACCCGGGCCAGTTGCTTGGGGTCCAGGCTGACCCGTGGCAGCGGCGTATGCAGCAACTCGACGGCCAGCTCGACATCGCGCTCGCGGGCCTCGTCGGCATGGCGGGCGCGGGCTTCTTCCAGCAGGTCGCCGATCTCGCTCGGCAGCTTTTCCGGACGCTGCAGACCGCTCTGGTGGCGCGAATAGTCCAGCAGGTCGTTGATCAGCTGCACCAGGCGATGGGTCTCCTCGTCCACCGTCTGCAGCAGAAAGGCCTCGCGGGATTCCGGCGCCACCTTGAGGCGTTCGCGCAGCAGACCGAAGGCCATGTGCATGCCGGTGACCGGGGTGCGCAATTCGTGGGAGGCGCGCAGGACGAATTCGTTGCGCACCCGATCGAAGGCGCGCTGCTCGGTGACATCGCGCAGCACCATCAGCGCACCCACGCTGCGGCCGTCGGCGTGGTTGACCGGGGTCAGACTCCAGGCCAGCAGCCGCACCTCGTCGTCGACGCGGATCTCCAGGTCTTCGGGCGCCGCGTCCAGGGCGCCGCCGGCCAGCACCCGTTGCACGCTGGTCTCGATTTCCGGCCGTTCCAGGGCGGCGATCAGGGATTCGCCCAGGTGATTCTCGTTCCAGCCCAGCTGGCGGCAGGCCACCGGGTTGGCGTGCTCGATGTTGCCCTGGGGATCGAGGATCACCAGGCCGTAGTCGATACTGTCGAGCACGGCCTGCAGGCGCCGCTGGCCGGCCACTAGGGCCTCGACATTGGTCTGGCTGAGGCGGTGCAGGGCCTGGGCCATGTTGCCGAAGCGGCGGCTGAGCAGGGTGAACTCGGCGATCTGCGAGGTGGGCAGCTGGACGTCGAAGTTGCCCTGGCTGATGCGCTCGGCGGCCTTGGCCAGGCCGTCGATGGGCCCGGTGAAGCGCCGGGCGATGCCGTTGGCGGTGACCACCCCGGTGACCAGGATGGCCACGCCGATCAGCGCCAGCAGCAGGGCGATGATCACCGCCCGGTCATGGGCCTCGTCCTGCATGCGCTCCAGGGTCACCACATAGCTCTTTTGCAGGTCGTAGATACGATTGCGCAGGGCGTCGAGGGTCTGCTGGAAATCCGGATCGGCGCGCAACTGGTTGTAGCCGCCGGGTGGGGAGCGCAGATAGTCGGCGAAGCGCTCGTAGCGGCGCTTGACGTCTTCCAGTACCGCCAGTTGCTCGGGCTTGTGCATCTCGCCCTGGACCATTTGCAGATTCTGTTCGAAGCGCTGCTGGGCAGCGACCAGAACCTGGGGATCCGGGGCACCGTCGAGCATCTGGAACAGGCTGTTGCTCAACTCCTGGCGCATGTTCAGCGTCAGGTTGATGAAGTCCAGGTTGCTGCGGGTCTGGACGCTCTGCTCGCGGGCCAGGTGCAGGACGCTGACCAGGCCCACCAGCAGCCCGATGAGGGCCACGGCGATCAGAGCGGAGATGCTGAGAAAGAGGCGGGTGTGCAACTTGATCGGCAGCTTCATAGCCCGTACTGCTTGCGTTTTCGATAGAGCGTGGAGGCGTCGATGCCCAGCGTCTTGGCGGCCTGGTCGAGGGTCTCGCTGGTGGCCATCACCGCGGCGATGTGGGCGCGCTCCAGGGCTTCCAGACTCAGCGCCTCGCCGACCCGCGGTGCGCTGGCGGCGCCGCTGCTGGCCGGGCTGTCACCCAGGCCCAGGTGGTTGACATCCACCAGGTCCTGGCCGCAGATGATGCTCGCCCGCTCGATGACGTTGCGCAGCTCGCGGACGTTGCCCGGCCAGCCATAGTTGCGCAGGGCCTCCAGGGCCGCCTCGCTGAAGCCGTGGGCGGGTCTGTTGTAGTCCTTGACGAAGCGGGCGAGAAAGCGCTCGGCCAGATCGACGATGTCTTCCTTGCGCTCGCGCAGCGGCGGCAGGTTGAGCACGATGACGTTGAGGCGATAAAGCAGGTCTTCGCGGAATTCGTTTTCCGCCACCATCTGTTCCAGGTTGCGGTTGGTGGCGGCGAGGATGCGCACGTCAGCGCGACGGGTCACCGGATCGCCGACGCGCTCGTATTCCTTGTCCTGGATGAAGCGCAAGAGCTTGGGCTGCAGGGCCAGGGGGAAGTCGCCGATCTCGTCGAGGAAGAGGGTGCCGCCGTCGGCCTGGCTGACCCGGCCGAGGGTGCTCTCGCTGGCCCCGGTGAAGGCGCCGCGGGTATGGCCGAACATCTCGCTTTCCATCAGATCGGCGGACAGCGACGGGCAGTTGATGGTGACGAAGGTCTTCTTGGCGCGGCGACTCCAGGCGTGGATGGCGCGGGCCAGTTCGCCCTTGCCGGAACCGGACTCGCCGAGGATCAGCACGTTGGCATCGGTGGTGGCGACCTGTCGGGCGGTCTCCAGGATGCTCATCATCGCCGGGCTGCGCGAATCGAGACCGGCGCTGGACTTGCGTACCTCGCCCTCGAGGGCCTCCAGGCGCGCCGAGAGCTGGCGGAATTCTAGCTGCTTGGCCGCCGCCATGCGCAGCTGATCGGGACTGCAGGGCTTCACCAGGTAGTCGGCGGCGCCGGCCTGCATGGCGTCCACCGCGGTGTCGATGGCCGAGTGGGCGGTGACGATCACCACCCGCATCCAGGGCGCCTGGATGCGCATCTGCTGCAGCACGTCCAGACCGTTGTCCGCGCCCAGGCGCAGGTCGAGAAAGCAGAGGTCGTAGACCTGGCGCAGGAGCAGGGCCTCGGCCTGGGCCGCGCTGTTGGCCGTGGCCACGCTGTAGCCGGCGTCTTCCAGGCAGAAACGAAAGGTCCGCAGGATGGCGGCTTCGTCATCCACAAGAAGGATACGACCGCTGGTTTGTTCCATGACGGGAGAACTCCAGGCCGCAGGGGCCGAAACGCGCTAAAGGACAGAGCTGGCAGTTAGTCCATCATACATCGTGCAAGTTGCAATCCGCAGGACCATCGGGCAATCCGGGCAGGCCGTCACGGGCATCGTGCAGATCGCAACCCGCCGGGGAGAAAGTGGCAAAAAGCAGATTTTTTGGTGGGCAATGGAAGGTTTCGGGCTCCCTTTCCCCGTTGCGCGGTCGAGCGGACTGGCCCGGTGCCTCCAGATCAGCCCCTGGCCATCATGCAAAACGCAATGGTTCAGGCGTTGCACCTTGCAAGGTGCAAGTGCAGGCGCCTCCGCCAAAAAGCATAAGTTGTTGTTTTTAAAGGAAAAAATAGTTTTCGAAAAGCTGGCACGCAGTCTGCAATCTCCTTGGCAAGCCGGCCTCAGGGCCAACGGATTGCAGGAGATACCCGATGATCAGCCAGACCCTTCGCAAGCACTTGGTAGGTACTGCGCTCTTCGCTTGCTTCGCCAGCGCCGCCGTCGCCGCCCCCCAGGGCCACGACGTCAGCCGCGAACAGGCACTCATCGCATCCACCCGCATTGCTGCCCAGGCCATGGTGCCCGCAGCCAAGCCGCTGGCAAGTCAAGGCCGTGGGGAACTCAAAGCCATCCCGGCACAGTCCAACGGTGACCGTCTGGTGAAGCAGACCCGCTGGGTATTCTGAGGTCATGACCATGATGTTGATGCTGCTGATGATCGTGCTGTTCGTTGCAGCGGTGGTCGTACTCGGGATGTTGCTCAGTGCTTTGATGATGGGTCGTGCGCTCAATCAGACGCACAACCTCAACGGTCTGGATCTCGATCTGACCGATGTGGAACCACGGATGGCGAGTCTGGATACCCAGGATTTCGCTAATAAAACCACTGCTCGCTGGACAGGTGCTGTCGTCCGCTGAGTGCACTTGCAATACATAGGAGAAACACCATGCTGAGCTGGGCTATCACTTTCCTGATCATCGCGATCATCGCAGGCGTCCTGGGTTTCGGTGGCATCGCCGGTACCGCCACCAGTATCGCCAAGATCCTGTTCGTGCTGTTCCTGGTGCTGTTCGTGGTGTCGTTCTTCATGGGTCGCCGTCGTCCCTGACGCTCGGTCCGTGAGCAAGACAGGCAGTCGGTCGTGATGACCGGCTGCTGAGGCTCTGTCATCGGATTGCAGCTTTAAGCCGATTCAATGGACAACCTCTAAGTCGTCTCCTGATCCGAGACGCAAGGGCCACATGGTCGGGACGCTCTGCAGTAGGGGAGGGTTCCAAGAGTACAGGGAGTACTTTCGCACTCGCGGCGGACTGGGCTGGTTACGACCACACCCCTGAATTCGACCGGTTTCGTCTCTAGCGAAACCCGCCGACGTCAGGGGTGTTGTCGTTTGGGAGAGGCAAAAGTCGGACGTTCGGCAGGACTCAACCCTGCCAGAAGGCGTCCCACCAGGAACGTTCGCCGCGAGCGTCTTCCAGGACCACGGTACAGGTGGTGCCTGCCGCCAGCAGCAGGCCCTCGGGCAGCGGGTCCAGGGCGATGCGCACCGGCACCCGCTGGGCCAGGCGTACCCAGTTGAAGGTGGGATTCACATCGGCGGTGAGTTCACGACTCTGGGGGTTGTCCCGGTCATAGATACCGCGGGCGATGCTTTCCACGTGGCCCTGCAGCGTCTGGCCGCTCATCAGGCGCATCTCCGCCACCGCACCCACCCGCACATGGGGCAGCTTGGTCTCTTCGAAGTAGCCATAGACCCAGAACGAATGGGCATCGATGACGGCCAGCTTGGGCGCGCCCGCGGCGGCATAGTCGCCCTTGAACACCGAGAGGTTGGTGACATAGCCATCCACGGGGGCCAGCACCCGGGTGCGCTTGAGGTTGAGGCGCGCCGATTCCAGTTGGGCCTGGGCCTGGCGCAGATCGGCCTCGGCGGCCAGGGCCGCGCTGCTGGCGTCTTCGCGATTCTCGCGGGAGACCACCAGGCTGTCGATGTCGGCGCGGCGGCGGGCGTTCTGCTGACGCATGGCCAGGGTGGCCTTGCGCGCGGCGACCGAGGCCTCGGCCTGATGCACGGCGATCTCGTAGTGTTCCGGATCGATCTGCAGCAGCAGGTCGCCCTTGTTGACCCACTGGTTGTCGCGCACGGCGATCTCGGTCACCAGGCCCGCCACGTCGGGCGCAATGGTGATGACCTCCGCGCGCACTCGGCCGTCGCGGGTCCAGGGATCGTTCATGTAGTGCACCCAGAGCAGCCGACCGAGGATCAGCGCCAGGCAGACCACCAGCAGGGTAAAGAGCACGCCGAAGAGTTTCTTGAGGATCATGGTAGGAGTCCTAGCGATAGACGCACAGCGCCAGGGCGCAGTAGAGGCAGATGAACAGGGCCAGGCGCAGCAGCGCCGGATGCCAGACGACGTGATAGAGACCGACCGCGGCGAGCACCCGGTCCAGCGCCCAGGCGAGCAGGGCGGCGACCAGGAACAGCACCGTCACGGTGGGCAGGTAGAGGCCGTGGAAGGCGATTTCACGTGGCATGGGGGATCTCGAGATAGCGGGCCAGCGGCCCCTGGGGATCGAGCAGGGCGCTGCGGATGAAGTGCAGGTCGCTTTGCACCTGGCGCAGCGGCGACTCGTCATAGGGCAGTTCCGGCGGTTCGGTCACGACCGTCACGGCGGCCAGGGCCGCATCCACCGCCGCCAGCGCCCGGCGCAGATTTTCCGCGCCGGGCTTGAGGAAGAGACGCACCAGGGCGCGTCCGAGCACCCGGATGGCCTGGCGCCAGGCGCTGCCCTCGGCATAGCGTGGCGCGTTCGGCAGGCGCGCCTGCAGCTGGCGCAACTCGATCACCGCATGGCCGATTTCCAGCACCGCGAAGGCCCAGCCGATCAGGCGCCGCTGCGCCTCGCCGCGCCCGGCGCTGACGCCATAGGCCTGGTTGAGCAGATCGCGGGTCTGGCCCTCGAAGGCCGGTGCCAGGTGCGGCAGCGGCGCGCTCACCGCCCGCACCAGCTGTTGGCGCAGGTCCCGTTCCAGCCGGCGCCACAGCCAGGGGCTGTTGGGCGGCAGCAGCACCGCAGAGACCGCCGCGGTGATCACCATCGACAGGACCACGGCGATGCCGTTGTTGATGAAGGCGTAGGCGTCGTAGACCGGCGGATTGTCGGGAATCGAGGTGAAGCAGAAGAACACCAGGCAACCCAGGCCATAGCCCATCCAGCCCGGGCGCAGGGAGATCCAGGTGCCGAGCATGAACACTGGCGCCAGGGTCAGCAGCAGCAGCGGCAGGCCGGTGATCCAGGGAAAGACGAAGAAGGTCAGGAAGAAGCCCAGCACCACGCCGCCACTGGCGCCGACGGCCATCTGCAGCGCGGTGCGCTTGGGATCCGGCGAGGCCGAGGCCAGCGCCGAGACGGCTGCGGCGTTGAGCGCCAGCATGCCGCCGCTGGGATAGGCACTGGCGATCCAGAAGGCGCCCAGCACCAGCACCAGAAAGGCGCTGCGGATACCGGTGACCGCCGCGCCCAGGGCATTGGCCTTGGCCACGAAGCGCGGCTTCCACTGCTCGCGACTGTGCCGCGGCGCGGCCAGGGAAGCGTGGGTCTGCAGATAGCCGTGCCATTCGCCGGTGAAGCGAAAGAGCAGCTCCACGGCGGTCTCGAAGTCGCGCCGGTCGGTTTCGCTCAAGGGCGGCAACTCGGCGCGCAGGGCGCGAATGCGCGGCCGCAGCCCCTGGTGCAGCTGTTCCAGACGCGCCGCCGCCGTCAGGGCCGCGCGGTCGGTGAGCGCCTGGCCGCGCCATTCCTCGAACAGTTCCAGCAGCGGCGCCCAGAGGCGTTCGAGGGCCGTCAGTGGCAGCTGGGCGTCGCGTTCGCGCAGGCGCATCAGCAGGCGGCTGAGGGCATGCAGGCGGGTGGTCAGGCCCATGAATTCGGCGTTCAGCCGGGCCAGGCGGCCGCTGCGCATGCGCATGTGCGGGTCTTCGAAGGCCGAGGCGCTGCGCAGGCTTTCCAGCCCCACCGCTTCGGCGGCCAGGCGCACGCCCGCGGCTTCCAGGGTGGGCCGGTCGAGCCGCCCGCGCAGGACGTCGGCGGCCAGTCCGGCGAAGCCGCCCATGCGCCGATAGAGGGTCGCGCGCATGGCCGTGGCGCTGGTCTGCGGAAAGACCGCCGCGCTCACCGCGCCGCTGCAGAGCACGCCCAGGGTGATGGCCAGCACCCGCATCACCGCCGACATGAAGGCGGTGTCGGCATTGAGCGCGGCAGGGATGCCGATCAGCGCGGCGGTATAGCCTGCCAGCATGCAGGCATAGCTGCGAAAGTCCCGGTAGCGCGCCGAGCCGGCCACGCAGAGGCCGATCCACAGCGCCAGAAAGATCAGGAAGGGCACTCGCTCTTGGGCGAACAGGGCGATCAGCACCAGCATCACCGCCAGTCCCAGCAGGGTCCCCATGACCCGGTAGAAGCTCTTGGCCAGGACCTGGCCGCTCTGCGGCTGCATGACGATGAACACGGTGATCACCGCCGAACTGGGGTGCGGCAGTTGCAGGCGCATGGCCAGCCAGAGGGTCAGGCTGGCGGCGAGCAGCATCTTGGCCTGGTAGAGCCAGAGGCTGCCGTCGCTGCGCGCCCAGGCGCCGAGGGCCTGGCGCAGCGGCGCGCCGGCGGTGGTGCCGGCACTCACCGGGGGGCTCGCTCGACGGCCACGCGCGCCGGCACCAGATCGTGGTCGCCCGGGCCGCGTTCGAGGTCCGCGCCGCCGCCGAGGGCGACCAGGGCAGCGGCCTGGGCGGCCAGGCGCAGGGCATGCACCTGGGCGGTGACCCGCTCCTGGGCGAACAACCGGGTCTGGGCGTCCAGCACGTGCAGGTAGTCGGTCAGGCCGCGGCGAAAGGCCTCGCGGGCGATGTCGTAGGTGCGCTGGGCTTCCTGGCTGGCCTGGTCGGCGAGGGTGGCCTGCCTGGCCGCCGAGTCGGCCTTGATCAGCGCGTCGGAGATGTCCTTGAGGGCGTCCACCAGAGTCTGGTTGTAGGCGCTGACGGCCATGTCGTAGGCCGCCGATTCCGCGCCGAGACGACTGCGCAGGGCGCCGCCGTCATAGATCGGCAGGGAGAACGCGGGGCCGATGAAGGAGCCGGTCTTGGCGTGGGTCAGCATCTCGCTGAGGCGGCCCAGGGTCAGGAACTGGCCGACGTTGGCCACCAGGTCGATGTTGGGATAGAAGCTGGCGCGGGCGACGTCCACGCCCTTGGCCGCGGCGGCGATCTGCCAGCGGCGCGCCACCACGTCGGGACGCTTGCCGACCAATTCCAGGGGCAGGGCGCTAGGCAGGCGTGGCGCCGCGCCCAGGCTCAGGCGCGGCCGCTGCAGGCGGGCGCCGGCGCCCGGGCCCTTGCCGGCCAGGGCGGCGAGCTGGTTGCGATCCAGCGCCAGGGTCTCGTCCAGGGCTTCCAGCTGGCGTTCGGTCTCGGGCAGCAGGGCGCGCGCCTGGCTGACCTCGAACTGGGTGCCGAGGCCACCGTCCAGCTGGCGCTGGGCCAGGTCGGCCAGTTGCCGCTGCTGCTCCAGGGTGGCGGCGAGGATGTCGCGCTGGTCGTGGTGCAGGGCGAAGCCGATGTAGCTGCGGACGATGTTGCCGGTCAGCTCCAGTTCGGCGGCGCGCACCTCGGCAGCGGCCTGATGGGCCTGGTCCAGGGCCTGGGCGCTGGCGTCGCGCTCGCGGCCCCAGAAGTCCAGGGCATAGCTCAGGCCCAGTTCGGCATTGTTGTTCCAGGTGGTGCGATCGGCCAGCTCGCCCGGGCCATAGAAGCCGTCCGTGGGCCAGCTGTAGCGCTTGAAGGCGCCCTTGCCCTCGACCTGCAGGGCTTCCCGGGATTCGGCCAGGCCCGCCAGGGACTCGGCGCGGCGCACCCGGGCGGCGGCCGTGACCAGGCGCGGGTTGTCGGCCAGGGCACTGCCGATCCAGGCATCCAGCTGGGGATCGCCATAGGCGCGCCACCACTGGCGCGCGGGCCAGGCGGCCTGGCCGGCGGCGGCCTGGATGGCGGCGTCGGTGGCCAGCGCCTGATCGTCGAGACGCTGCGCCTGGGGCGCGTTGTGACCGGTACCGATACAGCCGGCCAGCAGGGTCGCGAGGGCGACCACCGTGAGCGCAGGCCAGGCTCTGCTAGAGAAAGGCGACACGTGGGGGTCCGTTGGCAACAAGGCCATACCGGCGTCTGGCTGAGAGGGCGCAGCGCGGTAGGCGAGATGAGCTGGAACTGAAGAGGACGCCGGTAGGAGATGCCCGCGAACCGAGCGGTCAGCGGACATTACCATTAGGCTGCTAACGATTCTATAAAATTCCAGGGTGGCCGATTAGCGCGCGAACCGGCGAATCTTTGTTTCACATACTGAAATAATATGGAGAATGACGCTTTTCCCGACTGTCGAGGCGGCATGGACACCCTGCACAACATGCGCGTTTTCGTCGCCGTGGTGGAGAGCGGCAGCTTCACTGGGGCGGCCCAGACGCTGCAGACCACCACGGCCCACGTCTCCCGGGCGGTGGCCCATCTGGAAACCCATCTGCGCACCCGCCTGCTGCACCGGACCACGAGACGCATCGCCCTGACCGAGGCCGGCCAGCGCTACCTGGCGCGCTGCGAGCAGATCCTCGCCTATGTCGAGGAAGCCGAAGCCGAGGCCGGGCACGCCCAGGCGCGCCCCGAGGGACGGCTGCGGGTGCACAGCATGACCGGCATCGGTCAGCACTACGTGATCCGCGCCATCGCCGGCTATCGCGCCCTGCACCCCGAGGTGCGCTTCGACCTGACCATGGCCAACCGCATTCCCGATCTGCTCGAAGAGGGTTTCGACCTGGCCATCGTGGTGGCGGCCGAGCTACCCGATTCCGGCTTCGTCTCCCAGCAGATCGGCCACACCTACAGCATCCTCTGCGCCTCGCCCGCCTACCTGGCGGAGCATGGTCAGCCACAGACGCCGGCGGAGCTGGCCGACCACGCCTGCCTGAGATTCATCAGTCCGGTGGTGTCCTTCGACCGCTGGCACTTCGAGGGCCCCAACGGCCCTGAGACCTATCGCATCGGCGAGACCCCCTTCCAGGTCAACGTCGGCGACGCCATGACCGAAGCCCTGCGCCAGGGCCTGGGCATCGGCGTGCTGCCGCTCTATTCGGCGGTGGACGGCCTGCGCGACGGCAGCCTGGTGCGGGTGCTGCCGGCCTATCGCCTGCAGCGGCTCAATGCCTATGCCCTCTATGCCTCGCGGCAGTACCTGGATGCCAAGATCCGCACCTGGGTGGCCTATCTGCGCGAACAGATCCCCGGGGCGCTGGAAGCGGACGAGGCGTTTGTGCGGGCCGTCAGCGAAGTCGTCGGCCAAGCGCATTGAGATCGACGGGCCCCTTGGACTAAGCTCGGAAGAGACCGGGCCGCGCGCCGGGCCATAGTTAGTAAGCTATTGAAATATCGCCCGGTATTGCGGTCCTGAGGGCGACAGGATGGGTGCTCGACGGCACACTCCGCCATCGTCGAGGTCCATGTCCCGAGTCGGTGCCCACGCCGACGGACCGCCGTGCAGGACGGCCGGATCACGCAGGCGGTCAGGGACCGCCGTCAGAGCGTGTTCAAGGTCTCGCGAGCTAGCGACAAACAAGGCGAAAAGGCCTGAGGAAGCGGAGTTTACAAAGGGTAAATGAGCATTCCGAAGGCATTTTCAACGACGTTTGGCCGACGCGCAGCAGACTTTGAACAGGCTCCAAGCGCCACGGGAGTCCAATGAGCGCCCCAGCAGGACCCACTCTGAGATTCGCCGACCAGCCGCTCAAGGGCATCGCCCTGATCTGCCTCGCGGTCTGGCTGTTCGCCTCCCACGATGCCCTCTCCAAGTACCTGTCCGGCTTCTATCCGGTAGTCATGGTGGTCTGGGCCCGCTACCTCTCCCACACCCTGCTGATGATGGGCATCTTCATCCCGCGCTCGGGACTGGCGGTGATCCGCACCAAGCGACCCGGCCTGCAGGTGCTCAGGGCGCTGTGCCTAATCGGTTGCAGCCTGTTCTTCACCACCGGGCTGCGCTATCTGCCGATGGCCGAGGCCACGGCGGTCAACTTTCTCGCCCCGCTGATGGTGACGGCGCTGTCGGTGCCGCTGCTCAAGGAAACCGTGACCCGCAGCCAGTGGGCGGCGGTGCTGGCCGGCTTCATCGGGGTGCTGATCATCGTGCGGCCGGGCGGCCAGCTGTTCACCCCGGCGGTGCTGCTACCGGTCTGCTCGGCGGTGTGCTTCGGTCTCTACCAGCTGCTGACCCGCTTGCTCAGCGGCATCGACAGCCCCACCACCAGCAACTTCCTTACCGGCATCATCAACACCCTGGTGCTGAGCAGCGTGGTGCCCTTCTTCTGGGAGATCCCGACCCTGACCCACGGCTTCATGCTGGCCCTGCTCGGCCTCTTCGGCATGTCCGGCCACCTGCTGCTGACCCAGGCCTTCCGCTATGCGCCACCGGCGCTGCTGGCGCCCTTCAGCTACGGCCAGATCGTCACCGCCGGCATCATCGGCTATTTCGTCTTCGGTCATGTGCCGGACAGCGGCGCGCTGATCGGCATCCTCATTATCTGTGCCAGCGGCCTGGCGGTGGCCTGGCAGCAGAGCCGCAAGGCGTCCAAGGCCAAGAAGGCCCGGGCGGTGCCGGCGACGCAACCCGAGGCGCTGCCGGAGGTGGTGGCCGATGCCGCCGCGGGCGCTCCGGCTCAGCGCAGTCCGTAATCGGCGATGATGCCGACGAGGATCGCCAGCCCCGCCCAGTGGTTGTGCAGGAAGGCCTTGAAGCACACCAGGGGATCACGGTCGCGGGTGACGTGGAATTCCCAGGCGAAGCAGCCGGCCGCCACTACCAGGCCCAGGTAGAAGGGCAGGCCCAGGCCGAAGCGGCCGCCGGCCAGCGCCAGGCAGAACAGGGTCAGGCCCTGCAGGGTGGCGATGATCACCCGGTCGGCGTCGCCGAACAGGATGGCGGTGGATTTCACCCCGATCTTGAGATCGTCTTCGCGGTCGGCCATGGCGTAGTAGGTGTCGTAGCCCACCGTCCAGATCACATTGGCGACGAATAGCAGCCAGGCCGCCGCCGGCAACTCGCCGGTCTCGGCGGTGAAGGCCATGGGCATGCCCCAGGAAAAGGCCGCGCCGAGCACCGCCTGGGGGTAGTAGGTGTATCTCTTCATGAAGGGATAGAGCGCCGCCACGCCCAGGGCGCCAAAGGACAGCCAGACGGTGGTGGCATTGGTGCAGAGCACCAGGCCGAAGCTGAGCAGCACCAGCACGGCAAAGAACAGCAGGGCTTCCTTGGGCGAGATGCGCCCGGTGGCCAGGGGGCGGTTCTTGGTGCGGGCGACGTGGCCGTCGAAATTGCGGTCGGCGAAGTCGTTGATCACGCAGCCGGCCGATCTCATCAGCACCACGCCGAGCACGAAGATCAGCAGATTCTTCAGACTCGGCACGCCCTCGGCGGCGATCCACAGCGCCCAGAGGGTGGGCCAGAGCAGCAGATAGATGCCGATGGGACGGTCCAGCCGGGTCAGCTGGACGAAGTCGCGGATGCGCTCGCGGCGGGGGCGCGTGGCGATCACCCGGGCGCTGGGCTCGGGACCGCGGGGCGCGGCGGGACGGCGATCACGGGGACGGGAGGCGTTCTTTTTCATCGGACGGCTGCATGGCGAAGGGCCCGGCGATTATAGGGGCCCTGGGATTTCGCCGCTGCCGTCGTGATGAGTCGACCCGCCCTCGCGCCGCGCGTGCGGCCAGAAGGCCGGCAGGAAGACCTCGCCCACCAGGATCGCCAGGGGACCGCGCCGGAACACCGAGCGCCGGGCCCAGCAGGGCGTGGTGGCCGCCCCTGCGGGCAGCCAGGCCAGCGGATAGCGACAGGCCTCGAGTGGTCCGCGGACAAAGGCCGGCGCCTGGAACAGCCAGTGGCCGAGGGGGCGCTCGCCCAGCGCCGCCAGGTCGAAATCCGCCGCTTCCAGGGCCTCGCGCGCCGCCACGCTGCGGGCGAAGACCCAGGCCTCGCCAGCACCGCGCAGCCAGACCTCGCGCACCCAGCCAGGGCTGGCCGGCGGCACCTCCAGCGCCTGGCACTCGTCCGGCCGCAGCGCTTGCCAGCCTTCGGCGATCACCTCGACGGCGAAGCGCCCGCCACTGAGGGCGGTCAGGCGTTCGGTGAGGGAGCCGCGGTCGGCATAGAGCCAGCCGCACGGCGCCTCGGCATGATCCGACTCCGCGCCGGTCGCCGCCTGGGTCAGCCAGCGCGGGGCGCCGTCAGAGGCCCCAGACATTGCCCAGGGTGCTCAGCAGGGAGGGCTGGGTACCTTGCTTGCCGAGATAGCCAAGGATCACCTGGGCGAACTGGCTGGTCATGCCGCTGTTCATGCCCAGGGCGTTGAAGGTCTTGTCGACGTCCTGGCGGCTGTCGACATTGCCCAGCAGGCTGCCCAGCGGACTCTGCTTGGCGTCCTGACCACCACCGCCGAGCAGACTGCCCAGGCCGCCCAGTTGCGCCAGGCCGCCGGTGGCATTGGCGCCGGCCAGCTGGTCCAGTCCCGGCACGGCCTTGGCCAGCTGGCGGTAGTCGTTGCCCACCAGCTGATTCTTGGCCAGGCCGAGCAGGGCGCCGGTGCCGCCCACCGCCTGTTGCGGGGTGACGTTGAGCTGGCTGGTCAGCGCCTGCAGCAGGCCCTGGGCCTGGGGCGTGGCCGCCGCGGCGGCGGTGGCCTTGGCGTTGTTGTTGCCGTTGGCGCTGTTGTAGGCGTTGACGGCGTCATTGAGGTTGAAGGCGAACACCGGGCTGGCGGCGAGCACCAGTGGCAGGGCGAGAACGGACAGACGCATGGGCGGACTCCAGCGGATTGCGTGAAAGGTCAGAGGATAACCCGGCGGCGATGACCACAGACTGAACGGCGTCCCTGCAGGGAGCGGACGCTGCGGTTATCATCGCCGTTTTGCCGGGAGAACCGCGATGCTCAACGGGTTGTGGCTGGGCTTCTTCATCGTTGCCGGGATCAGCGCCTTCGGCCAATGGCTGGTCGCCGGCAATGCCGGGGTCTTCGCCGCCATGGTGGAGAGTCTGTTCGCCATGGCCAAGCTGTCGGTGGAGGTCATGGTGCTCCTGTTCGGCACCCTGACCCTCTGGCTCGGCATCCTGCGCATCGCCGAAAAGGCCGGGCTGGTGGACGCCCTGGCGCGGCTGCTCGGACCGCTGTTCGCCCGGCTGATGCCCGAGGTGCCGCGCGGTCATCCGGCGCTGGGGCTGATCACCCTCAACTTCGCCGCCAACGGCCTGGGCCTGGACAACGCCGCCACGCCCATCGGTCTCAAGGCCATGCGCGCCCTGCAGGAGCTCAATCCCAGCAGCACCACGGCGAGCAATGCGCAGATCCTCTTCCTGGTGCTCAACGCCTCTTCGCTGACGCTGCTGCCGGTGACGGTGTTCATGTACCGCGCCCAGCAGGGTGCCACCGATCCGACCCTGGTGTTCCTGCCGATCCTGCTAGCCCACACCTGCGCCAATCTGGTGGGGCTGTTCTCGGTGGCCTTCATGCAGCGGCTGAAGTTGTGGGATCCGGTGGTGCTGGCCTGGATCGGCGGCGGCGCCCTGGCCTTCGGCGCCTTCGTCGCCTTTCTCTTCACCCTGACCGCCACCGCGCTGGCCGGATTGTCCTCGCTGCTCGGCAACCTGACGCTGTTCGGCATCATCCTGGCGTTCATGATCCTTGGCGCCCTGCGCAAGGTGCCGGTCTACGAAGCCTTCGTCGAAGGCGCCAAGGAAGGCTTCGACGTCGCCAAGTCGCTGTTGCCCTATCTGGTCGCCATGCTCTGCGCGGTGGGGGTGCTGCGGGCTTCCGGCGCCCTGGAGGCCGTTCTCGAAGGCATCCGCCATGCGGTGACCTTCCTTGGCTGGGACACCCGCTTCGTCGAGGCGCTGCCCACCGCCCTGGTCAAGCCCTTCTCCGGCAGCGCCGCCCGCGCCCTGCTGATCGAGGCCATGCAGACCCACGGCGTGGACAGCTTTCCGGCGCTGGTGGCGGCGACCATCCAGGGCAGTACCGAGACCACCTTCTATGTGCTGGCGGTGTACTTCGGCGCGGTGGGCATCCAGCGCGCCCGCCATGCGGTGGGTTGCGCCCTGCTGGCGGAATTCACCGGGGTCACGGCCTCGATCCTGATCTGCTACTGGTTCTTTGGCTGAGGCTTGGGCTCCAGCTCGACCATCCACTCGTCCTGCACCATGCGCCGCTGACGGCGCGTGGTCAGCTGCTGGGTCTGCCAGTCCTCGGCGATCAGCGCGCAGTAGTGGCCGTCGTGCTGGCCGAGGCGGAAGCGCCGGCGCACCCCGATGGGGTCGTGATCCGAGCCATAGAAGGCCACCGCGCGGATCTCCAGGCCCTCGAACACCCAGCCCTCGGGCGGCCGGTGGTCTTCCAGGGTCAGGCCGTTGTACTCGGCGGCGCGGCGAATCAGGCCCTGGAAGGTGCCGATGTGGGTGAAGTCGCCGGTGTTGAGCGGTCCCTGGTGGGTGGCCTGGCCCAGCACCAGATCGGGATCGACGTCATCCTGGCCGCTCTCGCGGATGTCGGTGACATCCGTGTAGAGCGTCTCGCGATTGGTCTTGAGGATCACCGTGAGCTGGTTGATGAACACCGGCTCGGCGCTCATGTTGGACAGCAGGCAGAGGGCGCCCACGCCCTTGCCGGCGCCGCGGTTGATGATCAGCCGCGGCTGGCGCTGGCGCTTGTAGTTGTTGAGCAGGAGCTGCGCATAGAGCACCCAGACGCCCAGGGTGCAGCACTGGGCGAAGAGCGTGAGGACCTGGGAATTGTCTTTCAACCACTGGAACATGGGAGCACTTCGCTGAACGGAATGACCATCGGAAATACCGTTCGGGTTCCAGGTTCCACCGCTTCGCTGGCCAAAGGGCCGCGCTGAGAACATCGCCACAGCGCGGGCGTCCAAGCCTGAGAGGTCATCACGCCAAGGAAAACCGCCATGCTGCGTCTATCGCTCCTCTGCTGCACCACCCTGCTGAGCACCGCCGTGCTGGCCGAACCCCTGTCCTGCGATCAGCTCAAGGCCGACATCGAGGTCAAGATCCAGTCGGCCGGGGTGACCGCCTATACCCTCGAGGCCGTCCCCAATGCCGAGGTGCGCGATCCCAACATGGTGGTGGGCAGCTGCGCCAACGGCACCTACAAGATCCTCTATCAACGCAACGACTGATCCTCGGACCGGGAGACAGACCGTTCATCCGCTGGATGCTTGTACAGTTCCGCTTGGCTTAGTACTGTTTGCGCATACAGTATTTAGCCAAGAGGGTAATGCCATGTCGCCGTTCGCCCGGATTCGCCAAGCTCTGTCCCTTGCCCAGCCCGCGCCGCGCTGGATGGAACGCGAGGATTTCCTGCGCATGAGTCGCCAGCTGCGCGAGCAGAAGGGCCGCCCGCTGACGGTCCGCACCCAGGATCGCAGCCAGGACGACTGGCTCAGCGTGCCTGCCTAGTAGCCCTTCACCCGACCGTGCCGGCCGCTCTGCCAGCCGTGGTCAGAAGGGCGAGCAGATGCCGCGCTCGGAGCTCATCAGTTCGCGCGGGCCGTCGTAGAGGGTGATCTGGCCCTGGCCAAAGGTGTTCTCGGCCTCCAGGCGATAGCGCCGACCGGCCTGGAAGTCCGGATAGTCCAGTTCCAGATAGCACTGGATCTGCAGCGGTTCGCGCCAGCCGAAGCGCGAACCGAAGCCACCGCCGCCATAGAGTTCGTAGCGATAGCTCACCTTGAGGCTGTGGCTGCCGGGGGTGAGCTGGAAGTAGCGGCCGTCGTCGAGACGCTTGCCGTCCTGGGCCTCGGCCAGCAGCGAGGCGCCCACCGCGGGTTCGCGCAGCACCAGATCGACCCACGCCTGGTGGGGATCCTTGGGGGGTAGCGGCGTGGTGCAGCCACCGAGCAGGAGCAGCAGGGGGACCAGCAGGCGCAGGCGCATGGACGGCGACTCGCGACAGGGAGATCAGCCGAGTCTACACGTCGCCGCAACGACTGGCAGTGCTACGCGCCACTTCCTGGTTGCGCTCGTCATAGAGGCGCGCCCAGGGCCGCCAGCCGGTCTGGCCGGCTTCCAGGCGATAGCGCTCGCCCGCGGCGAAGGCCTTGTAGTTGAGGGTCACCAGGCAGGTGCGCGCCAGCGGATCGGCCACCTGGGCGCCGATGTTGGTGGGCTGCACCTCGAACTGGTAGCGTACCTGCAGATCGTGGCTCCCCGGCCAGACCTGGAAGTAGCGCCTGTCTTCGAGATCCTTGCGGTCGGCGCGCAGGGCTTCCAGCTTGGCCTTGCCGTCGCTGTCCAGATCGATCCAGGCCTGCGCCGGATCCGGCTTGGGCAACGGCCACAGGGAACAACCACCTAGGAACAGCACAGGCAACAGCAGGCACAGTCTACGCATGACGGCTACAACTCCGGGCAGGGAAGGGCGCGCCACCCAGCCAGGCACCCTGCCTGCGCAACGCACGAGCCGTTGGCTGGCGCTGCTGTCCCTCGCGATCGGACTGAGCGGTTGTACCTCGGTCGGGTACTACGGTCAGATGGTACAGGGCCAATGGGCGCTGATCCGTGATCGCGAGCCCATTGCGACGGTCGTCGCAGATCCCGCGCGACCCGCCGTCCTGCGCGAACGCCTGGCTGCCGCGGCGGCGGCCCGCCGCTTCGCCAGTGCCGAGCTGGCCTTGCCCGACAACGCCAGCTATCGCAGTTTCGTTGAACTCAAGCGGCCCTTCGTGCTGTGGAACGTCTTCGCCACCGCCGAATTCTCCACCCGGCCCACCACCCACTGCTTTCCCATCGCCGGTTGCGTGGCCTATCGCGGCTACTACCAGGAAGCCCGGGCGCGGGCCGAGGCGCAGCGGCTGCAGGCCGAGGGCCAGGACACCTATGTCGGTGGCGTGCCGGCCTATTCGACGCTGGGCTGGTTCAGCGATCCCCTGCTCAGCAGCATGCTGCGCTGGGACGACGACCAGGTGGCGGCGACGATCTTCCACGAACTGGCGCACCAGCGCTTCTATCTGCCCGGCGATACCGCCTTCAACGAGTCCTATGCCACCTTCGTCGAGGGCGAAGGCCTGCGGCAATGGCGCGCCAGTCGCGGTCTACCCCCGCCGGACGCGGGGCGCGAAGACCGCTATCAGCAATTCCGCGCCCTGCTGCTGACCACCCGCGCCGACCTCGCCCGGCTCTATGCCCAGCCATTGACGGCCGAGGCCAAGCGCGCGGCCAAGGCCCGCCGCTTCGCACAGTTGCGCAGCGATTACCAGCGGCTGCGCGCCACCCCGGCCTGGCGGGACGACCGCCGCTTCGATGGCTGGATGCAGCAGCCGCTCAACAATGCGCGGCTGGTGCCCTATGGCCTGTACGAACAGTGGGTGCCGGCCTTTGCCGCCCTCTATCGACAGCACCCGGGCAACTGGCCGGCCTTCTTTCATCGGGTCCGGCTGCTGGGCGAGCGCCCGGCGGCCGAGCGCGAGCAGGCGCTCAGGGCGCTGCTCGGGCCGGAGACAGGCCCCCAGTCCTAGCGCGGTGCCCGCCAGTTGGACCAGGCGGCGACCAGACCCAGAGCAGCCGCCAGAGCCAGTCCCAGCCGCGGGGCCAGGCTGCCATCCAGATGCAGCAGCAGCGCCAGGGCCGCGGCGCCCAGGGCCATGCCGGTCTGCCGCGCCGTGGCCTGGACACCGCCGGTGGCGCCGTTGCGACCGGCCGGGGCGGCGGTCAGCATGATCCTGTTGTTGGGCACCTGGAAGAAGCCGAAGCCGATGCCGCCCACGATCAGGCAGGGAATCAGCAGGGCGGTCGAGCGCTCCAGCGGCATGATCGCCGCCGCGGCCAGCCCCAGGGCGATGCCCAGGCCGCCGAGCATGCACAGCCGCTGCGGCGGGTGGCGGTCGGCCAGGCGCCCGGCCACCTGCGCCGAGACGGCTACGGTGAGCGGCCAGGCCAGCATCAGCAGGGCCACCTGCAAGGGCACCAGTCCGAGCTGGTGCTGCAGATAGAAGGGCAGGGCGAGAAAGCAGAGCATCTGCGCGGCAAAGGAGCAGACCGAGGCCAGCACCGAATGGCGCATGGCCGGCAGCCCCAGCAGATCGACCGGCAACAGCGGCGCCGGCAGACCGCGCTCGCGGCGCACCAGCAGCACCAGGCTGGCGGCGGCCAGCAGCAGCAGACCCACGCCCTGCACCGGCGCGGCGCCGAGGCGCCCCAGACCGCCGATGCCGGCGCAGAACAGCAGGGCGTTGAGCAGCACGCTGAGCGGGTCGAGGCGGCGCTGCGCGCGGGGGCTGTTGGGCAGGTTGTGCACCAGCAGCGCGATCAGCACCGCCACGGGCACATTGACGGCGAACAGCCAGGGCCAGCCACCCAGGGCCAGGATGGCGGCGCCCAGGCTGGGTGCGGCAGCCGACCCCAGAGCCACGCAGAGGGCATTGATGGCGATGCCACGCCCGAGGCGGTCGCGCGGATAGGAGAGGCGGACGATACCGGCGCTGACGCACATGATGGCGGCGGCGCCCACCCCCTGTAGCGCCCGCGCAGCCACCAGGCTGGCGAGATCCGGCGCCAGGGCGCAGCCCAGGGAGGCCAGGCCGAAGATCCCGACCCCGGCGGCGAAGACCGGTCGCAGACCGTGACGCTCGGCCACCGCGGCCAGGGGAAACAGCAGGGCCACCAGACTCAGCTGATAGGCGCTGACGATCCAGACCGCCGCCGCCGCCGAGACGTCCAGGGCCTCGGCGATGCTGGGCAGCGCCAAATTGGCGATGCCGCTGTCCAGCACCGTCATGCTGATGGCCAGCAGCAGGGCGGCCACGGCGCGATAGCGGCGGGGCAGGGGCAGGCCGTCGGTGACGGCGGTGGCGGTGCTCAATCCTCGACCTTCACGTGCTGGTCGCTCTCGCCGAGCTTCCAGTAGCCGGCCGCCTTGACCCAGTCCCGTGGCAGTCCCTTGGCCAACAGCGCCTGACGCGCGGCGCGGGCTTGGGTGGCCTCGCCGGCGATCCAGGCATAGCCTTCACCGGGCGGCAGCTCCAGCTGCTCCAGGGCCTGCACCAGGGCCTCGGCCGCGGTCTCGCGATAGACCCAGCGGATCTCGGCGGCCGCGGCCGTCGGCAGGGCGATCTCCAGGCCCGGACGGGCCACTTCGGCAACGACTACTACCCGGACGCCGGCTGCCAGCTGCTCCAGGCGGCGAGCGATGGCGGGTAGGGCGGTCTCGTCGCCGGCCAGCAGGTACCAGTCGAAATCCTCGGGCGGCACCAGGGCGCCCTTGGGTCCACCAATGATCAGCTCGGCACCCGGCTGCGCCTGGCGCGCCCAGGTGGTCAGCACCCCGGCTTCATGCAGGTAGAAGTCGATGGCCAGTTCGCCACGGGCGGCATCGTAGAGGCGCGGCGTGTAGTGGCGGCCCACCAGCTGTTCGGGGCTGGCGGCGCGAATCGGGGTGGTGTCGGCGGGGACGAAGAGCTTCACGTGCTCGTCGAAGGCCGCGCTCTGGAAATCGGCCAGGTCGCTGCCGCCAAAGGTCAGGCGCAGCAGGTCGCCACCGAGTTCTTCGCGGCGGACGACGGTTGCCCAGCGGCGCTTGAGGTCGAAGCGCACGCGCTGGAAAAGGTGAGGGGCACTGGCATCGCCCTCGCGGCTGTGAAAAGATGTCGCCATTGCGGAGGTACCATTCATTGAGGTTCCTCACTATATTCGAGGTAAGCAGCTTTCATGTCAACCGCCGCCGCCATTGCCGAAGCCTTGATGGATCTGAAACGGCAGATGCGCCAACAACTGGATGAGACCCTCAAGGCCTCCGGACTTTCCTTTGCCCGCTACAAGGTGCTCAAGGTGCTGGAACGCCTGGGCCCCTGTCGTCCGGGCGAGGTCGCCGAACAGCTGCGCCATGCGCCGCGCACCCTGACCGATGCCTTCGATGCCCTGGAGCGCGACGGCTTGGTCCGGCGCGAGCCCCATCCTCAGGATCGCCGGGCGCTGCTGGTCCATCTCACCGAGCAGGGCCGCCAGGCGCTGGACCAGGCCCAGGTGCCGCGCACCCAGGCCCTGGAAGCGGTCTTCGCGCCGCTGGACGCCAGCGAGCAGGCGCAGTTGCTGGCCTATCTGGAACGGGTGCGGATCCGCAATTGAGCGGCGGGCGAACTCCGCAGCGGTCGTCGCGCTCGAAAGAAGGACCCTACCTAGGAGAGCCCTTCATGAGCGACCAGCGTTCCGATGCCCATCTGGGCAAGACCCCACCCAACGAACCCGCGCTCGACGAAGCCGGACGGCCGGTGGACGTGG
Organism: Pseudomonas sp. RIT411; assembly: GCF_003057735.2. Classification (NCBI taxonomy): domain Bacteria; kingdom Pseudomonadati; phylum Pseudomonadota; class Gammaproteobacteria; order Pseudomonadales; family Pseudomonadaceae; genus Pseudomonas; species Pseudomonas sp. RIT411. Next base: position 262,912 of record NZ_QBIZ02000004.1, read on the forward strand.
TGAAAAAGGACATGGAACAATCGGAATCGACGCCGACCGATGGCATCGACAAGGTCATCACGCCCACCGATATCAAGACCAAGGAGCAGGAAGCCGAGGAGATCAGGCGCAAGACCGCCGAGGTCGAACGCAAGCTGGAACGCTGATGCTCCACGTGGAACCTCGGGCCAGCCGGGGCTGCCACGCGCCAGCGGCCCTGGCCGGTCATAGTCCGTACCAGGGCCCGTCATAGCGATTTTGAACGGGTCAAAAGCAGGTGGGCGCTTTAGCCTGGACGCGGATCATCTCCCTTCAGCGTCAGGAGCACTCTTGGACCCGATCACCTTCATCGAGCAACTCGCCCGCGAGGGCTTCCAGCCGCCGGTACTGGTCGAGCGCGAGGCCTTGGGCCGCCTGGACTCCCATGCTCATCCCTTCGAAGCCAAGGCGCTGGTCGTCCAGGGCGACTTGCACATCCGCACGGCCACGGGCGAGCGCCACTATGGCGTTGGCGAGGTCTTCCACCTGGCCGCCCAGCAGCCGCATTCGGAGCGCTTCGGTGCCGAGGGCGTGCGCTATCTGGCAGGTCGGCGCCTGGCCTAGCCTTCGCTGTCGTTCTTCTCGATGTCCTTGCGCTGGCGATTGAGGATCACGCAGCCGTAGATGCCGCCGCTCAGCAGCAACACGGCGAGGATGGAAAAGAGGGTCATGAAGAGGGAGTCGTTCATCGTGCTCTCCGAAAGCGTGGTCGGAGCAGTCTAGCGATTCGGCCTGTCGCTGCGAACGGCCTTTATGACGCGGTGTTGCCGATGCCAGGCGGCACCGGCAGGCACCTCAAACCCTTAGCCTTCGAGCGTGGCGTTCAGGTTGATCTTGGCGCCCTTGAGCACCTTGGACACCGGGCAGCCTTCCTTCGCCTGGTTGGCGATGGTGGTGAACTGCTCCTGGGTGGCACCGGGGATCTTGGCCTTCATGGTCAGATCGATGGTGGTGATCTCGAAGCCGTCGCCGACCTTGTCCAGGGTCACGTCGGCCTTGGTCTCGATGCGCTCGGGGGTCAGACCGTTCTGGCCCAGCAGCATGGAAAAGGCCATGGAGAAGCAACCGGCATGGGCCGCGCCGATCAGTTCCTCGGGATTGGTACCCGGGGTGTCTTCGAAACGGGTGTTGAAGCCGTAGGCATTGTCCTTGAGCGCGCCGCTCTCGGTGGAGATATGGCCCTTGCCATCCTTCAGACCGCCTTGCCAGACCGCGGAAGCATATTTCTTCATGGAGCGTCTCCGGTTGTGGATGAGAATTCATCTAGAACCAGACGGCAGCCGGTAAGTTCGTTGCAGTCGATCCGGGACCCACGTGGTCAACCCTTTTCGACCATCCCTGGAGGCCCCCATGAACTATCGCAATCTAGGCCGCACCGGTCTGAAGATCTCGCCCCTCTGCCTCGGCTGCATGACCTATGGCGTCCCCGAGCGCGGCAATCACCCCTGGACCCTGCCGGAAGACCAGAGCCAGCCGTTGCTGAAGAAGGCGCTGGATCTCGGCATCAACTTCTTCGACACCGCCAACAGCTACTCCGACGGCACCAGCGAAGAGATCGTCGGCCGCTTTCTCAAGGCCAACGCCGTGCGCGAGGAGATCGTGCTGGCGACCAAGGTGTACTTCCCGCTGCGCGACAAGCCCAATGTCGGCGGCCTGTCGCGCAAGGCGATCTTCGCCGCCATCGACGCCAGCCTGCAGCGGCTGGGCACCGACTATGTCGACCTCTACCAGATCCACCGCTGGGACTATCACACCCCCATCGAGGAGACCCTCGAAGCCTTGCATGACGTGGTCAAGGCGGGCAAGGCGCTGCACATCGGTGCGAGCAGCATGTACGCCTGGCAATTCGCCAAGGCGCTGCATACCGCCGAACGCCACGGCTGGACGCGTTTCGCTACCATGCAGAACCATGTGAATCTGCTCAATCGCGAAGAGGAGCGGGAGATGCTGCCGCTGTGCCGCGACGCCGGCATTGGCGTGATCCCCTGGAGTCCGCTGGCCCGCGGCCGCCTGACCCGCGACTGGGACGCCAGCACCGCGCGCACCGAAAGCGATGCCTTCGGCAAGACGCTCTATACCGCCAGTGAGGAATCCGATCGGCAGATCGTCGCCGCCGTGGCGCGCATCGCCGAAGCCCGTGGCGTACCTCGTGCCCAGGTGGCCCTGGCCTGGCTGCTGCAGAAGCCAGGGATCGACGCACCCATCGTCGGGGCGTCCAAGCCGCAGCATCTGGAGGATGCGGTGGCGGCGCTGGAGCTGCGCCTGAGCGAAGAAGAGATCGGTGCCCTGGAAGCGCCCTATGTGCCGCATCCGGTGGTGGGGTTCAGCTGAGGCGGGGGCTTGCCCTCACCCCGGCCCTCTCCCGGAGGGAGAGAGGGAAGAGCGGGATGGCGCGAGGAATGAGTTCCGGCGCTCAGGCCGTCACGAAGCTTGATCTCTGGGCTCTAGCTCCCCTCTCCCTCAAGGAGAGGGGCCGGGGGTGGGGGCCCCTTCACTCCGACCTCGACTTTTCAGACTGCCCCTGCCCACGCGCGAGGAGTCGCGAGCTCCCCTCTCCCCGAGGGAGAGGGGCCGTGGGTGAGGGCGTTCGGACTCAGGCGAACTGCTCGGCGATCTGGCGTTCGGCGCTGGCCAGGGCCGCGCTCTTGGCTTCGTCGCCATAGGCCAGGCCTTCGGCATACACGGTCTGAACATCGGTGATGCCGAGAAAGCTCAAAACCAGCTTCAGATAGTCCGCATGGGCCAGTCCAGTCGGCTTGCCGGCATGGATGCCGCCCGCGGTGGCGACGATGATCGCCTTCTTGCCTTCACAGAGACCCACCGGACCGGCTTCGCTGTAGCGGAAGGTGGTGCCGGCCACGGTGATGCGGTCGATCCAGGCCTTGAGCTGGGTCGGGATGGTGAAGTTGTACATGGGCGCGCCCAGTACCAGGACATCGGCGGCGAGGAATTCCTGCAGGGCGCGGGCGTTGCGCTCGGCTTCGTCGCGCTGTTCGGCGCTGCGCTGCTCGGCCGGGGTAGCGCCGGCGGTCAGGCTGGCGGCGGAGAAGTCGCCCAGGGCATCGTGGGCGAGGTCATGGTAGCTGACCTCCAGTCCGGGCGTAGCGGCCTTGAGGGCGGCGACTACCTTGGCGGTCAGGGCACGGGAGGCGGAATGATCACCGAGGATGCTGGAATCGATGTGCAAGAGTTTCATGTGCGGTAGTCCTGTAGGGTTCGACGCGATGAGCCCAGACTACCGATAAGACGATCGGCTGATTAGTCGCCTAGAATGCGATGCTTCGTCCCATGGATAGGACAATCGTCCATGCAAGACCTCAATGATCTCGCCTACTTCGCCAAGGTGGTGGAAGCCGGTGGCTTCGCCGCCGCCGGGCGGCTGCTGGGCATTCCCAAGTCGCGGCTGTCCCGGCGCATCGCCGAGCTGGAGACGCGCCTGGGCGCGCGGCTGCTGCAGCGCACCACCCGTACCCTGACCCTGACCACCCTTGGCGAGCGCTACCTGGTGCACTGCCAGGCGCTGCTGCGCGAGGCGGAGAGCGCCGCCGAGACGGCGGCCAGCCTGTCCAGCGAACCGCGCGGCCCGCTGCGCGTGTCTTGCCCGGTGGCCCTGGCGCAGCAGTACCTGCCGGAGGTGGTGACGCAGTTCCTCGCGCGTTATCCCCAGGTGCAGCTGGACATGCTGCTGGTCAATCGGCGGGTGGACATCATCAACGAAGGGGTGGACGTCGCCCTGCGCGTGCGGGACCTCGCCGACGAGGAGCCGGGGCTGGTGGTGCGGCGGTTGCGTCAGGCCGCGGTGGTGCTGGTGGCGACTCCCGAATTGCTCGCCGGCCGGTCCCTGGATACACCGGAAGCCCTGCTGGGCCTGCCGCTGCTCGGCGCGCTCGAAGTGGATCGCAAGGTGCATCTGCGTCTGGTGGGCCCCCAGGGCGAACGGCGCGAACTGGTCCTGGAGGCCCGGTTGGGCATCGACGACTTCGGTGTCCGCAAGACCGCCGCCCTGGCCGGTCTCGGCTACACGGTGCTGCCGCTGATCTACTGCCAGGCCGAGCTGGCCGAAGGCCGCCTGCAGCGCCTGTTGCCGGACTGGTCCATCCCCGGTGGCCATCTGCAGGCCGCCTACGCCCACCGTCGCGGCCAACTGCCGGCCGTGCGAGCCTGGCTGGAGCATCTGGAGGCCAGTCTCCAGACGCACGACGGGGCGCCGGTCTAGCTTAGGACTGTCCAGTCCTTATTCGGTCTGTATTTGGTTCTCTGGTGTGCCACTGGTAGTCTGATGGGCGATCTATTACTGCCTGGGTCATCTCCGTCGGGAAACCCAGGCATTCGGCCCCAGAGGACATCCGATGAAAACCGAAACCATCAGCTACTTGAAGCGCCATGCGGCCAATCTGGATCTCGACGAGCCCATGATCGTTACTCAGAACGGGGTACCGGCCTATGTCGTCGAGTCCTATGCGGAGCGCCAGCGCCGCGACGAGGCCATTGCCCTGGTCAAGTTGCTGGCCATGAGCTCGCGTGAGGATGACGAGGGACAGCATCAAACCGCTGCGCAGATCAAGGATCGCCTGGCTGGGCGTTTCTCAGGAGCGTGAATGAGCGTGACGCTACGGTTTACCGAGTGCGCCACCCTGAGTCTGGAAGATCAGATCCATCATCTGGCCGATCACACCAGCCAGCAGAAGGCGCTCGCCAGGGTTATCGGGCTGATCGAAGCCGTCGAGAGCCAGCTGCCAGCAGCGCCCATGGCTTTTCCCGTCAGCCGCCAGGCCAGTGAATTGGGCGTACTGCATTACCGTGAATTCAGTCATGACGGTTTCCGGGTCTTCTACGAGATCAAGGCTGCGGAACAGGCGGTGGTCGTGCTGCTGGTACTCAGGCAGAAGCAGAGCGTGGAAAAGGCGCTGATCCGCTACTGCCTGTTGCGCTAGACCACCGTCGCCCAGGCCGAGGCGAGCAGCAGCGCCGCCATCCCCAGGTTGAAGCCGCGCCAGGCGCGGGTCGATTTCAGACCATGCGCCGCGACCCGGCCGAGCAGGGCCCAGAGGCCCAGGCAGGGTACGGACACCAGCAGGAACACCAGGGCCAGCACCAGCACCTGGTGCCAGAGATCGGCACTGGGTTCGGCATAGACGGTCACCACCGCCAGCGCCATGCTCCAGCTCTTGGGGTTGAGCACCTGCAATCCGGCTGTGCCGCCGAAACCGAGGCGGGCACTGTCGTCCGCCACCGCGGGCGCCCCGGCGCGGGCCAGTTGCCAGGCCAGCCAGCTCAGCCAGAGCACCCCGGCCCAGGCCAGGGCGCGCTGCCAGTCGGGGTGTTGCGCCAGGGTCTGGCCGAGTCCGAAACCCACCACCAGCACCAGGACCACCGCGCCCAGGCTGCCGCCCAGCACCAGCGGCAGGCTGGCTCGGGCGCCATGGCGCGCGCTGTGGCCGAGGATGAGCACATTGGTCGGCCCCGGGGTGATGGAGGCGACCAGGGCGAACAGCAGAAAGGGCAGCAGGGACATGGGGGACTCCCGAGAGGACTGAGCCACCAGGGTCGCAAGCCTTGCCGCTAGCGGTCTGGAAGATTCGAGCAGCGCGCGCGATAGGCCGCCGGGGTCAGGCCATAGGCGCGGCGGAACCAGCGCCCCAGGTGACTCTGGTCGGCGAAGCCCAGGGCGGCCGCGGTCTCCGCCGGCGACAGACCATCGGCCAGCAGGCGGCGTGCACGCGACAGGCGCAGCTGTACCAGATAGGCATGGGGCGCCAGGCCGAAGGCGGCCTTGAAGGCGCGGGTCAGGCGGAATCTGTCCACCCCGGCGGCCCTGGCCAGCTCCTCAAGGCCGATGTCTTCATGGTGATGGGCATGCAGGAAGTCGCGAGCGCGCAGGGCCACCTGGGGCAGCCGCGGATCGCCGGCCTGGGGCGCGCGCCATTGCAGTTGCGGCAGGAGGCGCAGTAGCAGGGCGTCCAGCGCGCTCTGGCGGACGATGCGCAATTCCGGACGACTCAGGACCTCATGGGCCCAGGCCACGGCGCGATGCAGCTCGGCCTGCGCCACCAGGGTCCGGGCAAAGCCGGGTTCGCCCAGGGGTCGGCCGTCGCCATGCAAGCCCTGCAGCTCGCGCGCCAGCCACTGCGGATCGAGATAGAGCATGGAATAGGTGAAGCCCTCGGCTTCCGGCGCCTGGCCGTCGTGCAGTTCGCCGGGCTCCAGCAGAAAGACCTGGCCGGGGGTGCTCAGGTGGCGCTGGCCGCGGCAGTGGAATTGCTGCAGGCCCTGCTCGGTGTAGCCCACCAGATAGGCGTCGTGCCAGTGCGGGTCATAGGCATGGCCCTCGAAATGGGCGCGCAGGGTCTCGATGCCGGTCTCGGCGTCCTGCTGCAGCTGGATCCAGTGATCGTCGGCCATGGCGAGAGAAGGGGGCTTTCGGGCCTTTCAGTCTAGTTACTGACCTGATGTCGGTCTGGAAGATTCGTGCAGCCCTAGCGTCCCAACCGCGCGGGCAGCTCCCGTGCCAGGTGGCGGATCAGTTCCGACAGTCGGCGCGGCACGTGGCGCTGCTGGCGGTGCACCGCATAGATGGCCGCCGCCGATGCCTCGTGATCGGTCAGCAGCGGCACCAGGGCGCCGCTGGCGATCAGCTCGGCCACGTCCCATTCCGATCTCAGGATCAGCCCGTGGCCCTCCAGCGCCAGGCGCACCACCACCTCGCCATCGTTGCTGCTCAGGCTGCCGCGGACCTTCTGGGCGAAATGCTGGCCGCCCTTGGTGAAGCGCCAGACGGCGTAGTCGCCGGCGTCCTGGCGCAGCACCAGGCAGTTGTGGTGCGCCAGGTCGGCCACGCTTTCCGGCACGCCGGCCCGGGCCAGGTAGCTGGGGGCGGCGCAGAGCAGGCGGCGGTTGTCCAGCAGGCGATGGGCGATGACCCGGGCGTCCGGCGGCTCGCCGACGCGGATGTCCAGGTCGAAGGGGCCGTCCAGCAGATTCACCGGATGACTGGAAAGGTGCAGGTTGAGCTCCAGCTCGGGATGACGGCGGGCGAAGTCCGACAGCAACGGCGCCAGGTGGCGGCGGCCAAAGCCAAAGGTGGCGTTGAGATTGAGCGTGCCACTCAGGGGCGCATCGGGTCGGCCAACCGCGGCCTCAAGATCCTCCAGCTGAGTCAGCAGCGGACGGGCGCCTTCCAGATAGCGCAGGCCTTCCGGGGTCAGGTCCAGGCGTCGCGTGGTGCGGCGGATCAGCTGCACGCCCAGCCGGCGCTCCAGGGCGGTGAGTCTCTTGCTGACGGCCGCCAGCGACAGGCCCAGTTCCCGGGCGGCGGCGGTCAGGCTGGGGTGGCCAGCCAGGCGGACAAAGAAGGCGAGGTCATCGGCGGACAAGATTCTTGATCCCAGGTTAAGAATGGCTTTCCCTGTGGCGGGATTGTACGCCCCTGGCGCAGGACTACACTGGGTCCATCTCACCCAGACTGCCGGAGAACGTCCATGCAAGCGTCCAAGCCCCACAAGATCGCGGTCATCGCCGGAGACGGCATCGGCAAGGAAGTCATGCCCGAAGGCATCCGCGTGCTGGACGCCGCCGCCCGCCGCTTCGGCCTCTCGCTGCAGTGGGACCACTTCGACTTCGCCAGCGCCGAGTACTACCAGGCCCATGGCAAGATGCTGCCGGACGACTGGTTCGAGACGCTCAAGGACTACGACGCCCTCTATTTTGGCGCCGTCGGCTGGCCGGACGTGGTGCCCGACCACATCTCCCTCTGGGGCTCGCTGCTGCAATTTCGCCGCCGCTTCGACCAGTACGTCAACCTGCGGCCCTGCCGGCTGATGCCCGGGGTCAAGGCGCCCCTGGCCAATCGTCAGCCGGGCGACATCGACTTCTATGTGGTGCGCGAGAACACCGAAGGGGAGTATTCCAGCGTCGGCGGCATCATGTTCGAGGGCACCGAACGCGAGGTGGTGATCCAGGAAACGGTGATGACCCGTCACGGCACCGACCGCATCCTCAAGTTCGCCTTCGACCTGGCCCAGCAGCGGCCGCGCAAGAAGCTGACCTCGGCCACCAAATCCAACGGCATCGCCATCACCATGCCCTGGTGGGACAGGCGCGTGGAAGAGATGGGCAAGGCCTATCCGGAGGTGGCGGTGGACAAGTTCCACATCGACATCCTCACCGCCAACTTCGTCCTGCACCCGGACTGGTTCGACGTGGTGGTGGCCAGCAACCTGTTCGGCGACATCCTCTCCGACCTGGGTCCGGCCTGCACCGGCACCATCGGCATCGCGCCCTCGGCCAACATCAATCCGGAACGCACCTTCCCCAGCCTGTTCGAGCCGGTGCACGGCTCGGCGCCGGACATCGCCGGGCGGGGTATCGCCAATCCCATCGGCCAGATCTGGTGCGGCGCCATGATGCTGGAGCACCTCGGCCATGCCGAAGCCGGCGCTGCCGTGGTGGCGGCCATCGAGGCGGTGCTGCGCCAGGGTCCCGAGCAGGCGCCCCTGACCCGCGACCTGGGCGGCCAGGGCACCACCGAAAGCCTGGGGCAGGCCATCGCCGCGGCCCTGGCCTGAGATGGACGGCCTCTTCGCGGGATTCGAACAGCGGCGGCTGAGCGTCAACGGCGTCGAGCTCAATTGCCGCGTCGGCGGCCAGGGCCCGGCGCTGCTGCTGCTCCACGGTCATCCCCAAACACTGGTCATGTGGCACAAGGTAGCGCCGCGGCTGGCCGAGCGTTTCACCCTGGTGGCCGCCGATCTGCGCGGCTATGGCGACAGCGCTAAGCCGGAGGCGGGTGCCGAGGCGTACAGCAAGCGCACCCTGGCGCGGGACAACGTCGAGCTGATGCGCCTGCTGGGCCATGAGCGCTTCGCCGTGCTGGCCCACGACCGCGGCGCCCGGGTCGCTCATCGCCTGGCGCTGGATCATCCCGCGGCGGTGGAGCGACTGCTGCTGCTGGATATCGCGCCGACCCTGGCCATGTATCGGCAGACCGACGAGGCCTTCGCCCGCGCCTACTGGCACTGGTTCTTTCTGATCCGCCCGGCGCCGCTGCCGGAGCGGTTGATCGAAGCCGATCCGGAAGGCTATCTCAAGGGCGTGATGGGTACCCGCAGCGCTGGCCTGGCGCCCTTTCCGCCGGAGGTGCTGGCCGAATACCTGCGCTGCCTGAGCCTGCCCGGCACTGCCCGTGGTATCTGCGAGGACTATCGCGCCAGCGCCGGGATCGACCTGGCGCATGACCAGGCCGATCTGGATGCCGGGCGCCGGCTGGAATTGCCGTTACGCATACTCTGGGGTGCGGAAGGCACCGTGGGGCGCTGCTTCGATCCCCTCGCCGAATGGCGCCAGGTGGCCACCCAGGTCAGCGGCCGCGCCTTGCCGGGCGGGCATTACCTGGCGGAAGAGCTACCGGATCTGGTGGTAGAGGAGGCCCTGGCCTTCTTTGGTTGACGCGGTGACTGCAAAGGAGTGTTGCATCATCTGGCTGTAACAAAGTGTGACGTTATCGAGGTCGAGCGGGTCTATTCGTGAAATTTTCGTGAAAAGAGACCTTGATGAACGCTCCACTCTTCGCTTCCACCTGGCAGTGGCGCCGCCTGGCGCTGTGCCAGGGACTGGCTCTGGGCCTGTTGCTGCTCTGGCTGATTCCGGGTGTGCGCAGCCAGCTGCTGGCCTTCGACGCCGGGTTGTTCCATGCCCTCAACGCGCCCCTGGCCCAGTCCACCGCCTGGCTCTACCTCTGGACCTTCTTCAGCCTGAGACCGGTGGATGCCCTCGTTGGCCTGGTGCTGCTGGCGCTCCTGGTCCGTGGCGGCTGGGCCTATCCGGCCCGGCAGGTGCGCCCGGCGCTGGCGGCCTTCATCGGCCTGCTGGTGATCCTGCTGATCGTGCGAACGCTGTTGACCAAGGGCATCGAAGCCTGGGGTTTGCAGCATTCCAGTCCGTCCGATGTGCTCTCGGGCGCCTATCTGCTCAGCGATCGCTTTCCCGGACTGGAGCACGGCTGGGAATTGAAGGACAGATCCGGCGCCAGCTTTCCCGGCGACCATGCCTCGGTGCTGCTGCTCTGGGCGCTGTTCATGGCGCATTTCACCCGCGGCGGACGCCGGTTGATGGTGGCCGCGCTGGCCGTGCTGTTCATGCTGCCGCGCCTGGTGGCCGGCGCCCACTGGGGCTCGGATGACTATATCGGCGGTCTGGCGCTAGCCCTGGCCGTCATCAGCCTGGGCCTGCATACGCCGCTGGCGGCCATCTTCGCCCGCCAGGGTGAGCGCCTGCTGACGCCGCCGTTGCGGAGTCTGGGCCGGTTGCCGCTGCTGGGTCGGCTGAGTCTGCTGCGGCCCTAGCGCCTGCTAGCCGCGCGGCTGGGCCAGGGCTGGCAGCAATTGCTGGTCGATGGCCTGGCGCACCGCCGGCAGCAGCGCCGCGCTGCCGGACAGCAATTCCTGGATCAGTTGCCGCAAGGCCTGGGCGCGCTCCTGGTTGAGTCCCGTCACCGCCTGGCGGCAGGCCTCGTCCGCGGTGGCCGCGGGCGTCACGTTGAAACCCAGCGCACGCAGGCGGTCGCGGAAGTCGTCCTGGTCGATCAAGTCGGCGATCATCATGGTGCTGCCCTCTCCGGTGGAATGCCTGGATTCTCCCATCGGCGTCGCAGACGGCAAGCCGGGCTGGCGTCGCCGCATAGCCGGATGTCGTTTTTGGAAAGCACCGCGCCCGCCAGCCAGGCAATGTAGGTTTATTACGACGTCATGCCCGGACAATCTGCCGCAGGGTCAAGAGCGACGTTCGCGGTTAGAATGGCGCCTATCAACGACATTTTCCGGTTGTTCGCCACCAGAGCCGAGCAACCCCCGGTTACACACTGAGGCCCATCAGGGCGTTTGAACCTCTTCCGTCTCCAGCGGTTGAGGTTTTTTTTTGTCTTTTGCCAGGTCAGCAGGGGGCAGGGCGCCCAGTTCGCCCGCGAGAAAGCGCTCCAGGGCCTCGCGCAGCGCCTCGGCCCGCCGACCCTGGGCGCGCAGGGCGCCGTGCAGCAGACCGGCGCCTTGCCACAGGCGACCGGGCGTTCCGCCGGCACGCAGGGCGGCGATATAGGCGCGGCCATGGTCGGCCAGGGGATCGCGCCGGGCCACGGCGACAAAGGCCGGCGCCAGTCCACTGCAATCGCTAGCCTCCAGGGGCAGGGCGAGAGACTCCCGGCGCTGCGCCTGGCGAGGCAGATAGACCTCCAGACACGCCCGCCAGTCGGCCGCGCTCAGCAACGGCGCCGCGGCCTGCCGGCGTTCGCTGGGCAGCACCCGCGCGGTCAGCGCCGGATAGATTAGCGCCTGGGCCCGGGGCTGGGCACGCCCCTGCTGCCGCAGCGCCAGGCACAGGGCGGCGGCAAGATTGCCGCCAGCACTGTCACCGGCCACCGCCAGCCGGGTCGGGTCCAGCCCCAGGGTCGAGGCTTCCCGCTGCAACCAGTCCCAGGCCTGGCGGGCATCGTCCAGGGCGGCGGGATAGGGATGCTCCGGCGCCAGGCGATAGTCCACCAGCAGCACCGCCAGCCCCAGGCGCCGCGCCAGGCGCGCGGCGAGAAAGCCGTGGGAATCCAGGTCACCGAGCATCCAGCCGCCGCCATGCAGATAGAGCAGGGCGGGACGGTCAGCGGTGGGCTCCCGCGGCGCCACCAACCGCAATGGCACGTCGCCGGCGCGGTGATCGCTGACCGCCAGGCCCTGATAGTCCGCCGGTGCCAGGGCGGCGCAGAGGCGCGTATAGGCCTGGCGTTGGGCCTGGATATCCGGGTCGGCCGTGGCGAAGGCCTGGCTGGCCGCGACGAAGGCGGCCATGTCCGCCGACAGCGGTGGCTGGCTCATCGTTGCAGCACGCGAATCCGGGAGTGCAATTCGTCTCTGTCGACATAGCAGCCCTGGAAGTGACGTGCGCCGCTGGCAGGGTCGAATTCATCCCTGGCATGCAGGGCGCGTCTGTTGTCGAAACACCACAGCTGACCCGCTTCGAGTCGCTGTCGATAGCGGAAGCGATCGTCCCGCGTCAGGGCGATGAAGCGACGGTAGGCGCGGTAGAGCAGCGGCATGGTGGCGGGCGGGGTACTGAAGGGGCCACGCAGGAAATTCGCCATGCGGATTTCCGTCACCTCCTGGTTTTCGTCTAGGGCAATGATGGGCGCCTGGTAGCGATAGTCAGAAGACCTGCCCCGATTGCGGAATTCGATGGGCAGGCTGGTGAGGATCTCGAAGGACTGCGGGTCTTCTTCCCTGAGCACTTCCGCCAGTTTGAAACCATCGACGAAGGTGCTGCTGCCGCCGCGTGCGTCGTTGACCAGGCAGTGCAGGAATTGCAGACCGGGTTGCAACTCGCGGGTCGGCAGATCGGTATGCAGCGGGAGGTTGAAGGCGGTATAGGCGTTGCTGTCCGCATCGACCTTGGACTGGACATCGAAGAGCGTGCCGAAATTGCTTTCCCGGATGAAGGAGATGCGTTTCGCCACGGGGACGAGCGCGCCGCTTTCGGTAGGCACGCCGTGGATCAGGGACAGGCCGGTATCTCTCACTGCCAGCAGCCAGGCCAGCAGCGCGGCGTCGTCGGCCATTACGTCGGTGTAATGGAAGGCTGGAACAGCCAGGCTGCTGCCCCAGAGCCTTTTCTTCGGCTTCAGCCGTTCCCGTTCAGCGAGGGATTCCTCGTCATAGGCGTGGGCGCGCAACCAACCCGCGTCGTAGGTACTGGCATGCCCGTCTTGCCAGAGGATGTCCAGATTGCCGTCATCCGTGAGGGTCACCCGGGCGGCCTGAATGTCTTCGGGAATATCCAGGATCTCGACGACCTGCTCGCGGGTAACGGAATAGACACAGCGCGAGCAGGGACAGTTGTCCCTGAGCCAGAGCAGATGGTAAGGACTGGTTCGGCCATCCAGCCAGTGAACGGTGACATGAGTATCGTCGCCTCGGGCACTGCCTATCGGGCTGATGACTTTATAGGTACTGAAGTCGGCGATGGCGCTCATGTCAGGGTGACTCCGCTGGATCCTTGGGGTCGTTGGTCATTTTCTCGCGGGCGGCAGGCCGATGACCCGCCCAACGTGCTCCGGCCAGGGCGCGTCCCGCTGCGCCGCCAGCCGGGTCGCCAGCCAGTCGTGTACCGCGGGGGCGAAGGGCGCCGATTTAGGACCCGCTAGGTCCACGTGCAGCAGCAACTGCTCGGAGGCCGCCAGCAGCTCGGCCTCGTCTTCGCGATACAGCCCGAAGTGCAGGTGCAGGCGCTTGGCATCCAGCGCCAGGAATCTCGCCCGCACCTCCAGTTGGGCGTCCGCCTTCACCTCATGGAGGAAGTTGAGATGGCACTCCAGGGTGAATAGCGAGTGCCCGCTGGCGGCGCGGCCGGCGGCGTCCAGGCCCATGGCGTCCATCAGGGCGTCGGTGGCGTGGCTGAAGATCAGCAGGTAGTAGGCGTCGCGCAGATGGCCGTTGTAGTCGACCCACTCGGGGGCGACGGTGGTGCTGTGGATCAGCATGACCCTTCTCCTAGTCCCGAATCCCGTGGCGTGTCTTGCAGTCGGCGATGGCCGCCTGCACCGCCAGCAGGCAGTCGTCGCGATAGCGCTCCAGCGCCGCCAGTTCCAGGTCGCCCTGCTGGGCCTGGGTGCCCTCGACCACGGCGTCGATCAGGCCGTCGGTCAGCTCCGGGGCTTCCAGGTAGGTCCAGGGCAGCTTCAGTGCCGGGCCGAATTGCTGCATGAAGTGGCGCATGCCCGCCGGGCCGCCGGCCAGGGTGTAGGTGAGGAAGGTGCCCATGAACGACCAGCGCAGGCCGGCGCCATAGCGGATGGCGTCGTCGATCTCGCCGGTGGTGGCGACGCCGTCGTTGACCAGGTGCAGCGCCTCGCGCCACAGGGCTTCGAGCAGGCGGTCGGCAATGAAGCCGGGCACCTCCTTGCGCACCCGCAGCGGCCGCATGCCCAGCTCGCGATAGAAGGCCTCGGCGCGCTCCAGGTTGGCCGTCGAGGTCTGGCTGCCACCCACCACCTCCACCAGCGGCAGCAGGTAGACGGGGTTGAAGGGATGGCCCACCAGGCAGCGCTCGGGGTGCTGGGCGTCGGCATAGAAGTCACTGGGCAGCAGCCCCGAGGTGCTGGAGCAGATCAGGGCGTCGGGCCGCGCCGCCCGGCTGACCCGGGCATGCAGGTCGCGCTTGAGGTCCAGACGCTCGGGCGCGCTTTCCTGGATGACGTCGGCAGTGGCCACCGCGGCTTCCAGGTCGGTATGGAAGCTCAGGCGCTCCAGGCTGGCGCCGGGCGCCAGGCCCTGGGCCTCCAGCGCCGGCCAGGCATTGGCCAGGCGCTCGCGCAGGGCGGCCTCGGCACCGGGTGCCGGGTCCCAGGCACGGACGTCCAGGCCGCGGGCCAGGGCCCGGGCGATCCAGCCGGCACCGATCACGCCGGTGCCGAGGGCGGCGAAGACGGCGCTCATCGGGCACCTCCCAGCTGCATCCGGTCCCGCCCTTCGGCCGGGCTCATGGCGCGTCCGCCCAGCCGTTCGATGATCTGGATGACCCGCTCCACCAGGCTGCCGTTGGTGGCGTGGACGCCCCGGTCCAGCCAGAGATTGTCTTCCAGGCCGACGCGGACGTTGCCGCCCAGCAGCATGGCCTGGGCGGCCATGGGCATCTGCATCCTGCCGATGCCGAAGCCGGCCCAGCAGGCGCCCGTCGGCAGGTTGTCGACCATGGCCTTCATGGTGGTGGTGTCGGCCGGGGCGCCCCAGGGAATGCCCAGGCACAGCTGGAACAGCGGATCCTTCAGCAGGCCCTCCTTGAGCAACTGCTTGGCGAACCAGAGGTGGCCAGTGTCGAAGATCTCCAGCTCGGCCTTCACCCCCAGTTCGGTGATGCGCCTGGCCCCGGCGCGCAGTTGCGCGGGGGTGGAGACATAGATGAAGTCGCCGTCGCCGAAGTTGAGGGTGCCGCAATCCAGGGTGCAGATGTCCGGACGCAATTCCTCGACATGCAGCAGGCGGGTGAGGGGACCGACCAGGTCCGAGCCGGGGCCGAAGTCGGTGGGCGTCTCGCCCGGGCCGATCTCCAGGTCGCCGCCCATGCCGGCGGTGAGGTTGATGACGATCTCGGCGTCCGCCTCGCGGATGCGCTCGACCACCTCGCGATAGAGCGCCACGTCGCGACTCGGCTTGCCGGTGGCGGGATCGCGCACATGGGCGTGCACCACGGTGGCGCCGGCGCGGGCCGCTTCGAGGGCGGCGGCGGCGATCTGCGCCGGGGTAACGGGGACATGGGGATTGCGGCCTACGGTATCACCGGCGCCGGTCAGGGCGCAGGTGACGATGACATCGGTGTTCATGGGGTCTGTCCTTGGGCGATCAGAGCTTGAGAGCGGCGGGCTGGCCGGTACGGGTGGTCACGCCCTGGAGAAAGGCGTCGAGGCGTTGCGGGTTGTCCTTGAGCCAGGCGCGGGCGGCGTCCTTGGGCGCGGTGCGCTCCAGGATGGGCGCCATCACGGCACTGACCTCGGCACTGTCCATGTGCAGATTGCTGAGCAGGCGCTGGACGTTGGCGCAGCGCTGCGGATAGTCGGCGGTGGTCACCACCGAGACCGTGGCCTGGCCTTCGTTGGGGCCGAAGACGTCTTCGCTGCCGGTCAGGTAGCGCATCTTGATCTGCAGGTTCATCGGATGCGGCTTCCAGCCGAAGAAGACGATCCATTCCTTGCACTTCTCGGCGCGGCGCACGGCGGTGAGCATGCCCGCCTCGCTGGACTCCACCAGCTGGAAGTCCTTGAGGCCGAAACGGTCGGTCTTGATCATCTCGGCGGTGCCGCGGTTGGCGCCGCTGCCCGGCTCGATGCCGTAGATCTTGCCGCCGAGCTTGTCCTTGAAGCGGGCGATGTCGGCAAAGGTCTTCAGGCCCCCCTGGTAGACGTACTCGGGCACCGCGTAGGTGGACTGGGCATCGGCCAGCAGCGGCGGAGTGAGTACCTTGACCTGGCCCTTGTCGACGAAGGGCTGCACCACCGGTTGCATGGTCGGCTGCCAGTAGCCGAGGAACACATCCAGATTCTTGTCGCCCATGGCCGCCATGATGATCTGCTGGGAGGCAGTGGTCGGCTTCACGCCGTAGCCGAGGCCTTCGAGCATGACCTCGGCCAGGGCACTGGTGGCGACCACGTCGGTCCAGCCGACGATGCCCATCCGTACCGTCTGGCAGCTGTCGGGATCGGCGGCGCGGGCGCTGCCAAGGGTGGCGGCCAGCAGGCCGCAGGCGAGGAGGGTGGCGCTTAGGGTCTTGTTGGGCATGACGAACTCCCTGGGGCGGCGGGCGGGGATGACTGCCGGTTGCCTTCTACCCTAGGCGCCTCGCCCCGCCGCCATGTGCAGCCCGACGACCGGAATTTGCACCCTGGCGACCTTCTTGCTTGCCCAAGCCAACCGTTACCGAGGACGCCCCACCCATGCCGCAGTCCTTTGCCTTTCTCCTGCTGCCCGGCTTTTCCGCCCTGGGCTTCATCGCCACCCTGGAGCCTCTGCGGGTGGCCAACCGCTTTCGTCCGGGCAGCTACCGCTGGCGCATCCTCGGTCGCGAGGGCGCGGCGGTGACCGCCAGCAACGGCATGTCGGTCAATGTCGACAGTGGCCTCGATGCCCTGGAAGCGGGCACCACCCTGTTCGTGGTGGCCGGTTTCGAGCCCCTGGCCCATTACGACGACGGCCTCGCCAGCTGGCTGCGCCAGGTCGCCCGCCACGGCCATCCCCTGGGCGGGATCGACACCGGTGCCCTGGTGCTGGCGCGTGCCGGACTGCTGGACGGCCATAGGATCACCCTGCACTGGGAGGCGGTGGCGGCCTTTCGCGAAGCCTGGCCGCAGCTCGAGGTGACCGGCGAGCTGTTCGAGATTGACCGCGGCCGCATCACCTGCGCCGGCGGCACGGCCAGCCTCGACCTGCTGCTGGAACTGATCGGTCGCAGCCACGGCAGCGAACTGGCGGTGCAGGTCTCCGAGCAATTCGTGCTCGGGCGCATTCGCCCGCCGCGCGAGCACCAGCGGCTGCAGGTGGCGCAGCGCTACGGCATCGCCAATCGCAAGCTGATCCGCGTGGTGGAGCGCATGGAGCGCCACACCGAGACGCCCCTGGGCACCCTGGAGCTGGCCGCCGGCATCCAGGTGACCCGCCGCCAGCTGGAGCGGCTGTTCCGCCTCCACCTGCAGACGACCCCCTCCACCTTCTATCTGCAGTTGCGCCTGGACCGGGCCCGCCAGCTGCTGCAGCAGGGGGAGGCCAGCGTGCTGGACGTCGCCCTGGCCTGCGGCTTCGAGTCCGCGTCCTATTTCTCCCGCTGCTACCGCCAGCGCTTCGGCCTGAGTCCGCGGGAAGACCGGCCGCACCGGTCGTCGGCGCCGGAGCTTGCGGCGGCGGCTGCCGGCCTGCCGCCGGGGTAGGCCGACCCGCTCACTGACGCTTCTGGTGATACCCCTGTCGTTTTTGCATCCGGTCGGCCAGGACCCCGGGGCTATGCTGGCCTCGAATCGCCGGCACCCGTTCCGGCGCGAGACCAACGCCGGAGCCCGTCATGAATGCCACCGAACTCCACGCCGACAGCATCGTCATCGACGGGCTGATCATCGCCAAGTGGAACCGCGAACTCTTCGAAGACATGCGCAAGGGTGGCCTGACCGCCGCCAACTGCACCGTCTCGGTATGGGAGGGCTTCCAGGCCACGGTCAACAACATCGCCGCGAGCCAGAAGCTGATCCGCGAGTGCAGCGACCTGGTGGTCCAGGTGCGCACCACCGCCGAGATCCGCCAGGCCAAGGCCCAGGGCAAGACCGGCGTCCTGTTCGGCTTCCAGAACGCCCATGCCTTCGAAGACCAGATCGGCTACGTCGAGATCTTCAAGCAGCTCGGCGTGGGCATCGTGCAGATGTGCTACAACACCCAGAACCTGGTGGGCACCGGCTGCTACGAGCGCGACGGCGGCCTGTCCGGCTTCGGTCGCGAGATCGTCGCCGAGATGAACCGCGTCGGCATCATGTGCGACCTCTCCCACGTCGGCTCCAAGACCAGCGAGGAAGTCATCCTCGAGTCGAAGAAGCCGGTCTGCTACTCCCACTGCCTGCCCTCGGGCCTGAAGGAGCATCCACGCAACAAGTCGGACGCGGAACTCAAGTTCATCGCCGACCACGGCGGCTTCGTCGGCGTGACCATGTTCGCCCCCTTCCTGGCCAAGGGCATCGATTCGACCATCGACGACTACGCCGAGGCCATCGAGTACGTGATGAACCTGGTGGGCGAAGACTCCATCGGTATCGGTACCGACTTCACCCAGGGCCACGGCCATGACTTTTTCGAGTGGCTGACCCACGACAAGGGCTACGCCCGTCGCCTGACCAACTTCGGCAAGATCGTCAACCCGCTGGGCATCCGCACCGTGGGCGAATTCCCCAACCTGACCGAGACCCTGCTCAAGCGCGGCATGCCCGAGCGCACCGTGCGCAAGGTCATGGGCGAGAACTGGATGAGGATCCTCGGCGAAGTCTGGGGCGAGTAGTGAACACCTCTGGAGCCTGCTGCGCACACCGCTAGCGGCGTCGCGTCCTCGCGCCAGGTTCGCCGTACCTCGGTACTGCTCTCACCTGGCGCTGCGGGACTCCTTGCCAGCGGCGCGCTCGCTACGGCTCCACAGGCATTCACCCACACCTTTTTTTAGATACGTATTAGCGAATCGGAGCTCCACACATGGCCAGCCACGCCCCCGAAATGCCCATCCAGGTCGACGACGAAACCGGCGTCTGGACCACCGACGCCCTGCCGATGCTGTACGTACCCCGGCACTTCTTCGTCAACAACCACATGGGTATCGAAGAAGTCCTGGGCGCCGACAAATACGCCGAGATCCTCTACAAGGCCGGCTACAAGTCCGCCTGGCACTGGTGCGAGAAGGAAGCCGAGTGCCATGGCATCCACGGCGCCGCGGTGTTCGAGCACTACATGAAGCGCCTGTCGCAGCGCGGCTGGGGCCTGTTCGAGACCCAGAAGCTCGACCTGGACACCGGCCATGCCGAGGTCAAGCTCAAGCACTCCGCCTTCGTCTACGTCTACGGCAAGGTCAATCGCAAGGTCGACTACATGTTCACCGGCTGGTTCTCCGGCGCCATCGACCAGATCCTGGCCGCCAAGGGCAGTGCCATCCGCACCGTCACCGTCCAGGAATACAGCGGCTCCGAAGAAGGCCACGACGACGGCCTGTTCGTCACCCGGCCGAAGTAACGTCCCGCCCCCGGGTGGCCGCCGACCCGCTCGCCGCCACCCCAGCGACACCCCAGAGCAAGAGCGCGGCTCAAGACCGCGCACCAGCCGATCGAGGAGAAGGTCATGGCCTTCGAAGCAATGTTCCAGCCGATCCAGATCGGCAAGCTCACCATCCGCAACCGCGTACTCTCCACGGCCCACGCCGAGGTCTATGCCACCGATGGCGGCATGACCACCGAGCGCTACGTCAAGTATTACGAAGAGAAGGCCAAGGGCGGCATCGGCCTGGCCATCTGCGGGGGTTCCTCGGTGGTCGCCATCGACAGCCCGCAGCACTGGTGGAGTTCGGTCAACCTGTCCACCGACCGCATCATTCCGCACTTCCAGAATCTGGCCGACGCCATGCACAAGCACGGCGCCAAGATCATGATCCAGATCACCCACATGGGGCGCCGTTCGCGCTGGGACGGCGGCCACTGGCCGACCCTGATGTCGCCGTCGGGCATCCGCGAGCCCGTACACCGCGCCACCTGCAAGACCATCGAGCCGGAAGAGATCTGGCGGGTGATCGGCAACTTCGCCCAGGCCGCCCGCCGGGCCAAGGCCGGCGGCCTGGACGGCGTCGAGCTGTCCGCCGTGCACCAGCACATGATCGACCAGTTCTGGTCGCCGCGGGTCAACAAGCGTACCGACGAATGGGGCGGCAGCTTCGAGAACCGCATGAGATTCGGCATGGAGGTGCTCAAGGCCGTGCGTGCCGAGGTCGGTGACGACTTCTGCGTCGGCATGCGCATCACCGGCGACGAATTCCACCCGGACGGTCTGTCCCACGACGACATGAAGCAGATCGCCAAGTACTACAGCGACACCGGCATGCTCGACTTCATCGGCGTGGTCGGCTCGGGGTGCGACACCCACAACACCCTGGCCAACGTCATCCCCAACATGACCTATCCGCCGGAGCCCTTCCTGCACCTGGCCGCGGGCATCAAGGAAGTGGTCAACGTACCGGTGCTGCACGCCCAGAACATCAAGGACCCGAACCAGGCCACCCGTATCCTGGAGGGCGGCTACGTCGACATGGTCGGCATGACCCGCGCCCACATCGCCGATCCGCACCTGATCACCAAGATCAAGATGGGGCAGATCGACCAGATCCGTCAGTGCGTCGGCGCCAACTACTGCATCGACCGCCAGTACAACGGCCTGGACGTGCTGTGCATCCAGAACGCCGCCACCAGCCGCGAATACATGGGCCTGCCGCACATCATCGAGAAGTCCACCGGGCCCAAGCGCAAGGTGGTCATCGTCGGCGGCGGCCCGGCCGGCATGGAGGCCGCGCGCGTCTCGGCCGAGCGCGGCCACGACGTCACCCTGTTCGAGAAGCAGGAGCAACTCGGCGGCCAGATCACCCTGGCCTCCCGTGCTCCGCAGCGCGACCAGATCGCCGGCATCACCCGCTGGTACCAGCTGGAACTGGCGCGCCTGGGCATCGACCTGCGTCTGGGCACCGCCGCCGATCCGGCGACCATCCTCGACCTGCGCCCGGACATCGTCATCCTGGCCAACGGCGGCCATCCCTTCCTGGAACAGGTCGATCACTGGCACGCCGCCGACGGCCTGGTCGTCAGCAGCTGGGACATCCTCTCGGGCAAGGTCGAACCGGGCAAGAACGTGCTGGTGTACGACACCATCTGCGAATTCACCGGCATGTCGGTGGCCGATTACCTGGCCGACAAGGGCGCCCAGGTCGAGATCGTCACCGACGACATCAAGCCGGGCGTGGCCATCGGCGGGACCACCTTCCCGACCTACTACCGCAGCCTCTATCCCAAGGAAGTGATCATGACCGGCGACCTGATGCTGGAAAAGGTCTACGCCGAGGGCGACAAGAAGGTCGCGGTGCTGGAGAACGAATACACCGGCGCCCGCGAAGAGCGCGTGGTCGACCAGATCGTCATCGAGAACGGCGTGCGCCCGGACGAGGGGCTCTACTACGCCCTCAAGGAAGATTCGCGCAACAAGGGCCAGATGGACATCGAGGCGCTGTTCGCCATCGAGCCGCAGCCGGCACTGGGCGAGACCGGCAACGGCTACCTGCTCTACCGGATCGGCGACTGCGTGGCCCAGCGCAACACCCACGCCGCCATCTACGACGCCCTGCGCCTGTGCAAGGACTTCTAAGACACGCCCCGTGAGGGTTCGCAACGTCCGGTCGGCACGGACAGCCTCCTCTCCCTGAGGGAGAGGGCGGGGGTGAGGGGCCCAGCTGACGCCTTGGCGTCAAAGCGGGCTCTCCATCTCGGCTTTCCCCCCAGGGAGAGGAGGTGATCCGCCGCCACCCGAGGTCCCGTAGGGAGACCCGCAATGCTCAGTACCATCCTCCCCATCCTGCTCTTCGCCGCCCTGGCCCTCACCGTGATCGGTGCCGTGCGCCGCTTCAGCCTCTGGCGACAGGGGCGTCCGGCCGAGGTCGACTGGCTGGGCGGGCTGCTGAAGATGCCGCGGCGCTACCTGGTGGATCTGCACCACGTGGTCGACCGCGACAAGTACATCTCCAAGACCCACGTGGCCACCGCCGGCGGCTTCGTCCTGGCGGCGCTCTTGGCCATCCTGGTGCATGGCTTCGGCCTGCACAGCCGCATCCTCGGCTGGGCGCTGCTGGCGGCCACCGCCTGCATGTTCACCGGCGCCCTGTTCGTCGCCAAGCGCCGCCGCAATCCGCCGGCGCGGCTGTCCAAGGGCCCCTGGATGCGCCTGCCCAAGAGTCTGCTGGCCTTTGCCGCGAGCTTCTTCATCGCCACCCTGCCGGTCGCCGGCATCCTGCCGCCGGACTTCGGAGGCTGGCTGTTGGCCGCGGTGCTGGCGGTGGGCGTGGCCTGGGGCGTGTCCGAACTGTTCCTCGGCATGACCTGGGGCGGTCCCATCAAGCACGCCTTCGCCGGTGCCCTGCACCTGGCCTGGCACCGTCGCGCCGAGCGCTTCAGCACCCCGCACAACGCCAGCGCCGCCCGCTCCAGCGGTCTCAAGGCGCTGGACCTGCACGATCCCAAGGCGCCGCTGGGCGTGGAAAAACCCGCCGACTTCACCTGGAACCAGCTGCTCGGCTTCGACGCCTGCGTCCAGTGCGGTCGCTGCGAAGCCATGTGCCCGGCCTTCGCCGCCGGCCAGCCGCTCAATCCCAAGAAGCTGATCCAGGACATGGTCGTCGGCCTCAAGGGCGGCAGCGATGCCCGCTACTTCGGCTCGCCCTATCCC
Source organism: Pseudomonas sp. RIT411 (assembly GCF_003057735.2). Lineage (NCBI taxonomy): Bacteria > Pseudomonadati > Pseudomonadota > Gammaproteobacteria > Pseudomonadales > Pseudomonadaceae > Pseudomonas > Pseudomonas sp. RIT411. Next base: position 285,444 of record NZ_QBIZ02000004.1, read on the forward strand.
GGCAAGCCGGTCGGCGAGCACGCTGGCGGTCCGCACCTGCCGATCGTGGCGCGCCAGGGCAAGGCCCTGGTGGATGCCGAGACCCTCTGGTCCTGCACCACCTGCCGCGCCTGCGTCGAGGAATGCCCGATGATGATCGAGCACGTCGATGCCATCGTCGACATGCGCCGGCACCTGACCCTGGAACGCGGCGAGACGCCGAACAAGGGCGCCGAGGTGCTGGAAAATCTCATCGCCACCGACAACCCCGGCGGCTTCGCCCCCGGTGGCCGCCTGAACTGGGCCGCCGACCTGGACCTGCCGCTGATGAAGGACAAGGGCCAGGCCGAGGTGCTGTTCTGGGTCGGCGACGGCGCCTTCGACATGCGCAATCAGCGCACCCTGCGTGCCTTCGTCAAGGTGCTCAAGGCGGCCAAGGTGGACTTCGCCGTGCTCGGCCTGGAAGAGCGCGACAGCGGTGACGTGGCCCGTCGCCTGGGCGACGAGGCGACCTTCCAGCAACTGGCCAGACGCAACATCGAGACCCTGGGCAAGTATCGCTTCCAGACCATCGTCTCCTGCGATCCGCACAGCTTCCACGTGCTCAAGAACGAATACGGCGCCCTGGGCGGCAACTACCAGGTGCAGCACCACAGCACCTTCATCGAGACCCTGCTCAGCCGCGGCACCCTGCACCTCGGCCAGCACGCCCTGGCCGAGCAGGGCGCTACCATCACCTATCACGATCCCTGCTACCTGGGCCGCTACAACGGCGAGTACGAGGCGCCGCGCGCGGTGCTCAAGGCGCTGGGCATCGCGGTCAAGGAGATGGAGCGTTCCGGCTTCCGTTCGCGCTGCTGCGGCGGTGGCGGCGGAGCCCCCATCACCGACATCCCCGGCAAGCAGCGGATCCCCGACATGCGCATGGCCGACATCAAGGAAACCGGCGCCGAGCTGGTGGCCGTGGGCTGCCCCCAGTGCACCCTGATGCTGGAAGGCGTGGTCGCCCCGCGTCCGGAGATCAAGGACATCGCCGAACTGGTGGCCGAGGCCATCGTCGAGGCGCCGGTGGACAGCAAGCCTGCGGCTGCGCGTCGGCCGGTCGCGGAGGCGCTGTCGTGAGTGGGTTTGGTAGCCCCCTCACCCTAGCCCTCTCCCCGAGGGGAGAGGGGATGGCTACCGGTGTCCGGCCAGTTCTGGCGTTCGCCTGCAGCACCGGGAAAAGCCATCTGGCAGGCCTGCCGCTTTTTTCTTTTACCCCCGCTCCCCTCAGGGGAGAGGGCTGGGGTGAGGGGCCCACCGCGCACCTCACCGGCCATTTCCAAACGGAGCGCCCAACATGAGCATCATCCGTCGCGATCCGCGCCGCGAGTGGATCGCGCGTAACCGTCTGCATCCCCTGCACGCGAGCATCGCCAGCAGCGCCGAGGCCGAAGTCCGCTGGATGGGCCCCAATGGCCTGGTCCGCAAGAATCCCCATGCCGCGGCGGCCGGTTTCGTCGGCCCCCAGGGCGTCAAGCGGATCGATCGCAGCGGCGCCCAGCAGGGCGGCGGTCGCCGTGGCGCCGCCCAGGCGGTGGAAGAACAGCTGCCGCTGCACCGCATCGCCGAACCGGCCTTCTACATCGCCGTGGTTCCGGACCTGGTCAGCGGTCGTCTGACCGCCCACGACCGCGACCTGCTGGGCCTGGCCCGGCAACTGGCCGGCGCCGAGGGTGCCGTGCTGGCGGTGGTCTTCGGCGAGGTCAAGGAAACCGCCTTCGATACCGCCGGCGCGGATCGCCTGCTGCATCTGGACGGCGAGCAATTCCAGGGCTATGCCCCCGAACAGCGGGTGCTGGCGCTGCGTGCGGTAGACAACGAACTGCAGCCGCGTCACTGGCTGCTGCCCGACAGCCGCAGCGGTGGCGGCGAACTGGGTCGGCGCCTGGGCGCGGCCCTGCACGAGCGTCCCGCCACCCGCGTCTGGCAGGTCAAGGACGGTCTGGCCACCGGCCGCGCCGGTGCCGGTCGCCAGGATCTGCAGCAGCCGCTGCCGCGCCTGGTGCTGGCTCTGCCGGAGTGCGCGGAGCCGGTCGGCGAGACCCGTCACGAGGTCCTGCCGGTCACCCTCGGCGGCAACATCGCCCGCCACCTGCCACGCATCGAGGACCTCGGCCCAGTGGCGGTCGATCCCATGCAGATTCCCCTGGGCGAGGCCGAATTCATCCTCTCCGGCGGCAACGGTATCCGCGACTGGAGTCTGTTCCACAGCACCGCCGCCATCCTCGGTGCCACCGAAGGCGCCTCGCGGGTCGCGGTGGACGACGGCCATATGCCGCGCAATCGTCAGGTTGGTGCGACCGGGACCTGGGTCACCGCCCGGGTCTATCTGGCCGTGGGCATCTCCGGCGCCGTGCAGCATCTGCAGGGCATCGCCAGTTGCGACAAGGTCATCGCCATCAATACCAATCCGGGTTGCGACATGATCAAGCGCGCCGATCTTTCGGTGATCGGCAATGGTGACGCCATCCTGGCCGCCCTGGCGCGGCTGGTCGAACAACAGCGGGCAGGGGAGTTGCAGGATGTCGCCTGAGCAGAAGCTGCCGTCGCTGGACGGCGTCAAGGTCGTGGCCCTGGTCTCCGTTGGCGCCCACCCCACCTCCGGGCGGGCCCGGCGGGCGGAACAGGATGCCCGCGCGGTAGAACTCGGCCTGCGCCTGGTGGGCGACAAGCTGCGCGTGCTGCACGCCGGCGATCCCGCCGAAGAGGCCCTGCGCGGCTATCTGGGCATGGGCGTGCCGGCCCTGCACGTACTGGAACAACCACCAGGCGCCGATGCCCTGCCAGCGCTCGGCGATACCCTGCGCGACGTTGGCGCCGGCCTGGTGCTGACCGGCAGCCAGGCGGAAACCGGCGAAGGTTCGGGCCTGCTGCCCTATCTGCTGGCCGAGACCCTTGGCTGGCCGCTGGTGGTCGGCCTCGCCGCGGTGGAAGCCGTGGAAGGTGGCCAGGCGACCGTACTCCAGGCCCTGCCGCGTGGTCAGCGCCGTCGGCTGCGGGTACGGCTGCCCTTCGTCGCCAGCGTCGACAGCGCCGCCCCGGCGCCACGACAAAGCGCCTTTGGCCCGGCCCGGCGGGGCGAGCTGCAGGTGGAGACCACCGAGATCGTGCAGGACAGTCTGTTCGACAGCGGCGAATTGCAGCCCGCCAAGGCCCGCCCCAAGCGCCTCAAGGTGATCAAGGCCAAGACCGCCGCCGACCGCTTCAAGGCCGCCACGGCCAAGGCCTCCGGCGACGGCGGCCAGGTCCTCAAGGACCTGACCCCCGAAGCCGCAGCCGCCGCCATCTTCAAGGTATTGCGCGAGGAAGGGGTAGTACGCTGAAGTTGTAACCCCCTCTCCCTCAGGGAGAGGGCCGGGGTGAGGGCACCCTTGGCACCTGAGTTTCAGGTGGAAAAGGCTGCGCCGTTTTCCACGCTACGGAGCCACGGTGTCGAAGCCACGCTCCAAACCGCCCCCTCTCCCCCTGGGAGAGGGCTGGGGTGAGGGCGCCCTTAACACCTGAGTTTCAGGTGGAAAAGGCTGCGCCGTTTTCCACGCTACAGAGCCACGGTGTCGAGGCCGCGCTCCGAATCACCCCCTCTCCCTCTGGGAGAGGGCTGGGGTGAGGGGAGGCGCGGCACCCAGGCCTCAGATGGAAATGGTTGTTCCGTTTCCAAGCTACGGTGTCTGAATCGCGGCCATGGGCCGCTCCTACAGTGAGATCTAAACCAGTAGAAGCGGCCGCATCGGCGGACCGCCATGGCCGCGATCAAACCCAGTCAGGCGTACTGATCAGTGCGCCTCATCCCAATTGCCACCCACCCCCGACTCCACCAGCAGCGGCACGTCCAGCTCGCCGGCGCCACTCATCAGCGGTAGCAGGCCTTCGCGCAGCAGCTCCACCTGGTCCTCGCGCACCTCCAGCACCAGTTCGTCGTGCACCTGCAGGATCACCCGGGCATCCAGCTCGGGGGTCGATTGCAGCCAGGCGTCCACGGCGATCATGGCGCGCTTGATGATGTCAGCCGCGGTGCCCTGCATGGGCGCGTTGATCGCCGCCCGTTCGGCTGCCCGACGCAGGCCCTGGTTCTTGGAGTGGATGTCCGGCAGGTACAGCCGGCGGCCATAGAGGGTCTCCACGTAGCCCTGGTCCACCACCTGGGCGCGGGTGCGCTCCATGTAGGCCAGCACGCCCGGATAGCGCTGGAAATAGCGATCGATATAGGCCTGGGCCTCGGCGCGGCCGACGCCGATCTGCTTGGCCAGGCCGAAGGCGCTCATGCCGTAGATCAGGCCGAAGTTGATGGCCTTGGCGCGGCGACGGTCCTCGTTGCTGACCTCTTCCAGGGGCACGCCCATCACCTCGGCGGCGGTGGCGCGGTGCACGTCCAGATCGTTCTGGAAGGCGTGCAGCAGGCCTTCGTCCTGGGCCAGGTGGGCCATGATGCGCAATTCGATCTGCGAATAGTCCGCCGCCAGCAGGCGATAGCCCTTGGGTGCGACGAAGGCCTGGCGAATGCGCCGGCCCTCGGCGGTGCGGATCGGAATGTTCTGCAGATTCGGGTCGCTGGACGACAGCCGCCCGGTCGCCGTCACCGCCTGGTGGTAGCTGGTGTGGATGCGGCCGGTGCGCGGATTGATCTGCTGTGGCAGCTTGTCGGTGTAGGTGCTCTTGAGCTTGCTCATCTGCCGGTACTGCATCAGCACCTTGGGCAGCGGGAAGTCCTGGTCGGCCAGTTCCTGCAGCACCGCCTCGGCGGTGGAGGGCTGGCCGGAAGCGGTCTTGCTGACCACCGGCAGGCCCAGCTTGACGAAGAGGATCTCGCCCAGCTGCTTGGGCGAACCCAGGTTGAATTCCTGGCCGGCCAGCTCATAGGCCTCCTTTTCCAGGGCGATCATCTTCTCGCCCAGCTCGCGGCTCTGCACCCCGAGCAGCGCCGAATCCACCAGGGCGCCGTTGCGCTCGATGCGCGCCAGCGCCGGCACCAGCGGCATCTCGATGTCGCGCAGCACCGCCGCCAGGCCCGGCACGGCCTCCAGCCTGGGCCAGAGGGTCTCGTGCAGGCGCAGGGTGACGTCGGCATCCTCGGCGGCATAGGGCCCGGCCTGCTCGATGGCGATCTGGTCGAAGGTCAGCTGCTTGGCGCCCTTGCCGGCGATGTCCTCGAAACGGATGGTGCTGTGGCCCAGGTACTTGAGCGCCAGGCTGTCCATGTCGTGACGGGTGCCGGTGGCGTCCAGCACATAGGATTCGAGCATGGTGTCGAAGGCGATGCCCTGGATCGTGATGCCGTAGCGGGTCAGCACATTGAGGTCGTACTTGCCGTGCTGCATGACCTTGAGCTTGGCCGGGTCTTCCAGCAGCGGCTTGAGCGCCGCCAATACCGGCTCCAGACCGAGCTGGGTGGGCGCGCCCATGTAACTGTGGGCCAGGGGCACATAGGCGGCCTGGCCCGGCGCCACGGCAAAGGACAGCCCCACCAGCTCGGCGCGCTGGGCATCGATGCTGGTGGTCTCGGTGTCGAAGGCGAAGCAGTCGGCGGCCTGCAGCCGCGCCAGCCAGGCGTCGAAGTCGGCCTGCTCCAGCACGGTGTCGTAATGGGTTTCCACCTGGGTAGTGGCGGCATCCTCGGCCAGCGGCAGGGGCGCGCCCTGGCGCTTGGTGTCGCGGATCAGGTCATCCAGCCAGGACTTGAATTCCAGCTCCTGGTAGAGCGCCATCAGGGCTTCCACATGGGGCTCGCCGACATTGAGCTCCTCGAAGGTGAGGTCCAGCGGCACGTCCAGCTTGATGGTCGCCAGCTGGTAGGACAGATAGGCCTGCTCGCGATGCTGGTCCAGCTTGGCGGCCAGCGACTTGGCGCCGCGCAGGGGCAGGGCGGCCACCGCGTCGAGGTTGGCGTAGAGGGTATCCAGGCCACCGCCGATGCCATTGAGCAGGCCGGCGGCGGTCTTCTCGCCCACCCCGGGCACCCCGGGGATGTTGTCGATCTTGTCGCCCATCAGCGCCAGGTAGTCGATGATCAGCTCCGGACCCACGCCGAACTTGGTCCTGACCCCTTCCACGTCCAGCACGCTGCCGCTCATGGTGTTGACCAGGGTGACATAGGGGCAGACCAGCTGGGCCATGTCCTTGTCGCCGGTGGAGATCACCACCGGGCGCTCGGCGCTGGCGCAGTGGCGGGCGAGGGTGCCGATGACGTCGTCGGCTTCCACCCCTTCGACGGCCAGCAGCGGCAGGCCCAGGGCGCGGATGCAGGCGTGCAGCGGCTCGACCTGGCCGCGCAGGTCGTCGGGCATGGCCGGTCGCTGGGCCTTGTAGTCGGCGAAGAGTTCGTCGCGGAAGGTCGGGCCCTTGGCGTCGAAGACCACGGCGAAGAGGCTGTCCGGATACTGGCGGCGCAGCGAGAGCAACATGTTGAGCACGCCCTTCACCGCGCCGGTCGGCTTGCCGGTGGAGGTCATCAGCGGCGGCAGGGCGTGGAAGGCGCGATAGAGATAGGAGGAACCGTCCACCAGGACGAGAGGGGCGTGGCTCATGGTCTAGACCTTTGTCGTGGCGTGTGCGGCGTCTGTCCGGCCAGTCTCGACGACTGCAAGGCCGGGTTCTAGAATCGACCACTCGCTCCGTTCAAAAGGTCAAAGGTTACCATGGGTGCTCGTCGCTTCCTCTTCGCCGCGTTGCTGCTGGCGCCGCTGGTCCAGGCCGCGGAACCGCTGCCACCGGGCGAAAAGCCCCTGCCTGACGAGATCAAGGTGATCCGCTATCAGGCCGGCGACCAGACCATCGAGGAGACGCGCATCCGCGGCGTGCTGCAGTCCACCCGGGTCATCCCCAAGCATGGCGCGCCCTACGAACTGGTGCCCGCCGATGGCAGCAGCACCGCCGCCAACGACAAGCCGACCCTGCACGTCCCCAGCTGGCGCCTGTTCAGCTGGTAGGCGCAAGGCGCCTGGACCGGTAAACTGCGCGCCGCTCGCACATTCCTCCGCCAGGCCCCGTCATGTCCGTTTTCACGCCCCTCGATCGTCCCACCCTCGAAGCCTTTCTCGCGCCCTATGGCCTGGGCCGGCTGCGGGATTTCCGGGGCATCGCCGAGGGCTCGGAAAACACCAACTACTTCATCAGCCTGGAAGGCGGCGAATTCGTCCTGACCCTGGTGGAGCGCGGCCCGGTGGCGGAGATGCCGTTCTTCATCGAACTGCTCGACGTCCTCCACGACGCCGACCTGCCGGTGCCCTATGCGGTGCGCACCCAGGATGGCCAGGCCCTGCGCGAACTGGCCGGCAAGCCGGCGCTGCTGCAACCGCGCCTGGCCGGTCGCCACGAGCGTGCACCCAATCCCCATCACTGCAGCGAAGTCGGCCACCTGCTGGGCCATCTGCACCGGGCTACTGCGGGTGAAAAACGCATCGAACGCGCCAGTGATCGCGGCCTGGCCTGGATGCTGACCGAAGGCGAGCGCTTGGCGCCGACCCTGGACGCGACCGCCCGGCCATTGCTGGAGCGCACCCTGGCGGAGATCCGCGAGTTGCTGAGCGAGCAGCCGCCGCTGCCCGAGGCCAATCTGCACGGCGACCTGTTCCGCGACAACGTGATGTTCGACGGCCCCCGGCTGTCGGGCGTCATCGACTTCTACAACGCCAGTTCCGGCTGGATGCTCTATGACCTCGCCATCACGGTGAACGACTGGTGCTCCACCGAGAGCGGCGCGCTGGACCTGCCACGCGCCCGGGCGCTGCTGGCGGCCTATGCCGCCGACCGCCACTTCACGCCGCGCGAAGCCGAATTGTGGCCGGTGCTGCTGCGGGTCGCCTGCGTACGCTTCTGGCTGTCACGCCTGATCGCCGCTCAGGCCTTTGCCGGTCAGGACGTGCTGATCCATGATCCGGCCGAATTCCAGCAGCGCCTGGCGGCGCGGCAGCAGACCCCGCTGGAATTGCCGCTGACCCTGTAGCCCGGGGTTCCACGTGAAACCTCTGTGCCGAGCTACAGCTGCAGGCGTTGCTCGATGGCGGGCTGCGCCTGGCCCTGCCGCTGCCAACTAAGCCTGGCCTCGATCAGGCTGCCTGGCGCCGCGCCCAGGCGCGTGATCACCGGGCAGCCGTCACCTCTGGCCTCGCCGGCCTGGCGGGTGCGGGCGACGCCCCCCGGGCCGTGCAATTCGACGATGAGTTCGTAGCGCAGGGGTGCGTCTTCGCCGGCGAAGCACAGCTCCACCTGAGCGCCCGCCGGTTGCGGCTGCAGCTCCAGACGGGCGCTGGCCGCGGCGCCGCCCGCCAGGGGCAGGAGGGCCGCGATTAGCCAGGCGACGGGTTTCACCGCTGGTTGATGGTGGCGCTGTTGCCGAAGCCGCTCTGCGAGATCTGCGCGCTGTCGTTGAAGCCGTTGAAGTTGGCCGAAGTCTGCAGGATGCTCGCGCGGTTGCTGTCGCCGACCTGGCTGACGCTGGCCGTGCTGATGGCACTGGTAACGTCGAGACGCGCTTCGTTGCCGTTGCCGGTCTGGACGATGCTGGTCTGGTTGCTGTCGCCCTGGACGGTGACGCTGGCCAGGTTGTCGTCGCCGGTGGAGCTGCCGCTGAAGCGATTGCCGCGACCGGCCTGGTTGACGTTCAGGGTGTTGCGATTGCCGTCCTGGGTAAAGCTCAGTTCGTTGAACTTGCCGGAGGAGAGCACCGTGGCGACGTTGGCTTGGCCGCGCTGGGTCAGCTCCACGGTGTCGACCGAGTAGCCCTGCTGGGTCAGGTCGATGCGGTTGTCGGTGCCGGTCTGACTGAGGGTGGCCGTCACGGCATCGCCGCTCTGGTCGACCCGCACCTGGTTGTTGTCGCCATTCTGCTCCAGGGTCAGCTGGGCGCTGGAGGCCGACTGGACCAGGGCGCCGCTGTTGCTGCCCACGGAGGTGATGCTGGCCTGGTTGCCGAAGCCGTCCTGAGCCAGGGTATGGACGTTGCTGCCGCCTTCCTGGCGCAGGTTCGCCACGTTGCCCTGGGCGTAGCCGTAGATATCGCCGCCCTGGGTGATGGTGGCGCTGCTGGCGCCGGTCTGGACCACGCTGATCGTGTTGCCTTCGCCCTGCAGCTGATAGAGCGACGCGCTGTTGCCGGGGCCGCTCTGGTCCAGGGTGATGGTGCCGCTGTTGCCATCCTGCTGGACGGTGGCGGTGCTGTTCTGGGCGAGGGCGTTGGCCGCCACGAGGGCCAGCGTCAGGGCGGCCAGGGGCCTGAGTAGAAACATCTGTCTGATCTCCATGAGTGCCATCAGCGGTACTGACGTACCACCGTGTTCTGGTTGCTTCCGTACTGGACGATGCGGCTGGACAGGCCCGAGCCGTGCTGTTCGATGCGGGCGTTGCCCTGGACGCCGAGTTGCAGGATGTCGGCCTGGTTGCCGCTGCCGACCTGCTCGATGCGCGCCACGTTGCCGTAGCCGCCCTGGAGGATGACCGCGCTCAGTTCAGTGCCATCCTGCAGGATGCGGGCTTCCTGGGCAGCGCCGCTTTGGGCGACCTGAGCGCGCAGCGCGGTGCCACGCTGGTCGATGAGCGCCTGGTTGCCTACGCCGAGCTGGCGGATGGCGGCTTCGCGCCCGGCTGCGGGCGCCTGCCCCAGGTCGCCGGTCTCCATGAGATCGGCGGCCGACGCCAGGGCGTCCAGGCCGAGTACCAGGGCAAGGACCACGATCAGGCCGCGGGTTGGGCTGCGCATCTCTGTCACCATCGTTGCCTTGGATTCTCCGCCTGGCATTGTCCGGAGCCGCCTGGCCCATCGCTATCGCTCCAGGGAGCGAATCCCGCGGGGCTGGCGGCTTAATCCCTAGCGCCGGGTCGGCTCCAGGTACTTGGTCAGCGCCGGATCCCGCGGATCGCGACCGTCGGCCACCAGCCACAGCCGCCGCTCCACGCCCTGGGCGACCAGATGGGCGACCGCCGCCTCGATGGCCGAGAGCACGCACAGCTGCGCCGGCTCATTGGTGGTGTAGCCGGACTCGGCTTCGAGCAGCTTCTTGAATTCGATGAACTTGAAGACCCCGGCCTGGCGGCCGATGGAATAGATGGTCTTGGAGGTCATGACATTGGCCAGCACCCGACCGCTGCGGGTGTCGATGGCGCGCAGATTGACCGTCACCTGATCCACCCGGTATTCCTCGGACAGGCCGATGCCCAGGTAGCGCGCCCCTTCGCCGCCGCTGCGCACGTTGGTGTCGTAGGCCACCACGCCGCCTTCGAGCAGCAGGTTGGCCGCCTGCAGCGAGGGCAGCGCCTGCTGCAGATTTTCCGGCAGGTCCGGCTTGTTCTGGGTGGCGCGGATGATCTTGCGCTCGGTCAGCAGGTTCTGCAGGCCCTCGCGTTCGAGCACCACGAACCAGCCGCTGGCCTGCAGGGCGTCCACCAGCATGCTGCCGGCGCCCTGGGTGACGGCGGTGGAAAAGGAACTGGCCGGATTGGGCTTGTATTGCCCGGTCTGGTCGCGGAAGCCGTAGACGGCGGCCACCAGCGGACCCTTGGGCGGCGGCAGCGCCAGCAGGTCGTAGTAGGTGGAGGCACGCGGCGTCAGGGTCGGCGCGGCGTTCTGTTCGGCGGGCATGGGATCGCGCACGCAGCCGGTCAGGACGAGGGCGGCGGTCAGGGCCGCCGCCAGGGAAAAGGCGTTCATGGCAGGCATCCGTGCTCAGGGTTGGTTGAAGCCGTTGACGGAGATTTCCGAAATCTCCCCGGTACCGCGATCGGTGATCTGCACGGTCAGGTTGCCGGAGTCGTCGACGATGTTGACGATGAACTGGTCGGTGGAGAGGGTGCCCGAGTTGCCGTCCTTGATGTCGGTCAGCACCTGGGACAGCAGCCGCGATTCCAGCTGGCTGGTGAAGCGCTCGAGGGGCGACTGGCTGCTGGCGCTGCTGCGCAGGTCGGGATCCTTGTGGCGATCCTGGGCGGTGGCGTTGTTCAGCAGGTAGGTGCCGTTGAGCGGATTGCCGCCAAAGGACGGATTCACCGGCGTATAGACCAGTTCGGTCGCCATGGCCGGGGCGACGCCCAGGGTGCAGAGCAGGGGCAGGGCCTTCCAGGCGTGCGCGTTCATAACTCGTCCTTTTCCATGTCGAAAGTGTCCTGCAGCAGATTTTCCAGGCGGCGTTGGGTGATGCCCTCGTGGACCTGGTCCGCCGCGGCGTAGGCGGCATCCTTGAGTTCGCTGTTGTTGGGCGGAATGAACTGGCGATAGAGCAGCCGCTGTTCGTACTCGACCCAGACCAGGCTGCCCCAGCGCGCCGACGGCCGTTCGCGCACCACCAGGTTGAAATCCAGGTCGGTGGTGTCGGTCAGGCGGTCGGCGAAATGGCGATAGAAGTCGTGGCCGAAGCGGGAGATGGTGTTGTCCACCAGCAGTCCCTGGATCAGCTCGCCCTCGGCCCGCAGCGGTCCGGCCAGCAGCAGGCCGAACAGCAGCCAGACCGCCTTCATCCCGGCAGGTCCTGCCCGGCATGGAAGCGCAGCGCCGCCTCGGCGCGATTGGCCGCGCCGGTCTTGCGCAGCAGGTTGTGCATGTGGCTCTTGACCGTGTGGGTGCTCAGGCACAGCGTCTCGCCGATGGCGGCGTTGGACAGCCCGCGACCGACCAGCCGGAGGATCTCCCGCTCGCGGCGGGTCAGGCCGTCGGCGGCGATGCTGGGGCGCTCGCGGGAGCGGCGCAGCAGGTGGGCCAGGATGGCGCGGGGCAGCCAGTCCTCGCCGGCCAGCAGGGCGCCCAGCCCCTGCAGCAGCTGGTCGCGACTGGCCTGGGGGGCGAACACGCCCTGGATGGCGGGAAAGCGTTCGACCCAGGGCAGGGCCTGTTCGACGCTGGCATTGAGAAAGGCCACCGTGACCGCCGGCGTCAGGCCTTCCAGCCAGCGCTCCAGCGCCGGCTCGGGCACGCTGCCGAGATCGACCAGCACCAGGCCGGCGTCGCCGGCTGCGTCCAGCTCGCGGGCGCAACTCAGCTCGATGCCGTGGCGTTCTTCCAGAAAGGGTTTGAGCAGTTCTGCCAGGAGGACGTTTCCTGTCGTCAGGCAGACCTTGCTCGCAGGTATCGCGCGCATGTCCATATGGGCTGTCTCATCATCCGTTGCGCGAACGCTGAGACAAATCGCCGGGAGCGACAAGAAAAAATTGACCGATTTCCAGCGACTTAACGGCTCTGTGGACCGCTTGGCAGATTACCCGTCGACCAGCCGGCGGCAGCTAGCTCCAAAGACTTAGCTCTCCGGATTGAGGCGCGAAAACAGGCGCGCCGGATGCCGGAGCGCCTGGGCCGAGGATCGTCCCCTCAGCGGGTGAGGGTAACCTTGCGCAGGTGGCGCGGCTGGTCCGGGTCCTGGCCCCGGGCCTCGGCCAGCAAGGCGGCCATGCGATAGAAGCTCTGGATCGCCAGCAGGCCGTCCAGGTCCGGATGGCCGGCGACGGTGAGGGGCAGGTCACGCTCGGCCACCTCGTCCGGCGCGGCCAGCAGCACCCGGGCGCCGCGTCCGCGCAGGTCCCGCGCCAGGTGCAGCAGACCGGCCTGCTCGGGGCCGCGCAGGGCAAAGATCAGCAGCGGATAGCCGCGCTCCACCAGCGCCAGGGGCCCATGCTGCAATTCCGCGCCGCTGAAGGCCTCGCCCTGCAGCGCCGAGGTCTCCTTGAGCTTGAGCGCGGCCTCCTGGGCGATGGCGAAACCTGGGCCGCGGCCGACCACCATGCAGCGCTCGGCGTCGCGCAATACCGGCAGCGCCGGCGCCCAGCTCAGCTCGGCTGCGCGATCCAGCGCTTCGGGCAAGGCCGCGCCGGCGGCCAGCAGGGTCTCGTCCTGCTGCCAGTGGGCGATCAGACGAGCCGCGGCGGCCAGGGTGGCGATAAAACTCTTGGTGGCGGCGACGCTCTGTTCGGGTCCGGCCTGCACGCCTATGGCGTGGCGGCAGGCCAGGGCCAAGGGCGAATCGATCTCGTTGACCAGGGCGGCGGTGCGGGCGCCGTAGCGATCCAGGGCGGACAGCGTCTCGATCAGATCGGGACTGCGCCCGGACTGGGAAAAGCCCAGGGCGAGCTGGCCTTCGACGCGCAGCGGCGCCTGGCGCAGGGTCATCAGCGAAGGCGGCAGCGACAGCACCGGCAGTCCCAGGTGGGCCATGGCCAGGTAGGCGAAATAGCTGGCCGCATGGTCCGAACTGCCGCGCGCCACGGTCAGCGCCAACTGCGGCGGGTGGGCTCTGAGGTCGTCGGCCAGCGCCGCCAGGGCCTGGTCGATGGTCGCCAGTTGGCGAGCGACCGCCGCGCCGCTGGCGGCGGCTTCTGCGAGCATGAGCGAGGTCAAGAGGGTCTCCTTGCGCGAACGCCTGTTACACGACGTCTGTTGCACGACGCCTGTTACACGACGTCTGAGTCCCGCACTCTGCCACTCCTGGCCAGGCGCGACCAGCCGACCTTGGTCAGTCCCCGTCGTCCGCCGCGCCACCGGTGAACTGCAGGTCGTGCTTGCGCAGCTTGTCGGACAGCGTCTTGCGCGGCAGGCCCAGGGCTTCGGCCAGGCTGCGCAGGGAGGCGTGGGGGCGGGCCAGTTCGCGCTGGATGAGTTCGCGTTCGAAGGCCTCGACCTGCTCGCCCAGCCCGGCGGCGAGGGCGGCCGCCGCGGGTGCCGCCGCCGTGGAAGCGGCCACGGGCGTCGTTGTCATGGGCGCCAGGGGCGCATAGGCGCTGTTGTCCAGCGCCAGCTCCAGCCCCAGGGCGAAACGCTCGGCGGCGTTCTGCAATTCGCGCACGTTGCCCGGCCAGCTGTGGGCGATCAGGGCGGCGCGCTGCTCGGCATCGGGTTCGCGCAGCGGGGTGCCGTGGCGCTGGGCGGCGGCCAGGGCGAAGTGGCGGAACAGGGGCAGGATGTCTTCGCTGCGCTCGCGCAGGGCGGGGATGCGCAGGGTGGCGACATTGAGCCGGTAGTAGAGGTCGGCGCGGAAGCGGCCCTGGTCGGCGGCCTGGCGCAGGTCTTCCTTGGTGGCGGCGACCACCCGGATATCCAGGGGGATCTGCTGGTTGGAGCCGAGGCGCTCGACCTTGCGCTCCTGCAGCAGGCGCAGCAGCTTGACCTGGACATCCAGGCTCATGCTCTCGATCTCGTCGAGAAAGAGGGTGCCGCCGCTGGCGTATTCGAATTTGCCGATACGGCGCTTCTGGGCCCCGGTGAAGGCGCCCTGTTCGTGGCCGAAGAGTTCGCTCTCCACCACGGATTCGGCGAGGGCGCCGGCGTTGATGGCGACGAAGGGGCCGTCGCGGCGATTCGACAGGTCGTGCAGGGCACGGGCCACCACCTCCTTGCCGGCACCGGTTTCGCCATGGATGAGCACATCTGCCTGGGTCGCGGCGAGGGCGCCGATCTGGTCGCGCAGGCGGGCCATGCCCGGGGTCTGGCCGATCAGCCGGGTCTGCAGCTCATGGCGCTCGGCCAGGGCCAGGCGCAGGCTGCGGTTTTCCAGCACCAGGTGGCGGGCGCCCAGGGCGCGGCGCACGCTGTCGATCAGGGCGTCGTTGGCGAAGGGCTTTTCCAGGAAGTCATAGGCGCCGGCGCGCATGGCCTGGACCGCCAGGGGCACGTCGCCATGACCGGTGATCAGCACCACTGGCAATTCGGCGTCGCGCTGGTGCAACTGGGCGAGCAACTCCAGGCCATCGATGCCGGGCATGCGGATGTCGCTCACCACCACGCCGGGCCAGTCGCGCACGGTGGCCATTTCCAGGTCGCGGGCATCGGCCAGCGTCGTCACCTTGAAGCCGGCCAGGTCCAGGGTCTGGCTCAGGGCCAGGCGCAGGTGGGCGTCATCGTCGATCAACAGGATCTGGCTGGCGGGGTCGAAGGGGGGCAGGGCGCTCATGGCAAGGAACCTAAGGTAAGGGGCAGTACGGTCAACCGCGGACTTCTTCCTGGGGTACCGACGCGACCCCGGGTTTGCCGTGCAGCAGATAGAGGCGCACCTCGGCGCCACCGTCGAGATGGTTGGACAGGTGCAGGTGACCGCCGAGGGTCCGCAACAGGTTATCGCAGATCGCCAGACCCAGGCCGAGACCCTGGGCGGTGGCCTTGGTGGTGAAAAAGGGTTCGTGGGCGCGGGCCAGGGCTTCGCTGGAAAAGCCCGGACCGTTGTCCCTCAGGATCAGGGTCACGCCGCGCTCGTCGATGCTGGTGGTCAGCCACAGCCGGCGGGTGCTGGTCTTTTCCGCCAGGGCGTCGAGGGCATTGCTCAGCAGGTTGCTGATGATCTGCCGCAGGCGGGTCTCACCGGCCTGCACCCACAGCGGCGCATCGGGCAGGTCGCGGATCAGCTCCACCTGCATGGCCCGGCGCCGGGCGGCGACCAGCGCCAGGGCGTCTTCCAGGGCGCCCTGCAGCACCACGCTCTCCGGCGCGCGGCGGGCGCCGCGGGCATAGGCCTTGAGGTGGGCGATGATGTTGGCCATGCGTGTGGTCAGCTCGCCGATCAGCTTGAGATTGCCGCGGGCATCGTCCAGGCGATCGTGGTCGAGCAGCACCACGGCGTTTTCCGTGTAGCTGCGGATGGCCGCCAGCGGCTGGTTGAGTTCGTGACTGATGCTGGCGGACATGGTCCCCAGCGCCGACAGCTTGCCGGCCTGCACGGCTTCGTCCTGGGCGCGCATGAGTTCGCGCTGCGCCTGCTCGCGATCGTGCACCTCCTGCTGCAGCCGCGCGTTGAGCGTCTGCAGGTCGCGGGTGCGCTCCTCCACGTTCAGCTCCAGGTCACGCTTGGCCCGGGCATCCAGCGCCAGGCGCTCGATGAAGTGGCGCCGTCTCAGGGTCATGACCACCAGCAGCAGGAGCAGCGCCAGCAGGGTGGCCGCGCCGACATAGAGGGCGCTGCGCACCTGGCGCTCGACCATCTCCCGCGGCGCCAGGATCTGCGCGTTCCAGCCCACCTCGTCGAGATTGCGGGTCTGGGTCAGCCAGTCGCCGGGCACCAGGGTCAGGGGCGCCGGATTGGTGGTGGGGTAGGGCCGGTTGGCGTTGACCTGCTCGCGCTGGCGCTCGTCCAGCGGATGGGTGGCGCGAAAGCGCCAGGCGTCATGGGAGGTGAGGATGACCACGCCCAGGTCATCGGTCACCAGCAACTGCTCGGGCGCGTTGCCCCAGAGCTTTTCCGCACTGTCCAGATCGACCTTGACCACCACCACGCCGATGGCGCGCGCCCCGTCACGCACGGCGGCGGCGAAATAGTAGCCGCGTTTGCTGGAGGTGGTGCCCAGGCCGAAGAAGCGCCCCGGCTGGCCCTGCATGGCCGCCTTGTAATAGGGCCGGAAGGAGAAGTCGCGACCGACGAAGCTGTCCGCCTGGCGATAGTTGGAGCTGGCCAGGCAGGTGCCGTCGTCCTGCATCAGGTAGATGACATCCGCCCCGGTACGTTGGCGGATGTCTTCCAGCATCTGGCTGGCGGCGTCCTGGGCGCCGCCGTCACGCTGGCCTTCCAGGGCATGACGCAGCACCGGCAGATCGCCCAGCAGATCCGGCAGCACCTCGTAGCGGCGCAGGGTGCCCAGCAGGTTGGCGACATAGAGGTCCAGCGTCTGACCGTTCTGCTCGGCCAGTTGCGCCTCGTAATAGTGCTGGGCCGCATAGCGCAGCGGAATCAGCAGCAGCGTCAGACCCAGGGCCAGCAGCAGCAGGCTGCTCCAGCGGGGGCGCTTGGGGAGATGAGGACTCTTGGGCATACGCGGCTACGGTAAGGGGGCGTCTCGGCATTATGCCCAAGCCGGGGCCCCGACGAAGGGGTTGCCAGACTGTTAACGCCTTGGCAGTCGATTGAAATATCTTGTTACCAATGGCCCTGGCTGTGGAAGGGGACACGGTTTTGCCGGGCGAAAGGCGGCTAACTGGGGCTGCAATCAGCCACCGAAGGAGTGACTTCCATGAAAAGCACCACCCTCTGCCTGACCCTCGCCGGCCTGCTGGCCACCTCCGCCGCCTTCGCCCAGACGGCGCCCGCCGATCCGGCAACGCCGCCTGCCGCGACGAGCAGCAGCCCGGCCAAGACCGGCAAGCAGACCACCACCCACCACAAGAAGGTGGCGCACAAGAAGGTCCACAAGGCCAGCACCAGCGGCAGCTGATCCGCGGCGCGGCACCTCCCCGCGGGGGAGGTGCCTAAAGGGAGTGCATCCGTTCCGAGGAGTCCTCCCATGCGTACCTCTTCCCTGCTCTCTGCCCTGATCCTGGGCCTCAGCCTGTCCGGCGCCGCCCTGGCCCAGACCAGCCCGACCAATCCCCCGGCCACCCCCGCGCGACCCGATCCCACCAGCACCCATGGCATGGAAAAGGCGCCCAGCACCGGCGTTGGTGCGGCCGACAACGGTTCCAGCAGCGGTTCGGGCAGCGATACCGGCACCGATCACGTGAAGAAGCCCAAGACCCAGCACAAGGATCACTGAGGCATCCGCCCATTCCCCCGGGGAATGATCCAATGAGCAAAGATCGCTTGAGCAGCCCGTGCGGGCATGTCGAAATCGGCTTCTAGCCTGAGCCAGGAGCCGCTCCCATGACCGCCGCGTCGCTGCTTTCCCCGGATCTGATCCGCACCCGCTTTTCCCAGGCCATGTCGGCGATGTACCGCCAGGAGGTGCCCCAGTACGGCACCCTGCTGGAACTGGTCGCCGAGGTGAACGCCGGACAACCGGGCTTCGCCGGAGATTCCGCGGAGCGCCTGGATCTGGAGCGCCATGGCGCCATTCGCGTCGGCACCGCCGCCGAGCTGGCCACCCTGCGCCGCCTGTTCGCCGTGATGGGCATGCAGCCGGTCGGCTACTACGATCTGAGCGTGGCCGGGGTGCCGGTGCATTCCACCGCCTTCCGTCCGGTGGAGCCGGCCGCCCTGCAGGTCAATCCGTTTCGCGTCTTCACCTCGCTGCTGCGCCTGGAGCTGATCGAAGACGCCGAGTTGCGCCAGCTGGCCGAAGGGGTGCTGAACGCGCGGCGCATCTTCACCCCGGGCGCACTGGAGTTGATCGAGCGCGCCGAAGCGCAGGGCGGACTGACGGATGCCGAGGCCGCTGCCTTCGTCCAGGAAGCCCTGGAGACCTTTCGCTGGCACCGCGAGGCTAATGTCGACGCCAGTCTCTACCACCGCCTGCACGCTGCCCACCGACTGATCGCCGACGTGGTCTGCTTCAAGGGGCCGCACATCAACCACCTGACCCCGCGCACCCTCGACATCGACGCCGTCCAGGCGCAGATGCCCGCCCGCGGCATCGCGCCCAAGGAAACCATCGAAGGCCCTCCCCGCCGCCAGTGCCCCATCCTGCTGCGCCAGACCAGCTTCAAGGCCCTAGAAGAACCCATCCTGTTCCAGGGCGAGGTCCAGGGCTCGCACACGGCGCGCTTCGGTGAAATCGAACAGCGCGGCATCGCCCTCACGCCGGCCGGTCGCCAGCGCTACGACGAACTGCTGCAGGAGGTCCGCCAGCGCAGCAAGGCGGCCGGCAGTGACTACGCAACGGTATTGGCCGAGGTGTTCCAGGCGCTGCCCGACAACTGGGACGAGCTGCGCCGTCAGGGTCTGGCCTGGTTCCACTATCGCGCTGCGCCCGGCAGCCAGGCGGCTAGCGATAGCCGCGATCCCGAGGCCCTGATCGCCGCCGGCCAACTCCTGGCCGATCCCATCACCTACGAAGACTTCCTGCCGGTCAGCGCCGCGGGCATCTTCCAGTCCAACCTGGGCGCCGGCAGCCAGCAGGAATACCAGAGCGGCGGCAATCGCGCCGCCTTCGAAGCCGCCCTGGGTGCGCCGGTGCTCGACGAGATGGCGCTGTACGAACGTCAGCAGCAGGACTCCCTGGACGCCGCCCTGGCTGCCCTCGG